>NZ_JBSWYM010000031.1:0-39219 GCF_056161105.1 Pseudoalteromonas sp. AWH4_217 | reverse complement strand
CTGTGAGACTGTGAGACTGTGAGACTGTGAGACTGTGAGACTGTGAGACTGTGAGACTGTGAGACTGTGAGACTGTGAGACTGTGAGACTGTGAGACTGGCCGTTTGGTGGTAATCGCAGACATAAAAAAACGGCCCGTAATGGACCGTTTCTGCTTTAATCTATATTCGGTATTAACCGCGGACCTTCATGCCCTTTTTCTCCATACCACGATAGATATAAAGCATCTGGGCAATTGAGATCAGGTTAGAGATCAGCCAGTACAGAACCAGACCTGACGGGAACCAGATAAAGAACACAGAGAAGATAACCGGCATCCAGGTCATCATCTTTTGTTGCATTGGATCAGTCACTGTCATAGGTTGCAGCTTCTGAGTCAGGAACATACTGGCACCAAACAGGATAGGCAGTACATAGTAAGGGTCTTTTGACGACAGGTCTGTCAGCCACAGCATAAACTCGGCATGACGCAGCTCTGTTGATTCAAGGAATACATAGAATAGTGCCAGGAAGATAGGCATTTGCAGTAACAGTGGGAAGCAGCCACCCATAGGGTTTACTTTTTCCTTGCGGTACATCTCCATCATTGCCTGACCGAATTTCTGACGGTCATCGCCATAACGCTCTTTCAGTGCCTGCATTTTTGGCTGCAGCATACGCATTTTAGCCATTGAGGTATACTGCGCTTTAGTGAGCGGGTAAAGGAGTGACTTAACAATAATGGTGATAGCAATGATGGCCAAACCCCAGTTGCCCAGTCCACCAATATTGATGTCAAACAGACCAAAGAATGATCCTTCACCAGAGTACAAAAACTTCAGCAGCTCTAGCAAAGGCTGCGAGATAAACCATAACCAACCGTAGTCAACGGTCAGGTCGAGATCTTTTTGCAAGGCTTCCAGCGCATCGGTGTCTTTAGGACCCATATAATAAGTGGCGGTAAGCTGCGCGGTGCTATTGGCTTGAATATTGGTCGCTTCGCCTTTTACACCTATGATGCTGTTGTTATTACGCAGCGAGCTGTAAATGGTGTTGTTTATCTCCTGACCAGGTACCCAGGCACTGACAAAGTAGTGCTGGATAAAGGCAACATAACCGCCCTGAGTATTTTTGTTCAGGTTAGCATCGGCCATATCAGAGAAAGAGTATTTCTCATAAGGCTCTTCGCTGGTGCCATAGGCTGCACCCAGGTAAGTCTGGTCAACCATGCTGCCTTTTTCCTGAACCGTGCGCTTGATTTGAGTGTACAGTTGCACCTGAACTGGATCAGCAGTTGAGTTAGTCACATCGTATTCCAGCGCAACATCATACCGCCCCGGCTTGAATACAAAGGTTTTGCTAAACTGAACGCCTTTACTGTCGACAAACGTCAGCGGTACACGCAGTTCATCGCCATTTAGTGTGTAGCTTGATTGTGCGCTTTCGTAGACTGGGCGACCCTGGCTTGATGCATCCGGACCATTCAGGCCAATCAAACCACTTTGTGCGAAGTATTCTTTGCCTTCAAACTCACCCAATAACAGATAAGGTTGATCGCTGCCATGGGTTTCGGCGTGTTGCAGCAATTTCGCCTCAACAATGTCACCGCCACGGGTGTCGATTTTTACTGCCAGTACATCGGTGGTTACCGAAATGACTGAGCGAGTAGCCACAGTGGCCTGCATTGGCACATCAGCCTGACTGGAAGCCGGTACGTCGGCCTGGTCATTGTTTGCGGGGCCGACCACTTGTTGTGTGACGGCACTGGTATCAGCATTGGCTGCGGTTTGTTCCTTTGACCACTCTGTGAAGAGTAAAAAGGTAACCAGCAGCAAGCCGATAAATAAAAACGTGCGTTGCGATTCCATAACAGCTCTTATTTCTCGTGTTGTTTATCTTGCGTTGATTTAGCAGGCACGGGATCAGACCCGCCTGCACTTAAAGGGTGACATTTTAATATGCGTTTAAGCGCTAACCAACTCCCTTTTGCAATTCCATGTAAATTAATTGCCTGAATTGCATAATGAGAGCAGGTTGGGGTAAAGCGACAGTGTGGTCCCAGCAGCGGACTAATAAAGCGCTGATAAAAACGGATCACACCTAGCAGCAGTGTTTTGATCAGTGTCTGGCATAGCGACAATAGCCACCGGATCCACGTTTTACAACGCTGCACTAGGCGCGATGATACTGTGGAAGGGGAGTGATTCATGATAATGCCGTCAGACTGATAACCAATCCCTGAATACATAGGGGAAGTTGGCGATTAAAAGGTGAGCTAACTTTACCTTATCGGGGTCTAAATAGCCATTGAGCCCTATGCGATTTTAGCGAATTCACAGTCAGTTGAACTCGATTTATCGTCTATAGCGCTGGTTTTTGATGCAAATGAATAACGTGCTGTAGTGCCAAGTGAGTGTGTACGTTGCACGGCAAACACGGTGCAGACTTAGAGCGTGCTGGCACGACAAATCAACATACGTTTACTTGCTATGATGTTAAGACTGTTTGGGATTACGTTGTTTAGACGCCGGGCGCTTTTTATTGTGGCGTTTATGGGGTGGAGGTTTAGGCGCACCTGGTTTACAACGCTCGTTTACTTTGCGCCATAATTTTGCCAATTGCTTGCTGAGTTCTTCATTTGTTTGTTCATCAACACCGGTTTTAACCATCAGCACGATATCTATGTTATCCAGCTTATGACGGTTTAAACGAAAGCTTTCACGGGCAAGGCGTTTAATGCGATTACGTTGACAGGCTTTTTTACAGCGTTTTTTAGCAACAGTGAGTCCAAGACGCGGGTGTCCAACATCATTGGGTTTAGCTAACAAAGTAAAGTAGGGAGTTGCTGCGCGAGCGGGTTCGTTAAATACTCGGGAGTAATGCGAGGGAGTTAACAGACGTAACTCCCTGCTGAAGCTAAAGTCTTCCACTTATATATTAAGCAGAAAGTACTTTACGGCCTCTAGCACGACGACGCGCTAGTACTTTACGGCCATTCTTCGTTGCCATACGTGCACGGAAACCGTGAGTACGCTTGCGTTTAAGAACGCTAGGTTGAAAAGTTCTTTTCATAACTAATCCATCCGATCGGTTAAAGTTTAAAACATCCTATGCAGGTCGCGATCCTGGCACAGGTGCCATTGCGAGCGCGAGATATTAATGCCGCAGCGTAGGAAAGTCAATCATAATCGCGCCATCAAGCATAGATTTTAGCCAGAAATAACAAAAAACGGTCATTCGCTCTGCTATCCCCAGAAATAAACAGGCCACATTATACCTATATATAGAATAGAGTGGGATCTAAATCCTGGAATAAGCGATCATACTCTGCATTTAGATCGGATCTGATCGGTGCTGAAGTGTGATCAACTCAGATCAGATCAAAGTTAGGTTTTCCACATTGTCTGGGTGAAAAGTGGCAACATCCTCTGGAAAACTTAAAATGATCGAGTTTTTTTGATGAGATCTTGGTGGATTTTTGCTAAGATCAATAAACAGGGTGAAAAATAAAATATCAATAAAAACAAGCGGATGAGTTTGTTTCTGGGAAAGATCCTGAATTTTAAAAAAGTCAATATTGATGTTGTGGATAAGATCCCCTCATAATACCCGGCTTCCACCTATGTATTTATGATAATAAACAAGCATTTCCGTCGATCCTTTGGATTAGCTGTGTATAACCTTGTTGGTAAATCTGGCGATATCCTGAGTTTTTATGTACGGGAATATTAACTATTTCGGAGTGCGACGTGTATCTGTCGGTTTGGCAAAGTTGTTTATATGTTTTGCAAGATGAGCTGCCTTCTCAGCAGTTCAATATGTGGGTGCGACCACTACAAGCAGAAAGTACCGAAGATACCTTGACCATCTATGCGCCAAATCGATTTGTTTTGGACTGGGTGAGAGAAAAGTATTTAAACCGCATCAGCGAGTTACTGACAGAGATCTGTGGTGACGAAGCGCCTGAACTGCGATTTGATGTAGGTAGTAAACCTATTGGCGCGATCAATAGTGCGCCGGCTTCAGGCGAGAGTAGTCAGAATACACAAGCCGGGACGGTGACTAAACCAGCTGCATCACCGGCGGGTGCCTCTAGCTCGACTAAAGTGGAACCAGCCCCAAAATCTGCTGGGGTGAAGTCTAACATCAAAGAAAACTATACGTTTGATAACTTTGTTGAGGGTAAGTCGAACCAGCTGGCAAAGGCTGCCGCTACTCAGGTTGCGGATAACCCAGGGTCAGCGTTTAATCCAGTCTTTATATATGGCGGTACAGGTTTAGGTAAGACCCATCTATTACATGCGGTAGGCAACGGCATCATAGATAAAAAGCCAGATGCAAAAATTGTCTACATGCATTCTGAACGTTTTGTTCAGGACATGGTTAAAGCATTACAGAACAATGCCATTGAAGAATTTAAGCGTTACTACCGCAGTGTTGATGCGCTGATGATCGATGACATTCAGTTTTTTGCCAATAAAGAGCGATCGCAGGAAGAGTTTTTTCACACCTTTAATGCCTTGTTAGAGGGCAATCAACAGATCATTCTTACGTCGGACAGATATCCAAAAGAAATCGAAGGGGTTGAAGATCGACTTAAGTCTCGTTTTGGTTGGGGCCTGACGATTGCCATTGAACCGCCCGAATTGGAAACACGAGTTGCGATTCTGATGAAAAAGGCGCAGCAGAGTAATATCAATCTACCTCATGAAGTGGCATTTTTTATTGCCAAGAAATTACGCTCCAACGTGCGTGAATTGGAGGGGGCACTAAACCGGGTGATAGCCAATGCAAACTTTACTGGCAGACCTATTTCCATCGAGTTTGTAAAAGAAGCGCTACGCGATTTGCTCGCACTTCAGGATAAGCTCGTCACGATTGATAATATTCAGCGCACTGTGGCTGAGTACTATCGGATCCGAGTGTCTGATTTATTGTCTAAGCGTCGGAGTCGATCAGTTGCCCGTCCAAGGCAGGTGGCAATGGCGCTGTCTAAAGAACTAACCAATCACAGCTTGCCTGAAATTGGTGATGCTTTTGGCGGGCGTGATCACACAACCGTGCTACACGCGTGCCGTAAAGTAAAAGCACTGCGAGATGAAAGTCACGAAGTGAAAGAAGATTATCAAAACCTGATCAGAACATTGTCGTCTTAAGGGCCTAGTATGCAAATTACGATTTCAAGAGAACAGTTTTTAAAACCCTTGATGCAGGTCTCGGGAGCCATTGAGCGAAAACACACACTGCCTATTTTATCCAACGTGTTGGTTGAGGTAAAAGAAGGTGTGTTGTCTATGACTGGCACTGACTTAGAGATTGAACTGGTTGCGAATGTTACGTTGGAAGAGCAAGTTGCAGACGCAAGTATTACTTTGCCTGCAAAAAAATTGCTCGATATCTGTAAGAGTTTGCCCGATGGGTCTTTGCTGCAATTAAGCAGCCAGGAACATCAATTGCTTTTGACTAGTGGCCAAAGCCGTTTCTCTTTGACAACTTTGGCTGCGGAAGATTTTCCTAATCTTGAGCAGTGGGATGGTGAGGTTGAATTTCAGATCACGCGGTTGGAACTACGCCAATTGTTAGAAGCAACACATTTCTCAATGGCTAACCAGGACGTACGTTACTACCTTAACGGGATGTCCTTTGAGGTCGACAACAGTGAAATTAAAACGGTTGCGACCGATGGTCACCGCCTGGCGATTGCGCAACATCAGTTGTCGGAATCGCTTAATACACAACGCCAGTTGATCATCCCGCGTAAAGGGGTTCAAGAGATCATGCGATTGTTGCCAGCTGACGATGAACCTTTGACCATTCAATTTGGTAGCAATCATATTCGTATTTTAGATCCTGAATTTACTTTGACCAGTAAGCTGGTGGATGGACGCTTCCCTGACTATCGCCGAGTGTTACCCCGTGGTGGTGACAAGCTGGTGAATGCGAACCGTGAATGGCTGCGTAGTGCGTTTCAGCGTGTATCAATTCTGTCGAACGAAAAGTTTCGCGGTGTACGTCTTAACCTGTCGAATAGCATGTTAAAGATCAGTGCGAACAACCCTGAGCAGGAACAGGCAGAAGAAACCGTAGAAGTTGATTATCAGGGTGACGACTTGGAAATTGGTTTTAACGTGTCATATTTGCTGGATGTATTAAACACGCTTAAAACGGAAGATGTACAATTTACATTAGCTGATACTAACAGCAGTGCCTTGATTGAAGGGGCGAGCGACGATTCAGCAATGTATGTTGTTATGCCGATGCGCCTTTAGAAGTTAGGTGTGTACTCTTAAATGAGTTTAAATCAAATTAGCCTCAATAATTTCCGTAATATTGAGGCCCTTTCTTTTTCGCCAAGCGATCAGATTAATATCATTTTAGGTGAGAACGGCAGCGGAAAGACCAGCCTGCTTGAAGCCATTTATTTCCTTTCCAATGGACGTTCATTCAGAACTAACAAACACAAGCTTATGATCCGTCATGAACAGAATAAGTGCATCGTTCATGGAAAAAAACAGCTTCATAGTTTGTCTATTCCCATTGGAATTAGCAAAGACCTGCAAGGTGAAACGCAGTTGCGGATCCAAGGGCAATCGAGTAGAAAAATTGCAGAATTGGCGCAGATATTACCAACACAAGTGATTACACCGGAAAGCTATGAGTTGTTTTTTGGTGGTCCAAAAGAGCGGAGAAAATTTCTAGATCTCGGGGTGTTCCACGTGGAACATCAATTTTATAGCGTCTGGAAAAACTTCAATCAGGTACTTAAGCAGCGTAATGCGTTACTCAAAACTAAGCCGCCTCAGTACCGGCTCCAGATACGTACTTGGGACCGAGAATTCGTACGTCTGGCAGAGCAAATAAATATGTTCAGAAAGGCGTATATAAGTAGGTTTGAGCGTCATTTTTTTGATAAGATAGGGGATATAAGCCCCATCTTTAAAGGCCTTGAAATGCGCTATGACGCAGGCTGGAAAGGGGATCTGGCTGATGTGCTAAACGCCCAGCTGGAGCGGGATAGCAAGCTTGGCTATACAACTAAGGGGCCGCATAAAGCCGATTTTAATTTTTATGCTAATGGTCACGGGGTTGAAAATATATTGTCTCGGGGTCAGTTAAAGTTAACTCTTTATGCGTTAAAGATTGCACAGAATAACTTAATTGAGGCTGAGACCGAGAAGCAATCCATATTGCTGATCGACGATTTACCTTCGGAGCTAAGCCAGGATACGATGCTCAGCATCGCGCACTTACTTGCAGAATGTCAGTCACAGCTGTTTATTACTGCAATAAACTCCGAAAGTATCCAGGCCATTGTGGAACCCATGAAACGAAATGTTGAGATGTTCCACGTGGAACATGGCCGCCTAATAACAAAATAATTGGAATACACCATGTCTGATAATTACGATTCATCGAGTATTAAAGTACTGAAGGGATTGGATGCGGTAAGGAAGCGTCCGGGAATGTATATCGGGGACACTGATGATGGTACTGGACTACATCACATGGTCTTCGAAGTCGTCGATAACTCCATTGACGAAGCGTTAGCAGGACACTGTGACGATATTTTCGTTACCATCCATACTGATGGTTCCGTGTCAGTTCGAGACAATGGCCGTGGTATCCCAACGGAACTACACCCTGAAGAAGGGGTGTCTGCGGCTGAAGTCATCATGACCGTACTGCACGCAGGCGGTAAATTTGATGATAATTCATATAAGGTATCAGGTGGCCTACACGGCGTAGGTGTTTCTGTTGTTAACGCACTTTCAGAAAAACTACAACTAACAATCCGTCGCGATGGCAAAGTGCATCAGCAGAAATACACTATGGGTGTACCAGATGCACCATTGGGTGTGATTGGTGAAGCTGAAAGTAGCGGAACTGAACTGAGATTCTGGCCAAGTGCGGAGACTTTCTCTGATACAAACTTCCATTACGATATTTTAGCAAAACGCCTGCGCGAACTTTCTTTCCTGAACTCTGGTGTGAGCATTATTCTCAATGATGAGCGTGAAGAAAATAAGCAAGACCATTTCAAATATGAAGGTGGTATTCAGGCATTCGTTGAATATCTGAACCGTAAAAAAACGCCTGTTCATCAAAATGTATTCAATTTCACTTCAGAACGTGAAGACGGCATTAGTGTTGAAGTATCCATGCAGTGGAATGATGGATTCCAGGAAAATATTTACTGTTTTACTAACAACATTCCTCAGCGCGATGGCGGTACACACTTAGCGGGCTTCCGCAGTGCCCTGACTCGTACGCTAAACAACTACATGGAAAAAGAAGGCTTTAACAAGAAAGCGAAAACAGCAAGCAATGCGACAGGTGATGATGCGCGTGAAGGCTTAACTGCTGTAGTGAGTGTTAAAGTACCTGATCCAAAATTTTCATCTCAGACAAAAGACAAGCTTGTCTCAAGTGAGGTGAAAGGCGCAGTTGAACAAGCAATGGCTGAAAAACTAACAGAGTATCTACTAGAAAACCCGGGTGATGCTAAAACAGTTGTAAGCAAAATTATTGATGCGGCACGTGCTCGTGAAGCGGCACGTAAAGCGCGTGAAATGACACGCCGTAAGGGCGCAATGGACTTAGCGGGCCTACCGGGCAAACTGGCAGACTGTCAGGAACGTGACCCGGCAGAATCTGAACTCTACATCGTGGAGGGTGACTCAGCAGGCGGATCGGCCAAACAGGGCCGTAACCGTAAGAACCAGGCCATTTTGCCATTGAAAGGTAAAATCCTGAACGTTGAAAAGGCACGTTTCGATAAGATGTTGTCTTCTCAGGAAGTTGCTACGCTGATCACTGCATTGGGTTGTGGTATTGGGCGTGACGAATATGATCCAGAAAAACTGCGTTATCACCGTATCATTATCATGACCGATGCGGACGTCGACGGCTCGCACATTCGTACGCTGTTATTGACCTTCTTCTATCGCCAAATGCCAGAGATCATCGAACGTGGTTATGTGTATATTGCACAGCCACCACTTTATAAAGTGAAAAAAGGCAAGCAAGAGCGTTATATTAAAGACGACCACGCACTGACAGATTACCTGACGACCTTGGCGCTGGATGGTGCAAGTATCTATTCAAGTGAAGGCGCAGAGGGCATCTCTGGGAACCGTCTGGAGAACATGGTGCATGATTATCAGAAAACCCTGAATGTCATCGACCGCCTGACGCGTAAATATCCGCGTGCGATGATGTCTCGTCTCTTGTATCAAAACGAGCTGAGCGAAGCAGATCTGAGTGATGAAGCTAAGGTGACGGAATGGATACAAACGTTTGTCGCTGACCTGGATCATCATGATGAGGATGCCACTATCTACAGCGCAGAAGTGAGCTACGATGATGAGCGTCATATGTACTATCCAGTGGTCAATATCCGCCAGCACGGCGTAGATAAAGCATATACACTGAACTATGACTTCATTACCTCGAAAGACTATGTGCGTATTGTGAATACAGGTAAGGCCGTAGCTAATCTAATCAGCGAAGGTGGTTATGTACAGCGGGGTGAAAAGACCCATCCTGTCGAAACATTCGCAGAATCACTGGACTGGTTGATTGCAGAGTCGAAGCGTGGCTTGTATACACAACGCTATAAAGGATTGGGTGAGATGAACCCTGATCAGTTGTGGGAAACCACCATGGATCCTGCTGCACGTCGTATGTTACGAGTGACTATTGAAGATGCCATTGCGGCCGACCAATTGTTTGCAACCCTGATGGGTGATCAGGTTGAGCCTCGCCGCGATTTCATCGAGCAAAATGCGCTACGTGTTGTGAACTTGGATGTATAAACAAGTGTGTGAGTTCTCATCATTGATGATATAGATTCTCACAATTCATGACACTCGACAAAAAGCCACCTCTCATAGGGTGGCTTTTTTGCGTTCCGGGATGAACATTGTGAGTTAAGGAGAGAAGTTCAGCTTCTCCAGCCCGGCCTTACTCTAAGATAGGTGAGCGGTATTTTTACACGCTTTTTTAGTGATAACGCTTAAAACAGCGCTGCGCTCGCGGTATACTGAGCATAATTTTCAGACATAATTAGCCCGATACTTTGCGGTTTTTATTGAGCAAATCGGGTTCCATGTACCATACAAAAATAAGCCAACTATGCAAAAATACGATATCAAAACCTTCCAAGGGTTGATCCTGGCTTTACAGGACTATTGGGCACAGCAAGGCTGTGTGATCGCGCAGCCACTGGATATGGAAGTGGGTGCGGGGACGTTCCATCCGCTGACTTTCCTCAAGTCGATTGGCCCGGAGCCAATGTCGAGCGCGTATGTACAACCTTGTCGTCGCCCGACTGATGGTCGTTACGGTGAAAACCCAAACCGTCTGCAGCACTACTATCAATTCCAGGTGGTATTGAAGCCGTCACCTGAAAACATTCAGGAGCTGTATCTGGGATCCCTGGAAGCACTTGGCATCGATACCCTGACTCATGAAGTGCGTTTCGTTGAAGATAACTGGGAATCACCAACTTTGGGTGCCTGGGGTCTCGGTTGGGAAGTCTGGCTCAATGGTATGGAAGTGACTCAGTTTACATATTTCCAGCAAGTCGGTGGCCTGGAGTGTTCGCCGGTTACGGGTGAAATCACTTATGGTTTAGAGCGACTTGCAATGTATATACAAGGTGTGGACAGCATCTATGATTTGGTCTGGACTGATGGTCCTATGGGTCGTGTGACTTATGGCGACGTGTTCCATCAGAACGAAGTCGAGCAGTCGACTTACAACTTTGAACATGCGGATGTTGACGCTTTGTTTAAGCAGTTCGATCAGTGTGAACTGGAAAGCCAGAAGCTGATCGAAGCGGGACTGCCATTACCAGCCTATGAGCAGGTGATGAAGGCATCACATGCATTCAATCTGTTGGATGCCCGTCATGCGATTTCTGTGACAGAACGTCAGCGTTATATTTTACGTGTGCGTGCACTGTCTAAGGCCTGTGCTCAGGCTTACTATGAGGCCCGTGAGGCACTCGGATTCCCGCTTTGTAAGGATTAATCATGACCACAGAAAATCTACTCGTTGAAATTGGTACTGAAGAGTTACCACCAAAAGCCTTACGTAAGCTGGCAGAATCATTTGCCGAAAATATGCAGGCTGAACTGACAGGGCTTGAGCTGACATTTGAAGATATAAGCTGGTACGCGTCACCACGCCGTCTGGGTTTAAAAGTAATTAGCCTGCAAACTCAGCAGCAGGACAAAGTGGTTGAGAAGCGCGGCCCGGCAACGAAAGCCGCGTTCGATGCTGACGGTAATCCGACTAAAGCAGCGATGGGCTGGGCACGTGGTTGTGGTATTGAAGTATCAGAAGCCGAGACACTGGAAACCGATAAAGGTGCCTGGTTGCTACATCGCGCAACCGTAGCGGGTCAGCAGGCAAGCGCTTTGTTGTCTGATGCCATTGCTAAATCATTGGCCAAATTACCTATTCCAAAACCCATGCGCTGGGGCGCTAATAAAACGCAATTTATCCGCCCGGTACACACCGTGGCTGCGTTACTTGGTAGTGAAGTTGTAACAGGCGAAGTATTAGGTAAAACCATTTCAAACCAACTTCAGGGTCACCGTTTTCACCACCCTGAACGAGTGAGCATTAATCACGCCGATGAAGCATTTGAGACCCTGAAAGGGGCATATGTCATTGCCGACTACGAAGCACGTAAAGCGCTTATCCGTGAACAGATCAACGCAGAGGCTGACAAACTGGGCGCGGTTGTGGCGATGGATGAAGACCTGCTGGAAGAAGTGACTGCCCTGGTTGAGTGGCCGGTGACTTTGGTGGCGTCGTTTGAGGAAGAGTTCCTGTCGGTTCCTGCGGAAGCACTGATCTACACAATGAAAGACGATCAGAAATACTTTCCGCTACTGGATAAAGCGGGCAAGCTGATCAACAAGTTCCTGTTTGTCTCAAACATTGAAAGTAAAGACCCGAGTGTTGTTATTTCAGGTAACGAGAAAGTGGTTCGTCCGCGTCTGGCGGATGCGCAGTTCTTCTTTGAGACAGATAAGAAGAAAACCCTGGAGAGCCGTCTGGAGTCTCTGGGCACGGTCTTGTTCCAAAAACAGCTGGGCACATTAAAAGACAAGTCCGAGCGCATTGCTGCTTTGGCTGGCTTTATTGCTGAGCAATTGGGTGCCGATAAAGCACTGGCTGAGCGCGCTGGTTTGTTGAGTAAAACGGATCTGATGACTGAAATGGTCATGGAGTTCACCGATGTGCAGGGCGTGATGGGCATGCACTATGCGCGCATCGACGGTGAAGCGGAAGAGGTTGCTGTTGCACAGAATGAGCAATATATGCCGCGCTTCGCGGGGGATGCCTTGCCGTCAAACCCGATCAGTTGTGCCGTGGCACTGGCAGACAAGTTCGATACCCTGGTTGGGATCTTTGGCATTGGCCAAATCCCCAAAGGTGATAAAGACCCGTTTGCACTGCGCCGTGCTGCCATTGGTGCGTTGCGTATCATGGTTGAAAAAGAACTCGAGCTGGACATTCATGCGCTGGTCGAAAAGTCTCGTACATTGTTCGGCGACAAGCTGAGCAACGATAATGTTGGTGAAGATGTGTTTGAGTTTATGCTGGGCCGTTTCCGTGCCTGGTATCAGGATGAGGGGATCGCTGTTGATGTGATCCAGGCTGTACTGGCGCGTCGTCCTTCTCAGCCGGTTGATTTTGACCGCCGTGTGAAAGCGGTAAGCCATTTCAGAACGTTAGATCAGGCAGAAGCGTTGGCCGCAGCAAATAAGCGCGTTAATAATATTCTCGCGAAAAACAATGTGACCAGCGACGCTGAAATCAATACCGCGTTGTTGTCAGAAGCCGCCGAGCAGCAACTGGCGAAAGAAGTGGCTGCACTGACTGCCGAACTGGCTCCAGTCTATGCACAAGGTGATTATCAGCAAGCGCTGACGCGTTTGGCAAGTCTGCGTGAAGCGGTAGATAACTTCTTTGATAATGTCATGGTAATGGCTGATGATGAAGCGGTTAAACAAAACCGCCTCGCACTGCTTAGCCAGCTGAGCCGTTTGTTCCTCAATACGGCGGACATCTCTGTCTTACAAAACTAAGGCAGCTAATCTTAAAACAAGCCAGCATTCGTGCTGGCTTTTATTTTTGTGATCGGGATTAACAATGAAACAGCATATCATTGCGTTAGTAATCGCATTGGGTTTAAGCGCCTGTTCGACGGCCCCACATCAGCCAGCAGATAGTTCCTCCGGACAGAAGACAACAAGCACTAATGCGTCTCTTGTTATGGACAGGCCGATGTATTTACGTGGCGACTTTACTTTGTGGGATGCAGACGAAGTCTATCGGCTAACACAGACTCAGACGGGATTGTACAGTGTACGGGTGCGCTTTATGAGTCCGGGAAAAGTGTACGAATTTAAAGTTGCCGATGCGAAATGGACGCCGGGTTATAACTGCGGTTTTCGCTATGATGGCAAAGTGAGCCTGGGTAAACCGGTTATCGCGGATTGTGACACTGTGTACAACTACTTTGGATTTATGCCCGACAGAAAGGGCTGGTATCGAATCTCGCTGGATTTAAGAGGCGCTACGCCACAGATCATAGTGCAGCGTGATTAATATCAAATTCAGTTAATATCGGGAAAGATAAACTTGTTGCGTAATTTATTTTGATCGAATATTGAGCTTTTTGAAATGTTTTGTTATTGTTAATTACGAGTTAAACAATATAAAAACAAGGAAATACAATGAAAATCAAACTAAATAAAAAAGCAGTTAAACAACTTTCTGGCAAGCAAGTCCTGGCCGAGCAGGCGACACCGGCGATCAATGGTGGTAACCCGCAACAAGAATTAGCGACCTGGCATCGTGGTTGGTACTCTTGCGTTGAATGTCCAATTCTCGTGTAGTCCGGGAATTAAAATAGCTGGTGGGGTTGTTGCACCAGCTTTAGCGTTATTTCCCTTTCTTCACCAGATAGCGATAAGGGACGCTATCCACTTCTTTCGCCACCAGAGTGTGATCCATAAACTCACAGAAACTGGGAATGTCCCGGGTGGTAGACGGGTCGTCTGCCAGGATCAACAGGGTTTCACCCTCCTGCATTTTCCTCACCTTGCCACGGATCATCATCACGGGCTCAGGGCATCGTAAGCCAATCGCGTCGAGAGTGTGGTCAGTGTTGTCAAAGTTCATGGCGGTACCCTTTAAAAATAAAGCGCCTATTCTAGCGCGCCTGAAGTGACAAATAAATATGCAAGTTCAGATACCCGATCACGAAAAAAGGCAAGCTACACGAAGCAGCTTGCCTTGGTCACCAAGTTAAATCTTAGGGAATGTCGTTTTAGCTTAGTCTTCAACTCGCTCGAAGACGGTTGCAATGCCCTGACCGAGACCGATACACATGGTCGCCAGGCCATACTTCGCGCCTTTGTCTTCCATAATATGGATCAGAGAGGTGCTGATCCGTGAGCCTGAACAGCCCAGCGGGTGACCCAGCGCAATGGCGCCGCCATTGAGGTTCACTTTCTCATCAGCCACATCTAGTAAGCCCAGATCTTTCAGTACCGGTAAAGATTGTGCAGCAAAGGCTTCATTAAGTTCTGCCACATCAATATCTTCAATGCTCAGGCCAGCTTGCTTCAGTGCCTTCTGGCTGGCAGGAACCGGACCGTAACCCATGATGGACGGATCGCAACCTGCAACCGCCATCGACTTAATGCGTGCACGAATTGGCAGGCCCAGTTCTTTGGCTTTCGTTTCACTCATGACCAGCATGGCTGAAGCACCATCCGACAGAGCAGATGATGTACCAGCTGTGACTGTGCCGGAAGCCGGGTTAAAGACAGGGCGAAGCTGGCTCAGGCCCTCCATGGTGGTTTCCGGGCGGATCACTTCGTCGTGTTCAACCAGTACTGGCGCACCATCGGCATCATGACCTTCCATTGGTAAAATTTCACGCGCAAAACGGCCTTCAACCGTGGCTGCATGGGCGCGCTGATGTGAGCGCACTGCAAAGGCATCCTGTTGCTCACGGTTAATACCGTGCAAGGTGGCCAGGTATTCCGCAGTCAGGCCCATCACACCGGCCGCTTGTGCAACAGACGTCGACAGACCCGGGTGGAAGTCGTTACCGTGCGTCATAGGGACGTGGCCCATGTGCTCAACACCGCCGATCAGGTAGGTATCGCCGGCGCCAGTCATAATCGCACGTGCCGCGTCATGCAGTGCCTGCATGGATGAACCACATAAGCGGTTGACCGTAACAGCGGGTACGGTGTGTGGAATACCAGCCAGCAGGGCGGCATTACGGCCTACGTTAAAACCTTGCTCCAGGGTTTGTTGTACACAGCCCCAGTAAATGTCATCGATAGAATCCGGTGCCACTGCCGGATTGCGATCCAGCAGGCCTTTCATCAGGTGGGCACTGAGGTCTTCAGCACGTTTGTGTTTGAACACACCGCCCTTGGAGCGGCCCATCGGCGTACGAATACAATCTACGATTACTGCCTGTTCCATGTTACTGACCCTCCACTTTGTAGAATACTTTACCGGCAGCTGCCCACTCACGGGTTTGCTCCGACACCTGATAGATTTCGCCTAAGTGTGCGTACTTATCGGCGATTTTTACGAACTCTGCCAGACCCAGTTGATCCAGATAACGGAATGCACCACCGCGGAACGGCGGGAAGCCAATACCGTAGATCAGTGCCATATCGGCTTCTTGTGGTGAGGCAACAATACCTTCTTGCAGACACAGCAGGACTTCGTTGATCATCGGTACCATACAGCGCTCGATGATGGTTTGTTTGTCAAACTGTGCCGATGCATCACAAATCTCGCTCAGCAGGGCAACGGCGTCAGCGTCTTTGCTCTTCTTCAGGCGACCTTTGCGATCCGGTGCATACTGGTAGAAGCCTTTCTGGTTTTTCTGTCCAAAGCGATTTGCGTTGGCCAGGTGGGCAACCGGATCTTTCTCCTGACGTGCCATGCGGGTTGGGAAACCATCTGCCATCACGCCGGTACAGTGATTGGCTGTGTCGATCCCAACAACGTCCAGCAGGTACGCCGGACCCATCGGCCAGCCGAAGACATTTTCCATCACTTTATCGACTTGTGTGAAGTCAGCACCTTCCACGACGAGCTGGCTGAAACCGGCAAAGTAAGGGAAGAGTACGCGGTTCACGAAGAAGCCTGGGCAGTCGTTCACAACAATCGGCGACTTGCCCAGTTTCAGTGCGTAGTCGACAACAGCCGCAACGGTTTCATCCGAGGTTTTCGCGCCACGAATGATTTCAACCAGTGGCATCTTAGGCACCGGGTTAAAGAAGTGCATACCACAGAAGTGCTCTGGGCGTTCCAGTCCTTCAGCCAGTTCATCGATGCGAATGGTTGAGGTATTTGAAGTCAGGATGGTGCCTTGTGGTAATTGTTTCTCAAGACCCGCTAGTACAGTTTTCTTGATCTGCGGATTCTCGACAACTGCTTCAACGATAATGTCGCTGCCTTCCAGGTCACGGTCATTCAGCGTCGGTTTGATCTGCGCCAGTGTGCCGACCATTTTGTCCAGCTTCATGTGGCCGCGCTCGACTTTTTTGCCCAGCAGCTTAGCCGCTTCACCCATACCTAGGTCCAGTGCGCCCTGGCTGATGTCTTTCATGACAATCGGCGTGCCTTTGTACGCTGACTGGTAAGCAATACCACCGCCCATGATGCCCGCGCCCAGTACCGCAGCTTGTTTGATGTCAGTCTGGCTTTGCTTCGCTTGTTTCTTGGCAACACCTTTAATGTACTGATCGGCCAGGAAGATCCCGGTTTGTGCCGCCGCTTCAGCGGTTTTGGCCAGCTTGGCGAAGCTTGCGTTCTCAACGGCCATGGCTTCGTCGCGACCCATATTGGCAGCAGTCTTGATGGTTTTAACCGCCATCACAGGTGCCGGGTAGTGACCTTTGGTTTTGGCCATCACCATGCCTTCTGCCATTGCAAAGCTCATGCCTTGCTCAACACGGTTCATTTTCAGCGGGTCAAGCTTAATCTGACGTTTGGCACGCCAGTCCAGTTTGCCAGCTGCCGCTTGTTCCATGGTACGCAGTGCCGCGTCCATCAGCTTATCCTGAGCAACCACCGCATCCACGGCGCCTACTTTCAGAGCATCGGCTGCGCGGTTCTCTTTACCTGTGGTGATCCAGGTCATCGCGTTGTCTGCACCAATCAGGCGCGGCAGACGCACAGTACCACCAAAGCCCGGCATAATGCCCAGCTTCACTTCCGGCAGGCCAATCTTGGCGCTTTCAGAAGCAATACGATAATCGGTAGCAAGTACCCACTCACAGCCACCACCCAGTGCCAGGCCATTGACCGCTGACAGGGTTGGGAAGGGTAAATCTTCTAACGCGTCAAAGACGTCAGTGGCCGCTTTGATCCACTCAACCAGCTCAGCTTCCGGGCGGTCAAAGGTAGGCAGGAATTCGAAGATGTCTGCGCCAACAATAAAGTGGTCTTTGTCGGAGCTAAAGATCAGGCCGTCGATGTCATCGCGTTGCGCCAGCTCTTTGAGCGCCGCATGACAATCTTGCAGGGTTTGCTGAGATAATTTGTTGACCGAACCTGGCATACAAAACTTAAACTCAGCGATTTTGCCTTTGCAGAAATCCACAACAAAGGACTCGCGTTTCATTAACATACATGTTCTCCCGTGTTTTTACACTGGTACGATGAGTTGTCATTTCATCCAGTGTGGCGTCTTTAAAAGAAAATTGCAATGAAAAATTTACCGCAGGTTTACTGCAAAGGGTTAGGCACAATGCTAAGGTGGATTCGCTGAATATTTTCCGGGTGGTGTTGTCCGTCCGGACGTTAAGCCACGGGCAAGTTGCGCCATAATAGTCTGATGCTATTGATATGGCAGCTCAGACTGCACACAGTGCGCCCGGGCAGGGAACTCAGAGAAAGGAAGGTGTTTTGGAGTGAGCCTTTACCTCAAGCAATTTAGACACCCCAGAACATTGACTGCCAACGAAGAGAATGAAAATTAAAGCATGATGAAACTATGGTTTAATCGTTTAGCTGCCACTTGCCTTGCGGTGTGTGGTGGAGCCTGGAGTCACTTAGGGTATGCAGCTGACTCACATCAGGCGTTTAAAGATGCAGAGCGGGTGGCCTGGAGTGGTAACTATCAGGCGTTTAAGAGATCGCTTGCAGAACTCGATCATCCTCTAAAGCCTTATGTTGAGGCTACCTTTTATAAGCGTCATCCAAAACTTAAGTATCAGGAAGAGATTGGGCGCTTTTTGTCAATATATGATCATACGCCACTGGACTGGATGGTACGTAAGAGCTGGCTGAGCTACCTTAAGCGGCGCAACAAAAAAGCTTTGTTTATTGAACATTATCAGGATACCAGCAATGCGGAACTGAAATGTACCTATTTACAGTTTCAACTTGATCTGGGGGCGCCGGAAAAAGCCATTCTGGATCAGGTGGAGCCTTTGTGGGTGGTTGGTAAATCACAGCCGAAAGCCTGTGACAAGTTGTTTAGTCAATGGCAAAAAGCCGGGTATCGGACACAAGAGCTGGTATGGCAAAGGATCACCCATGCAGCGCAGGGTGGCCAGTCTTCATTGCTGAAATATCTGAAAACCCTGCTGCCGCGTAATGAAGCCTATCTGGCGGATCTATATCTTAAGGTGCGTCGCGATCCCAGCGCCTCAGCAGGCTTATACCGTTATAAGAAGCGCACCGCCAGAGAGGCTGAAATTGCCGTGTATGGTGTGCGCCGCTTGATCTGGCGCGATCCTAAGCTGGCACTGCGGGCCTGGGACAAATTGCAGGCGATGTTTACCTTTACCCAGGCGCAGCACGATAGTGTGGCCTATCGCTTTGCTTTGGCGCTGGCTTCCAAAGGGCATGAGCAGGCGAAGTTCTGGTTGAATAAAGTCCCTAAGGAGATGCAGGACAAGAAGCTGCGCCAGTGGCTGATGAGTAACATGCTCAAAGAACAGGACTGGGAAGGGATCGCGGTGTTGTTCACGGGCATGGATAACTTAAGTAACGGGCAAATATACTGGCTGGGCTACAGTTATGCCAAACGTAATCAGATGGAAAAGGCTCAGGCCTTGTGGCGGGAGATTGCGCCAAAACGTGATTACTATGGTTTCCTTGCTGCTGCGCGATTGGACTTACCTGCGCAACTCAATGCCGAGCCACTCAATGTGCCGCCCAGTATTGTTGCGAAAGTGTCGCAGGCGCCCGGATTTAAGCGGGCGAAGGCGTTGTACGAATTGGAGCGCTTCACCGCTGCACGACGTGAGTGGAATTATCTGACCAATACCTCAAGTACAGCGGAAAAGCTGGCGGCCTCGGTACTGGCGGCCGAGCTCGACTGGTATGACAGCACCATTTATACCCTGGCGCAGATCAAGGCCTGGAACTATGTGGATCTGCGTTTCCCAATGGCGTTCGATGATTTGTTTGAACGTTACAGCAAGCGTCATGACGTGGACCTGGCTTGGAGTTTTGCGATCGCCCGCAGAGAAAGTTCATTTGCCCCGGATGCCCGCTCGCATGCGGATGCATATGGGCTGATGCAGCTACTGCCCAGCACAGCTAAATATGTCGCTAAATCAAGGGTATCTACGCGCCAGTTGATGAAGCCCGCCACCAATATTCGCCTTGGAACAGATTACCTCGATTATCTTAAAGGTAAGAACAAGGGCAATGAGATCCTCGCTACGGCTTCTTATAATGCCGGTTTTCATCGGGTGAAGCGTTGGATCCCACAAGAAGCCATGCCAGCGGAGTTATGGATAGAGTTGATCCCATACCGGGAAACCCGTGATTACGTGAAAAACGTGATGGCGTATCGTCAGGTCTATCACACTAAATTGGGGCGGGATGGTAATATCCTGGCTGGGATCCTGGACATGCAGATCGGTGGTAAGTAAACACAGATTTGTTGGTCTGTCTCGCAACAGCGAGGCCGACCGCAGCCCACTTTACTTCTTTAAATCGGTAGCGCTATGTTAGACTCAGTCACAAGCGAATTAAATAAAAATGGGTACACCAATGGAACAATTAGCAAACTTGTATGCTGAGCATATTGCAACGCTGCAACAGCGTACAAAGACCATTATTGAACGTGAGAACCTGGATGGACTCGTGATCCACTCAGGACAAGCCAAACGCCAGTTTCTGGATGATATGTATTATCCGTTCAAGGTGAACCCTCAATTCAAAGCATGGTTACCGGTCATCGATAATCCGCACTGCTGGCTGGTGGTTAATGGCACAGACAAGCCTAAGCTGATCTTCTACCGTCCGGTGGATTTCTGGCACAAAGTACCGGATGAGCCGAGCGACTTCTGGGCCGACTACTTTGATATTCAACTGCTACTGCAGCCTGATCAGGTTGAGCAATTCTTACCGTACGACAAAGCCAGCCTGGCGTATATTGGTGAGTATCTTGAGGTGGCACAGGCACTGGGCTTTACTCAGATGAACCCTGAGCCGGTGATGAATTACCTGCACTTCCACCGTGCTTATAAGACCAGTTATGAGCTTACCTGCCTGCGCGAAGCAAATCGCCTTGCCGTGCTAGGTCATAAGGCTGCACGGGATGCTTTTTATGCCAAAGAGTCCGAGTATGGTATTCAGCAGGCTTACCTGCAAGCCACTGAGCATATGGAAAATGACACGCCTTATGGCAATATAGTGGCATTGAACGAAAACTGTGCCATTCTGCATTATACCCATTTTGAGCGCCGTGCTCCGCAGCAGCATGTGTCATTTCTGATCGATGCCGGTGCCAATTTTAATGGCTATGCATCGGATATTACCCGTACCTACGACTTTTCGCGCAAGGGCGAGTTTGCCGATCTGATCAAGGTGATGAACACCCATCAGATTGAACTGGGGCAGGCATTACAGCCAGGTAAGCTGTATGGTGAGCTACATCTGGATTGCCACAAGCGCGTTGCGCAGGTGCTGATAGATTTCGACATTGTTCGTGGTCTGAGTGTAGAAGGGATCCTGGAACAGGGGATTACGTCGACTTTCTTCCCGCATGGTCTGGGCCACCATCTAGGCTTACAAGTGCACGATATGGGTGGCTTCATGGCGGATGAGTTGGGGACACATCAGGCACCGCCAGAAGGTCATCCATTCCTGCGTTGTACGCGTAAGATTGAAGCCAACCAGGTGTTCACGATTGAGCCAGGCCTGTATTTTATTGATTCACTATTGGGCGAGCTGGCGCAAACCGACAACAAACAGTATGTAAACTGGGACAAGGTCGAGGCGTTTAAGCCGTATGGCGGCATTCGTATCGAAGATAATATTATTGTTCATGATGATCATCTTGAAAATATGACTCGGGATCTGGCGCTGGACTAAGCTTTGTCCTGTACCAAACTGAACTGTGTTAAACTGGGAGCCAAGTGCTCCCAGTGTTTTTTGTTGAATGCCCATGTCTGAATACGCCATTCCCAGCAGTCCCATATCTCATCACGAAGAAATTAAGAAAAGTACTTTTATTGTGCATATTGCCCATACGCCGACGATTGCTGATGCCAAAGCATTTATTCGCGCCATTAATGAGCAATATCCGGATGCACGACATAACTGCTGGGCCCATATCGCCGGTGCGCCGGGCGGCAGCCATGTACTGGGGTTTTCAGACGATGGGGAACCTAATGGTACAGCAGGTAAGCCGATGCTGAACGTGTTACTCGGCTCCGGGTTAGGTGAGATCACCGCGGTAACAACCCGTTATTTTGGCGGTATTAAGCTGGGAACAGGCGGCTTGGTGAGGGCCTATGGCGGGACGCTCAACAATGCCCTGGATACGCTGCCTACTCAAATAAAGATCCCCGCAAGCAAGTTGGTAGGTGAATCTGACTATGCGCTGCAGGGGAATATAGAGCAGCACTTCAGTAGCCAATACACCGTACTAAGTATAGATAAACAGTATGGCGCGACGATTCAGTGGGAAATTGAACTCGACAGCAGAGAGGCCAAAGCCGCCATCGCGTCAGTATATGATCTTACTCATGGAGCAGTCTCACTGACCCTCAAAGAGCCCTGAGCGGGGTTTCGCGGTTTACTAACCGAGTGATGTATTAGACAATCAGGTGTAATTACAATAACTCGCGAATCGCGCTATGCAATTTCGTACCATTATAAAGATACTCGGACAGCTTGTTGCGCTCTTTAGTCTGACTATGGTGCCACCGGCGCTGGTGTCTTTGATCTATAAGGACGGCGGCGGTGTGCCGTTTGTTCTGGCATTTATCTTTAGTGTTCTGATTGGCCTGATGGCCTACTACCCGAACCGCAAAGAGCAGGGCGATCTGAAAGCCAGAGAGGGCTTTTTGATTGTGGTCTTGTTCTGGCTGGTACTAGGGGCCTTCGCGGCCGTGCCGCTGATTTTCTTAAGTGAACCGAATCTGTCGTTTGCGGATGCCGTTTTTGAGGCGTTTTCCGGTCTGACAACCACAGGTGCAACAGTGCTGACGGGTATTGAGTATTTACCTAAGTCGGTGCTTTTCTATCGTCAGCAACTACAGTGGCTCGGCGGTATGGGGATCATCGTCTTGGCCGTTGCTGTACTACCTATGCTCGGCGTAGGTGGCATGCAGCTGTACCGGGCAGAAACGCCAGGCCCAGTTAAAGACTCCAAAATGACGCCGCGCATTGCCGATACCGCTAAGCACTTATGGTATATCTATGTGACGCTAACACTGGCCTGTACGTTGGCGTATGCCTGGGCAGGTATGAGCTGGTTTGATGCTATTTGCCATGCCTTTGCGACCATCGCCATTGGGGGGTTCTCAACCTATGATGCCTCGATTGGTTACTTCGACAGTCCGATGATCAATGCCATTTGCGTGTTCTTCCTGCTTATCGCAGCGGCCAACTTTTCCTTGCATTATGCCGCCGTGGCGGGTCGGAATATCAAGGTCTATTTCAGAGACCCTGAACTCAAAGTCTTTTTGTTTATTCAGCTGGCGCTGGTGGTCCTGTGTTTTGCGGTGCTGTCGTCCAAGCAGGTGTACAGCAATGGGGATGAAACCCTGGACCATGCTTTGTTTCAGGCGGTCTCTATCAGCACCACCGCCGGCTTTGCCACCGACAGCTTTGCAGCCTGGCCTTTGTTCCTGCCAATTCTGCTGATTTTTTCCAGTTTTATTGGGGGCTGTGCGGGCTCCACGGGCGGCGGTATGAAAGTCGTACGGGTATTTTTACTCTATCTGCAGGGGATCCGGGAGCTTAACCGCCTGGTGCATCCGCGTGCCATCTATTCAATTAAGTTAGGCCGTAAAGCGTTGCCCGATAAGGTCGTCGAAGCGGTATGGGGCTTTTTCTCAGCCTATGCATTGGTATTTGTGATCATCATGATTGCACTGCTGGGTACCGGGCTGGATAACATCACTGCTTTCTCTGCCACTGCGGCCTGTCTGAATAATTTGGGCCCGGGCCTCGGCGATGTGGCTGCACATTATGGTGACATTCCTGATTCTGCTAAATGGATCCTGACCATCGCCATGGTCTTCGGTCGCCTCGAAATATTTACCCTGCTGGTCCTCTTCACCCCCACATTCTGGCGTGGGTGAGGCACGGTCGCTACGCGACGACGAGTGACTTAACGTCACTCGGAGAGTGCCGGGGGCGCCGATCCGGAATACACCGCCATGGACGGCTTTGGGCGCCAATCTAAATTAGCTGGTTGAACGCGAGGCCGGGGGCGCCGAGCCGGAATATACCGCCATGGATGGCTTTGGATACCTATCGCTTGCTCACCCGCACATTGATGATTCCCTAAACTGATAGACCCTGATAAAGGTATATTTGTAAATTAAACGCATTTTTTTCATCTGAAAACATCACTTTTAAAATAATAATAGTGAATGAAAATCAGGTGGTTATGAGGTGTTGTGTAAATTTTTGCCTTCCTTTGGTTAACTCGGGTTAAAAAAATATATCAAAAAACGCAAAAAATGCATTTTTTCATTAGCGCTGATGTCATATTTGTATCGTCAGGGTTAAATCCCTACTTTTATAGTCTACCCACACAGGAAGGTGGGTGTTGCCAGATAACAAAACTATGAGGAATGGCCGAGATGTTTGCCATATCACATCAAAATAAATATAAAGCAATACAAGCAGGGATAGTCAGCCAGGTAAATCTGACCGACGGCGCCAGTGACTTAACTAACTGTGTGGCTCAGCTAAATCAGTATATGAGTGGGGCAGGGTGCTTGCAGTATGATCATTGTCTACCGTCGGCCCACGGCAGTGTGCCACTTTTGCGCTATGATGGTGTCGAAGTCAGCGAGTGTGTGATTGGTATTATCTCCGAGAATGCCTTGTGGCAAACGCGCACTTTGCCACCTCTGGTTATGAAAGACCAAACTGGTCGTCTGACACCCTGTGCACATGAACAGACGCTTGGGATTACCTTTATCACGAAGCGCAATGGCGAACCTATGCTGTTTTTCACTGAGCACTATGAGCAGCACCTGGCGTTAAGCACGCTGGAAGTACAAAGCCGTATGATGTCGCTCAGAGATGCTGCTGTATTATTGAAAGGATACCTGCAATAAGACTTAAGTAGCCCCTTTATTGGGTACTTGCCGTTATCTAAAAGGGATTTTACTGCTACACTATGGGCAGAGTCGTTAGTAGGGTTACAAGATGTTAAGGCGTAAAACGCAACGGAGCAGGAAGCACTTATCGCAGATCCCGGCAGGCAGTTTGATTGATATTGAAATTGTAATGCCAGCGAGTCGCAAACGCGTCCGTACAGAGTTTATCGGGGTGCTTGAAGACCAGTATATTATTTTAAACTATCCCAACCCTAAGCGACTCGGCGCGGCGGCAGATTATGTGAAGACAGGAACGGAAATCATTGTCCGGGCCCTGCCAGAAGACAGCGATGGTCAGATCATTGCTTTCAAAGAGAACATTAAAGCCATTAGTAATCACCCCGCGCGGCTTATTTTTCTTTACTACCCTCATGAAGTACAAACTTATCAGCTGCGTGCCCAAACTCGTGTACCAGCCCTAATACCAGCCATATTACAGTTGTCAGATTACAATGAAGTGGGTGTGATAAAAGACATTTCTCTGTCAGGCATGATGTTTGATATTCAAAAAGAGCATTTGCCCGACGATCTGGAGTCAGAAAACTGTGAAGTGCTGATTGAGGGCAAAGACGACAATGCCTCCGCGATAAAAGGCAAAGTGTGTCGTATTATAGAAAGTGCAGAGGGTAATGTGTCTTTAGGGATCCAGGTTGTGGGTCCGGATACGACCATTAAAGCAGTGCTAAAAGACTATTTGATCGATTTGTCGATTTTGTCTGATGAAGGTGAGAGCTAGCTGATCGGCATAAAGCCAGACCAGCTAGATAGCTAACCGCTTACACAAACAGTGCGCTGACCTGGAAGAGCTTTTCAACCACGCCAATCTGCTTTTTGTCGATCAGGAACATGATGACATGATCGCCCGACAGGATAATGGTGTCATCGTGGGCGATCAGTACTTCGTCGTCACGGACGATAGCGCCAATGGTAGTGCCCGCTGGTAGCTTGATGTCTCGAATCGCACGGCCCACCACTTTTGAGGTGTTTTCGTCACCATGGGCTACCGCTTCAATGGCTTCAGCAGCGCCCTTACGTAGTGAGTAAACGTTTACTATATCACCACGTCTGACATGCGTGAGCAAAGCCGAAATAGTCGCTTGCTGAGGTGAGATAGCTATGTCGATTTCTCCCCCCTGCACCAGGTCAACATAAGCACCTCGCTGAATGAGAACCATGGTTTTCTGGGCACCCATACGTTTAGCTAGCATGGCAGCCATGATGTTCGCTTCATCGTCATTGGTGACGGCAATAAAGACATCGACCTGTTCGATGTGCTCTTCGGATAACAACTCCTGATCTGAAGCATCTCCACAGAACACCACCGTATTGTCGAGCATTTCAGACAGAGAAGAGGCCCTGTCAAGATTACGCTCAATCAGCTTAACGCTGTGATTTTTCTCCAACGATCTCGCCAATCCCGCGCCGATATTACCGCCACCGGCAATCATAATTTTTCGATACGAACGTTCGAGTTTCTGCAGTTCATTCATAACTGCACGAATGTGCTTGGTTGCCGCGATAAAGAATACTTCATCATCGGCCTCTATCACTGTGGTACCCAAAGGTTTGATGGCTTTACCCTGACGATAAATCGCTGCCACCCGAGTATCAACATTGGGAATATGCTCTTTCAGCGCAGACAGGGCATAGCCAACCAACAGGCCACCATAATAGGCTTTAACGGCAACCAGCGATAACATACCATCAGCAAACTGCAGCACCTGTAATGCACCTGGATAATCGATCAGACGACGAATATAACGAGTAACCAATTGCTCCGGTGCGATATAGTGATCGACTGGCAGGTCATCATTATGGAATAGCTTCTCCCGATACTTCAGGTATTGCTCAGAGCGGATCCGAGCAATTTTAGTTGGCGTATTAAAAATACTATAGGCCACCTGACAGGCAATCATATTGACTTCATCCGAGCTGGTCACCGCAATAACCATATCGGCATCTTCGGCACCGGCCTGCCTGAGGACATCTGGATGTGCGCTGTGTCCCGTTACGCCTTGCAGATCATATTTGTCCTGCAATTCCCTCAGTCTCTCTCCGTCAATGTCTACGACGGTTATTTCGTTCTGTTCGCCGACCAGGTTTTCGGCCAGTGTACCGCCGACTTGTCCGGCGCCTAAGATGATGATTTTCATAAGCTAGTCTAGCGCTATTATTGTTTTTTCAGCCGTGCGTAATAAAAGCCATCGGTCTGGCCTGGTAACAGTTGCAGCCCTGGTTTTTCCGGCGTGTCTTGGTCATGCAGAGGCATAAGCTGAGCACCTTGGGTACGTGTTAAAAACGCTGTAACTTGCTCAGTATTTTCCTGGGGCAGTACGGAGCAGGTTGCATACACTAACGTACCACCAAGCTTCAGCAGAGGCCATATGGCATCTAAAATGCTGGCCTGTAGCGCTGCGAGTTCATCGATATCGGTTGCACGACGTAACCATTTGATGTCCGGGTGGCGGCGGATCACACCGGTTGCTGAGCAGGGTACGTCTAGCAAAATACGGTCAAATTGCTGGCCCTGCCACCAGTTATCCGGATTTGCCGCATCGGCTTCCAGACATTGGGCGCTGAGATGCAGACGTTTAAGGTTCTCGTCGACACGTTTCAGGCGCTCACCATCGGCATCCAACGCAATCACATTGGCATCGGCCAGTTCCAGAATATGGCAGGTTTTGCCACCAGGTGCGGCACACGCATCCAGAATGTGCTCGCCATCTTGTGGGTCTAGTAAACGGGCTGCCATTTGCGCTGCGGCATCTTGTACTGAGCTGGCACCCTGAGCAAAGTCTGGTAGCTGCTGCACATCCACAGGTTTGGTCAGCAAAATGCCATCCACAAAGTCTGAGTCCAGGGTATGGGCTATGCCTTCAGCATTGAGTCGTTCGGCATAGTCTGTGGTGCTCGACTGACGCTGGTTGACACGTAACCACATGGGAGCCTGTTGCTGGTTAGCGGTTAAAATCTCTTCCCAATGCTCCGGGTAAGCTGCCTGTAGCTTTTTGATAAACCAGCCCGGGTGGTTGTATTTGCATACCGGGATGGCGTCGGCGCTGGCTTCTAACGTGTCCTGAGCGCGCTGAAAGTTACGCAATACCGCGTTGATCAGTCCTTTCAGGCCCGGCGCCTGCAGCTTATTGGCCGCATTGACCGTTTCGGCGACGGCTGCGTGAGCGGGCACTCGCATATGTTGTAGCTGATAAATACCGACATACAACAAAAACTGAAAAACCCGATTCTTGCCCTTAAGTGGTTGCTCAAGTAGTTGCTGGCAATAGTGCTCCAGGCTGGGCAAATAACGCAAGACACCATAACAGATCTGTTGTAACAGGGCGCGGTCCTTTACCGGCAACTGACGGCTGGCATAGGGCAGTTGGGCCGTCAGAGACTGGCCTTTATCAACAACCTGAAACAGGGTTTGCGCGGCGAGCGCGCGTACGTTGGCCATCAGGCACCCACCTGGCTACCAGGGGTTACCCAGTCGCTTCGGCCATTTAAAAAGTCTTGTGCCGACATCGGCTTTTTACCTTGAGGCTGAAGTTGTGTGATAGTCAGTGCTTGCTCACCACAGGCTATGGTGATGCCGGTTTTATCGGCACTAAGCACCTGTCCGGGTGTGCCTTGCTGTGCAACTACGCTTGCCTGCCAGACTTTCACGGTTTGGCCTTGCATCTGCGTGTAGCAAACTGGCCAGGGATTGAAGGCGCGGATGTTACGTTCAATTTGTACCGCGTCCATTGCCCAGTCTATATTGGCTTCTTCTTTAGACAGCTTTTTGGCGTAATTGGCCTGTGCGTCATCCTGTGGCTCGGCACTAAGCTTGTCTTCGGCCAGTTTGTTCAGTGTCTCTACTAATGCATCAGGTCCTAGTTCAGCCAGTTTGTTATACAAGCTGGCGCTGGTTTCGTTTGCATCAATCGGACAGGTGGCAATGTGCAGCATATCGCCGGTATCCAGACCTTCATCCATTTGCATAATGGTGACACCGGTCTCTTTATCGCCAGCCCAGATAGCCCGTTGAATGGGCGCCGCGCCGCGCCAGCGTGGCAGAATTGAACCATGGACATTCAGACAGCCAAGCCGTGGTGTATCCAAAATGGCTTTGGGTAACAGCAGACCATAAGCCACGACCACCATGACATCGGCATTTAGCGCGGCAAGCTCTGCCTGTGCGTCGTCAGACTTGAGTGATTGTGGCTGGTAGACGGGCAGGTTGTGCTCCAGTGCCAGGGTTTTTACTTCGCTGGCTTTGAGTTTTTTACCGCGACCGGCAGGGCGGTCTGGTTGGCTGTATACAGCAACAACGTCGTGGTGTGATGCGATTAGCGCTGCCAAATGCTTGGCAGCAAAATCCGGGGTGCCCGCAAAGACAATACGCAGAGATTTGCTCACTTGAGGTTCCAGTTAGGTAGTAATTGTAGTTGGAAACGGCACGCTTACGCGCGCGCCGCCAGTTTGGCTTCTTTTTCGATTTTTTTACGGATCCGCTGGCGTTTCAGCGGCGACAAGTAATCGATGAACAACTTGCCTTGCAGGTGATCCAGTTCGTGCTGAACACAAACGGCCAACAAGCCATCAGCATCAAACTCATAGCTTTCGCCATGTTCATTGAGGGCTTTTACTTTCACGGTTTCAGCGCGATCGACTTTGGCATAGGAATAAGGCACAGATAAGCAGCCTTCTTCACTGATAGTCGAGCCATCTTTGGCAATGATTTCCGGGTTGATCAGCACGCGCGGTTCATCGCGTTCCTCTGAAACGTCGATCACCACGATACGCTGGTGGATGTCTACCTGCGTAGCTGCAAGGCCAATACCATTTTCTTCATACATAGTTTCCAGCATATCCGCGACAATCTGGCGGATCTCGTCATTTACTTCGGCAACCGGTTTCGCAACCGTGCGCAAACGCTCATCAGGAAAACTCAGTACTGCTAACTTAGCCATAGATACCTTTTACACTTGAATTAAATGGGGTAATGTATGCTCTTATTTTAGCCATTCACGTTCCCCTTTAACAGGTTTTGGTGGATAATATCGAAAAATAACTCAAGGAAGCCTGCATGAAATCTCATATTGCCGCCCTTTTGCTGGCAACGAGTGCTGTTTTTCCTGCCTTAGCACAAACGCTGGCGGTTAAAACCAGTGCGCCCGAGCGTTATGTGGTTAAAAAAGGGGATACCCTTTGGGATATTTCCAGTCTGTATCTGAACAGTCCCTGGAAGTGGCCTGCCTTGTGGCAGTGGAATCCACAAATCAAAAATCCGCATCTGATTTATCCCGGGGACGTGTTATCGCTGCACTACGACAGTGAAGGCAATCCGCGCTTGAGTCTGGCTAAGGGCGTACGTCGACTATCCCCTCAGGTTCGTGTCGTAAGCGATAAAAATCAAGCCATACCCACGTTACCATTGGCGGTAATGGAACCTTTTATGCGTTTTGAGCAAGCGCTGGGTGCTGGTGACTTTGCTGAGCTGCCAATGGTTCTGGGATCAAACTTTAACTACAAAATGAATATTGAAGGTCATCTTTTGTATGTTAAAGGGGATCTGCCGCGTGGTGGCAATTATGGCATATATCGTAAGGGAGATGCCTATCGGGATCCTGATAACGGTGCGATATTGGCGTATGAGTCGATCCTGGTAGGAACGGCTCGGGTGATCAGAACTGGCAACATTGAAGCCGGTGAGCCGAGTACCGTTAAGATTGAGTCGGTTCGTCGTGAAGTGAAGCCCAGTGATGTACTGATGCCCATATCCAGCGGACAAACTTATTCTGCGAATTTCAAAATGACTCAACCAATGCAGGCTATCTCTGGCAATATCATCGCCAGCAGTAATAAGTTGCGCGAGTTCAGTACCATGGCTGTTGTGGTTATCGACTTAGGTCGTAAAGACGACCTGCAAGAGGGGAACGTACTTGCAATCCATCGTCAGTCACCTACAGTGATTGAAAAGGAGACTGGCCCCAGTTATATCGAAGATGCCAGCAGCCTGGATAAAGTCATCACAGAAGTCAGTGAATGGTTTGGTGAAGACAATGATGAAGACAGTGTCGTCTGGCACATGCCTAAGGAAAAGGTTGGCGAGCTGATGCTGTTCAAAGTGTATGACAATATCAGTTATGCCATGGTCACTAAGACACGCCAGCCCGTACGAGTAGGAGACTCTGTTAGCAGCCGCTAAGGTCCTTCTCTTGTTTGGGCAAGCTGAATGAATTAATTTCAGCACGACAACAAGCTCAGGGAGGGAGCATGACAACATTGGATTTACGTCACAGCCTGGCATTGAGGATATGTCCCGGGCTGGGTAGCACCACGCTTGAGCGGGCTATGCAACATCTCGCGCCCGCTGAACTCTTTACTGTTTCGCCACTCAGATTGCGCGAAGTTGGGTTGCCCCAGGAAGCAATCCAATACCTGCAGGCGCCAGACTGGCATTTTGTCGATACCCTTGTTCAGCAGTGTATTGCGCAGCATATTCAATTGGTTGGTTACTTTGATGCCGCCTATCCCCCATTATTAAAACAGATCAGCAGTGCGCCTTTGATGCTCTTTTGTAAAGGGCGATTGTCTTTATTATCTCAACCACAAATTGCCATTGTAGGGAGTCGGAATGCCACAGCTACCGGATTGGATATCGCCAGAGAGTTTGGTCGCGCGCTCAGTGATGTGGGTATGGCTGTGACTTCCGGGCTTGCCAGGGGTGTCGATGGCGCGGCGCACCAGGGCGCGTTGAGTCAGGGAGGGGCTACCTTGGCTGTGCTTGGTACCGGAGTCGATGTGGTGTATCCACGCAGACACAGCCGGCTTTATCAGCAGGTAGCGGAACAGGGACTGTTGATCAGCGAATTTCTCCCCGGCAGTCAGCCCAAGGCGGAGCACTTTCCTCGTCGTAACCGGATTATTTCCGGGTTGTCATTAGGGGTACTGGTTGTAGAAGCCGAAATAAAGAGTGGTTCTTTAATCACAGCGCGATATGCGCTGGAGCAAAACAAAGAAGTATTTGCGGTGCCCGGATCGATCCGCAACCCCTTATCTCAGGGGTGTCATCATTTATTGAAAGACGGCGCAAAATTAACGGAGCGAGTCGAGGATATTCTCGAAGAGGTAAGATTTTTCTCCGAAAACGGTCTATATATAGTAGAAAGTGACAAAAAACAGGAGCACTGCCCCGTATTGCAAAATCTCGGCTTTGAGGTAACCAGTGTAGATACCTTATCGCAGAGGACCCAGTGGCCAGTAGAGAAGGTGCTTGCCAGACTGCTGGACCTTGAGCTTGAAGACAAAGTAGAACGCGTATTAGACGGCTACATCAAATTAGCGAGGGGTTAATTATGTTTGATATCCTAATGTATTTATTCGAGAACTATATTCACAGCGAAGCGGATATCTTCGTCGAGCAAAATGAACTGACAGATGAACTGGTCGGGGCCGGTTTCAATCAAGACGAGATTTATAAAGCACTGGACTGGCTGGAGCAACTAGCCGATTTACAGCAGTCTGATGAAATTCCTTATTTAAACGCCCGCCCGGATAGCGCGATCCGGATCTACACTGAGCAAGAATGTGCCATGCTGGACATTGAGTGCCGGGGCTTTTTAATGTTTGTTGAGCAAATTGGGGTGATAGACAGCACCACCCGTGAAATGGTCATAGACCGCCTATGTGCACTCGATAAACCGGCCATCTGTCTGGACGATTTAAAATGGGTGATCCTGATGGTACTGTTTAATGTGCCTGGTAAAGAACATGCCTATGCCCAGATGGAAGACCTGATCTTCGAAGAACCCACAGGTCCGTTGCATTAATCCCCCTACATTTATTGAGGAGCACAGCTTCGTTAGGTCAGGCGTATAGCCTGACTGGCGCTTCTTTGTTCCTTATATCACTTTCCCTTGATACTATTATGGGCGCAAAACCATTGGGGTGAAGTGGACGGGGACTTGTTATGAGTAAAATAGATCATTCATTGTTTAATGCAGACCAGCATGCCCTGGAGCGGGAGTACGAAGTATGCCCCAAGTGTGGCTCTGAACTGGTGATCAAACACAGTAAGTCGGGCCCTTTCCTTGGTTGTGCCAGTTATCCCGCGTGCGATTATATTCGCGCCATCGCCCATCATGATAACCATGATATCAAGGTGCTCGAAGACAGTGCCTGCCCTTTGTGTAGCGAGCCGCTGGTAGTGCGCAATGGTCGCTACGGGATGTTTATCGGCTGTACTGGCTATCCTCAGTGCCACTATATTGCCCACGATGAAGAGCCCGAAGAAGCGCCGGGCCCGTCCTGCCCCAAATGCCATAAAGGCACCTTACATAAACGCAAGAACAAGTACGGCAAGTTTTTTTATGCCTGTGATACCTATCCACAATGCAAGTACAGTGTGAATCATCCGCCGATTGCACACCCTTGTGAGGCGTGCGGCTGGCCCGTCATGGTGCAAAAACACCGGGGTGGAAAAGCTGTGCTACAATGCCCGCAGAAAGTTTGTCAGCATACAATTGAGGAGCCTCAGTGAGCGAACAAGATACGCAACGTCAGTTACCCCAAAATGCCGTCGAAGCATTACAACAGGGGGGGCTGATCTGTTACCCGACCGAAGCCATTTTTGGTCTGGGCTGTGATCCCGATAACGAACAAGCCGTCCATGCGCTGTTGGCACTGAAAGACCGCCCGGTAGAAAAAGGGCTGATCCTAATTGCCGATAATTTTGCCCAGTGTTTGCCGTACGTCGATGACAGTAAAATCCCGCAGGACAAACGCGCAGAAATATTTTCATCCTGGCCCGGCCCGGTGACTTGGCTGTTACCAGTTAAAGCGAGCGCACCAGAGTGGGTGACGGGTGGCAACCCGAGTATTGCAATTCGAGTGACCGATCACCCTGTAGTAAAAGAGTTGTGTCAGGCGTTTGGCAAACCGATTGTTTCTACCAGTGCTAACTTCAGTGGTGAAGAGCCGGCTAAGACCTTGGTTGAAGCTCAGGCGGCATTTGGTGATCGGGTGGCATTTTATCAGGCAGGTGAGCTGGGTAAACAAACTAGCCCAAGTCAGATCCGTGATGCCTTAAGTGGCAAAATCATAAGGAGTTAATGACGTTGAGTCAGGTAAACCTAGAATCCGTTAAAGCTTTCTTGCTTGCCCTGCAGGACGAAATTTGTCAGGGTCTGGAACAAGCGGACGGCAGTGGCAAGTTTATTGAAGACGCGTGGCAGCGTGAAGAAGGCGGTGGTGGTCGTACACGTGTAATGCGCGACGGCGCGGTGATAGAGCAGGGGGGCGTGAACTTCTCCCACGTCTATGGCGCGTCAATGCCAGCTTCGGCCACAGCCCATCGACCTGAACTGGCTGGGCGTAGCTTTCACGCCTGTGGTGTGTCTTTGGTGATCCACCCTAAAAATCCGCATATTCCTACAAGTCACGCGAACGTGCGTTTCTTTATAGCTGAGAAAGAAGGCGAAGAACCTATCTGGTGGTTCGGTGGCGGATTCGATTTGACCCCATTCTATCCAGTGCTTGAGGATGTCAAGCACTGGCACACTGTTGCCAAAGAGGTATGTGACCCCTTTGGAGAGCAGGTCTATGATGATTATAAAAAATGGTGTGACGATTACTTCTATCTCAAGCACCGCAAAGAAACCCGGGGTGTGGGAGGTTTGTTCTTTGACGATCTGAACCAGTGGGGTTTTGACACCAGCTTTGCCTTTATGCAAGCCGTAGGCAAAGGCTTCCTGGATGCCTATGTGCCCATCATGGAAAAGCGTAAAGATACGCCGTTCAGCGAAGCGCAGCGCCAGTTCCAGTTATATCGCCGCGGCCGATATGTGGAGTTTAACCTGGTCTGGGACCGTGGCACTTTATTTGGCCTGCAAACGGGTGGACGGACAGAGTCTATTCTGATGTCGATGCCACCGCTGGCACGCTGGGAATATGACTTTACGCCGGCCGAAGACGCGCCAGAAGCTTTATTGTACAAGCACTTTCTGCGTCCGCGAGACTGGTTGGCGATGTCTACGCTAGATGACTAATTTGATAACATAATAATACCAATTTCACTTAATACCTGTTCAATTTGACGGAGCAAATAGGGCGCTAACGGCGTTAAAAATTTCTTATTTAGAACAACTAAATAGCAAAATTTTTGCCTTGTTATCGACCCTATTTTCTCGCCTCAAAATAGAACACTTAATTAAGCAAATTGGTATAAAAAAGGCGCCGGTGGCGCCTTTTTTAGTATCAGGGGAGTGTTACTCCAATCGGAAACTACGCACCTGCTCATCCAAAGAGCGGGCGAGGTCGAGCAGGTTTTCACTGATCTGTTTGCTGCCATGAGCATCAATCAGAGATTGTTCAGCGTTGTCTCGAATTGCCACCACACTTTGATTGATCTCCTCTGCGGCCAGATTCTGCTGCTCCGTTGCATCGGCAATTTGCACATTCAATGCGTTGATCTCATGCATCTGATTTGAAATGTCCTTGAGTGCTTGTGCCACCTGCTTCACCTGCATGGCGCGATCATCCGCTTCCTCACAAGACGCGCTCATGGCACTCACGGTTTGTGCTGCTTCGTTTTGCAGTTTGTCTATAGTGCGTTTGATTTCGTCGGTTGAATCATGCGTTCGGGTGGCCAGGGTACGCACTTCGTCGGCAACTACCGCAAACCCGCGGCCTGCTTCACCGGCGCGAGCCGCTTCGATGGCGGCATTCAGTGCCAGTAAGTTTGTTTGTTCGGCAATGCTGCTGATCACTTCCAGTACTTTACCGACTTCCAGGGTTTGTGTCTGAAGCTGGCTAACCTGTTCTGCCGCCTGGCGCACATCGCGTGCCAGCTGATTAATGCTTTGCTCTGTACGTTCTGCCACAGCCATGCTTTGCTCGGCAAGGTGGTTACTGCTGTCAGATTTTTCAGACGCAAAATGAGTGGTGTTCTTTACCTCACTGGACGAACTTTCCAACTCATTGATCGCAGCGGCAACTGAGTCCGTGCCTTGCTTTTGCTCCTGAATAGCCCGCTCGGTCGTATCGGCGGCATTGTAGATCTGCTCGGCAGACTGGATCAGCACATGCGATGAGGCCGACACCTGAGCAATGTTGTCTTTAAACGACGCCATCATCTTATTAAAGTTGATGGCCAGCCTACCCAGTTCATCATCTATGGTATCGTCGATACGCAGCGACAGATCTTTGTTCTGGGTTGCCAGGCGCATTGTGCGACCCAGCGTTTTCAGACGCACAATAAAGAGCTTGCGGAAGATAACACCCAGAATGACAAACGTCGTAGCAAAGATGCCCGTCAGTAAACCTGTGCTGATCCAGGTGTTGCTGTGTACCGTGTCGTCAATATCTTCAAGAGAGTAACTGATCCGCACTGCACCGAGCACGTCGCCTTCTTGGGCCTGATGGCAACCGAGGCAGTTAGTCCCTTTATAGTCTTCTTTTGCGACCATCGGCTTGAGATAAGTCATGATACGTTTGCCATCGCGCTGTTCAATGACCAGGGTTTCCTGACCCCGTAATGCTGCCCGCTCGACCTCGCTGGTGGGTTGCTGATTGGGGTTACCCATGCCATACAGCTTATTGATTTTATCGCCCCGAATAATATGCGCGTCTTCAATATTATCGTGATTGCGCATCTTATCGCTGAGGATCTCGCGGTTTGCCATGGTGCCGGTAAGCATCATGGTATTGATCGAATCGAAATAATTGTCTGCCAATAAGCGAATATTGGTCTCGACGGTTTCTTCGGCCAGTTGTTTTTGTTGGCTTGAGTTACTTAAAATACTGGCGATCAGCACCAGTACGCCTGTAATGGCAAGCAACGCATAAATTTTATGTTGAATGGATTTCACACGCATCGCACCTAAAAAAAGCAGAGCCGTTATTATGCGTGTTTAGTAACCAGGGCAGTTTGACTTAGCGCAAAAAATTATTGCGCTAATTTAATATAAAATTAATACTTTAGTCGTGATTTATCATGTGTGTGGCTAATTGAGCCAGCGATTTTCGCAATCCTTCTCGTAACAAAGGGTTGTCGACTTCCTGATCAAGGGCTTTGTCCATGCAGTACATCCACTGATCGCGGAGGTCTTTATTTATTGTAAATGGCATATGACGCATTCTGAGTCTGGGGTGACCATATTGCTCTGCAAATAAGTCCGGGCCGCCCAGCCAGCCGGACAGAAACTCGAAAAATACCTGGCGGATGCGATCCAGTGGTAACGGGTGCATGTCGTATAAAGGCTTAGCGTAGGGGTCACTTTCCATAATGTCATAGAAGCGGTTGGCCAGCGCTCGGGTGCCAGCTTCGCCACCGATGATCTCATATGGCGTTTTCTCTGGCGTCGGAGCCTGGTGTGTTGCATCTGAGGATGGATTGTCACTTGCATCTTGATTAAAGATGCGTTTAATTAACTGCTTCATATAACATCACTATATCGTTAGGCCGTTCAATGGATAAATACGCGGTTTTTGGAAACCCGATTAAACATTCTAAATCTCCTGCCATTCATACGCAATTTGCCGGTCAGTTTAATTCGGTCATTGAGTACCGTGCCATACTGGCTGAATTATCTGAATTCGAATCGACTGTAATGGAATTCTTTGCCCAGGGTGGCCAGGGTGCCAATGTCACCTTACCCTTTAAAGAACGTGCGTATCAATTGGCTGGGCAGTTGACGGAGCGAGCCAGGTTAGCCGGTGCGGTCAATACATTGAAGCCTCAGCCAGATGGAACATTACTGGGGGACAATACTGATGGAGCAGGCTTAGTTGCTGATTTATTGCGTCATACAGAAACCTTATCAGGCGCCAGAATTCTGCTGATTGGCGCGGGAGGCGCTGCGCGAGGCTGTATATATCCACTGTTGCAGGCCGGGGCTGCGAGTGTGGTGATTGCCAATCGTACCGCAGAAAAAGCACAGCAACTTGCCCAGTTATTTGGCGAGTATGGTGAGGTTCAGGGCGTCGCACTAAATGACATTCCCGAAAAGCACTATAACCTGGTGATTAACTCAACGTCATCGAGTGTGACAGGGCAGGTGCCTGATATCGCCCCTCAACATGTTAGTAACTGTTCGCTCGCGTACGATATGTTTTATAGCGATCAACAAACTGCCTTTTTAGCTTGGGTCGCTGAGTATAATGCGAAAGCGCTCTGTGTGGATGGTATGGGTATGCTGGTGGGACAAGCCGCTGAAGCGTTTGCCTTGTGGCGAGGTAAAATGCCTGAGGTTGCCCCGGTGCTCAATGCAATGAAAGAGGGCAGGCTATGAATCAACAGATACTGATCAATGATGATATTCACTTCGATGACACACGCAATTGCTTGGTATTCACTGCGATGGTATCGGGGATGCTGGTTTCTTGTGTGATTGCGACAGTGCTACCAAGAGAGCTGGCGCTCACGCATTTTAAAGCACACCAGTTTGATTACGAAATGCAAGCCGAGCAGCTTATAGAAGATGAAGCATACTCGGCACAAGGAGAAATAGAGTTAGTCCAGCTCTGAGAGGTAGTCATCCTTTAACTCGACATAGTTCTGCGCCGATGTCTTTAGAAACGCAATCTCCTGCTCGTTGAGCGGACGAGCCTGTTTAACCGGGCTGCCAACATACAGGTAGCCCGACTCCAGGCGTTTATTTGGTGGTACTAAGGCACCCCCTCCTATGATCACATCGTCTTCAACTACGACATTGTCCATAACGATCGCGCCCATACCCACCAGGATGCGATTACCCAGCTGGCAGCCATGTAACATCACTTTGTGACCAACGGTCACATCATCTCCAATGATCAAAGGGTAACCATCCGGGTTTGAAGCGCTTGAACGAGTAAGATGTAATACGCTGCCATCCTGAATGTTGGTGCGTTTACCAATCTTTATATAGTTCACGTCTCCTCGTGCTGCGACCAAAGGCCAGACACTGCTGTCTTCGCCTACTTCAATATCGCCAACCAGAACGGCGCTTTCATCCACATACACACCGGCGGCTAATTTTGGGGTTTTGCCTTTATAACTTCTACCTTTGTATTTATTTGTCATTTTAGTATCCCTTTTTTACCTGCTGTTACCGCTACTCTCGGTACTGAGTTCAGTGTAGAGCTTTGCTCTATAGATCTCCAGCCCCGTAAAAAGCGCAATATTGCATGTTTTACATGCATTTTTGCGCCTTCTGGTATGATTTTCATTCGAACGCACCGTTTTTCTCACTTTTCTTCAAAAAAGGGGTTGCGCTGAGTTTCGATTTCCCTATAATGCGCATCCACCGACACGGGGCACAACGCTGAAAAGCAACGAGTCAAGTGAAGGGAAAGCCAAACGAAAAGCTTAATTAAGAAAAATTAAATTTTCTAGTTGACTTTAACAGTGAAGCGGTTAATATGGCGCTCCACTTCGCAGCAAGGCTGCGGTAACTAACCAAGGTTAGTTACACTGTTCTTTAAAAATATAAAGCAATCATCTGTGTGGGCACTCGTACAGATTGAGTTCTAACAGCAAATTTCAGTTTTACTGAATGACGCACAAAAATTTAGAGTCTCAACTGAACTGAGTGACTAACATAGTCAATTCGTTTTGATTTTACTTTTT
>NZ_JBSWYM010000030.1:0-41221 GCF_056161105.1 Pseudoalteromonas sp. AWH4_217 | reverse complement strand
TGGGTTGTTAGCTCAGTTGGGAGAGCATCGCCCTTACAAGGCGAGGGTCACTGGTTCAAGTCCAGTACAACCCACCATTAATTTGGTGAACAACTTGGTCGATGCAGCATCGCGCTCATTCTTACCAAGGCAAGGGTTCTGAATCAAAGTCAGTATAACCCACCATTTCTTCGGAAATACAGAGTATGTACCTGCATCTATGCATGGGTTGTTAGCTCAGTTGGGAGAGCATCGCCCTTACAAGGCGAGGGTCACTGGTTCAAGTCCAGTACAACCCACCATCACTTCAAAAATATAACTAGTCACATTATTTTATATTTTGATATATCATCCGTAATTTGGTCGATGCGGCATCGCGCTCATTCTTACCAAGGCGAAGATTAGTAGTTCAAGTCCAGTACAACCCACTATCACTTCAATATCGCAATAAGTCACACTCTTTTATTTTTCGCTCTATCATCCGAGTTTTGGTCGATGCGGCATCGCGCTCATCCAACAAATACCCTGGCCCCTGCTTTCTCTGCATTCTTACCAAGCTTTTTAATCCTTATGTTTCAAAAGAAAAGATAAACGACTAGACTAAAAGCATTCCAAATTTATTCCTTGTCCTTTACTCTATGTCTGTTCAACCCTTTGTAAATGCAAAAATTTTGATCGTGGAAGAACAGCAACTGGCGCTGAGCTACATTAAACAATCGCTGGACCAGTTGGCTTATAAAAACGTTCAGTTTGCCGAAAATGCCCAACTGGCAAAGGAAAGCTGTATCCATCATAAATTCGATTTAATTATCTGCTCGTTTGACCTAAGTAAACGTCAAAATGGTTATCAACTCTACGAAGAACTACTCAAAAAGCGCCTTATCCGTCAAAGTACCGGGTTTATTTTTACCTCAGCCGAAACTAGCCCCGAACTGGTGCACAGTATTGTTGAACTGCAGCCTGATGACTTCCTGGTAAAGCCTTTTAGCATTAAAGAGCTCAAAGCACGCATCGAGCGTGTTTTAAAGCGCAAACGTAGTCTCAAAACGCTCTACAATCTGATTGACGACGAAAACTACTCCAAGGCACTCAAGCTTATAAACTCAGAGCTTGAAAGCGGTGAGCACGCTTACAGCCCGATATTACTTAAGCTCAAAGGTGAAACACTGCTAAAGCTTAAACATTATGATGAGGCCAAACAGTTCTACCGCTCCATGCTCGAGTTACAAAAATTTACCTGGGCCAAGCTCGGCCTTGTGGAAACCTTGATTGCAAATAACGAAGATATTTTGGCGCAAAAAATGCTGAAATCCCTGATCGAAAAAAGTGAGACTCGCCTGGCTGCTTTGGATTTATTGTCCCGGCTTGAATTAAAGCTGAATCAGTTTGAAGAAGCACAGGTATCTTTGGTGCAGGCCTCGCAGATTGCGCCACGCAATATCGAAAGGCAGAAGTCCCTCAGTACCGTTGCGCGCATTAACCATGATTATGAGTGCAGTTACAACGCGCAAAAAGAAATTGCCAATTTTGCCCGTTTTTCGATGCATGACAGCCCTGAGGTTTATTTAAACGCCGCCCGTGCCGGAATTGATTTCGCGCTCAGCACAGATCAACACGATCAGATCACCCGCCTGACCCGGCAGACCCAGCAATACCTGAGCGATCTAAAAAAGCAGTTTCCCAATGCCAATAACCAAACTCAGATTGACGTGCTCAATGCTCGGCTACATTACCTCAAAGATGAACATACCAAAGCGCGACAACTGATGGAGCAGCTGGAGGATGAACCTCAGATCCGTTCTGTTGATGCTGCGCTGGATAAAGCGAAGGCGTTCCATGAACTGGGGTTTCAGCACAAAGCTGAGGCCCTATTTGGCCAGATAATCGCACATTGCGAGCGTCATCAACAGCAAGATGACCCCACTTTTATGCACTTGCTACAGCAACAGCAAGATGAGCGTCGCCATATCACAATGGGCCCCAAAGAGCTCAATAATCATGCGGTGAAACAATTCCAGAAAGGGCAGCTCGACGTCGCGCTGGAAGCCTTTACACAGGCCTTTAGAGTGATGCCTAAAAACGCCAGCATTGCCCTGAATCTACTACAGTGTCTTGCAGATGCGACAGGAAAGAAAGCCGCTACATTTAACTCAAACCTGGCAGCGAAGTGCTACAAAACACTGAGCACAGCTCAGCTCGAGCCTGAACAGCAGGAGCGATTCGACAAGCTACAGGCTCAATTAGAAGAAATGAATCTGGATTTCAGACCCTGATGGGACAGGAATAGCTAAGCTAATGTGTGCCCTCTTCCTGCTTTTTCAGCGCCAACGCATTCACACAGTAGCGTAACCCACTCGGTTTAGGGCCGTCTGGAAACACATGTCCGAGGTGAGCATCACACACATTGCAAACTATCTCAACTCTGTCCATACCATGCGATCTGTCTAATCGGTATGCAACAGAATCTGCGCTGTGGGGCTGAGTGAAAGAAGGCCAGCCAGAACCACTGTCAAATTTCTCATCCGCATCGAACAAGAGTTGGTCGCAACAAGCACAGTGATATTTACCAGGTGAAAAAACGCTGCAGCTTTGTGAACTGAATGGGCGCTCAGTCCCGCGGTTTCGGGTGATATGAAAAACAGAAGGTTCTAATAAGGCCTGCCACTGCATCAGGTTTTTTTCAACCCGCCTGGGCGGCTGTGGGTTGCCATTATCTGCAAATCGCAGAATATCTCGCCAAGTCAACATGTCTCGTTCTCCGGTTGATGTAGAGTTACTCCATATTGGCAAACACATAAGATTTGTCTTATTGTTATAGAGTGTCATAGGCTCATCTGGATCAGATTAGCTCTATATTTTTACGCCAATATGAAAGCCACATTCGCCCTAATGTTTAGTTGTCAGCCCGTCAGCGTCAAGTCAATTATTTTCAGGTTCAGGCCAATCCCCAAAAAAACACGTTAAGTATCGACTTTTGAGTAAATACAAAATCACCCAGCAGACCAGTACGGCCTGAATGGCCAGATAGAAAGAGAATTGATAATGTGCCTGAACAATTTGCATCCCCAGCCACACCAAATCTAAGCAGGCAGCGATCAACAGTGGCCAGCGCATATGACGCCAGTAGCGGGCTAACTTAGGTGAGCTGGTTGGCCTGCGCAAAGAAAACAGCACAGTCGGGATCAGGGCCAGACTGGCTATCATAACTGCCACAAAAAAATGCTGCTTTGAATGAAAAAATAATGACATGAGGTCAAGGTCCGGACGCCAGGTCAGGGCTGACACCAGCCACAAAAACAACGGCCTGAGCAACACCAGCAAGGTCAGGTTAAAACCAACAGGCGTGCGATATACCCCGTATTTATCCCAGTACTCGGGCCCATACCCAGCCTGCAACTTACTCATACCACTTATCTCATTTTATGGCGAACTAATCAGCCCGCCTGTTGTTTATACCAATTTGCTTAATTAAGTGTTCTATTTTGAGGCGAGAAAATAAGGTCGATAACTAGGCAAAAATTTCGCTATTTAGTTGTTCTAAATGAGAGATTTTTAACACCGTTAGCGCCCTATTTGCTCCTTCAAATTGAACAGGTATTAAGTGAAATTGGTATTAGCCCTGATGTGAGTCAAGCAACGCAATCAGTGCTGCTTCATCCAGGATATCGATCCCAAGATCCTGCGCCTTAGTTAGCTTAGACCCCGCTTTTTCGCCTGCAACCAGCGCATGAGTGTTTTTCGAGACACTGCCTGACACTTTAGCCCCGAGCGCCTGCAATCGCGCTTTAGCGTCGTTGCGGTTAAGCTGGCTCAGCGTCCCCGTCAGCACGTAAGTCAGGCCAGCCAGTGGCTGTTCACTTTCTGCTTTTGCCTCAATTTCAGGCCAGTGCAACCCTTGCTCAAGCAAGTCACTCACCACTTTTTGATTGTGTGGCTCACTGAAAAACGCATGAATATGCTGGGCAACGACGACACCCACATCACTCACTTCCTGTAGACTCTCAATGGAGGCATTCATCACCTTTTCAAGCGTCAGATAGTGATTTGCCAGGTTTTGTGCAGTGGCCTCACCCACTTCGCGGATCCCAAGCGCATATAAAAATTTAGCCAGCGTTGTTTGTTTTGCCTCTTCAAGTGCACCAACCAAATTCTTGGCCGATTTAGGCCCCATACGCTCCAGCGACTCAAAATGCCCCTGACGCAGGGTGAACAGTTCAGCAGGTGTCGTGATCAATTCCCGCTCAACCAGTTGCTCAACAATCTTGTCGCCCAGGCCGTCGATGTCCAACGCCTTACGCGACGCAAAGTGTTTAATCGCTTCTTTGCGTTGTGCGCGGCACACCAGGCCACCGGTGCAACGCGCAACGGCTTCACCTTCCACACGCTCAACGTGGGAATCACATACCGGACAGGTATCCGGGAAAGTGATATCGCGGGCATCTTCAGGCCTTTTTTCCAGCACCACCTGAGTGATCTGCGGGATCACATCACCAGCGCGTCGGATGATCACGGTATCGCCCACTTTGACACCCAGACGGTCGATTTCGTCACGGTTGTGCAAAGTCGCATTCGAGACGGTCACGCCGCCAACAAACACAGGCTCCAGCCGCGCAACTGGCGTGACTGCGCCGGTCCGGCCTACCTGAAACTCCACATCCAGCAACTGCGTTAGTTCTTCCTGTGCCGGGAATTTAAATGCAATGGCCCAGCGCGGTGCGCGCGCAACAAAGCCTAGCTGCGCCTGAAACGGTTTATTATCAACCTTGATAACCACGCCATCAATTTCATACGGCAGCGCATCACGCTCAGCCATAATGGCTTCATAGTATTGATAAGCGGCACTGGCACCCGTTACCCGCTTTGTTTGCGGGCACATAGGCAAGCCCCAGTCTTTTAACTGCTGCAACTGCGCATAATGGGTATCAGCCAGCTCAGCGCCCTGCACTACGCCCATTGAATAGGCGTAAAACATCAGTGGACGTTTGGCGGTTATTTTAGGGTCCAGCTGACGCAGGCTGCCCGCCGCAGCGTTACGCGGGTTGGCAAAGGTTTTTTCATCACGCTGCGCTGCGGTTTCGTTCAGCCGTGCAAATCCGGCCTTGTCCATAAAGACTTCGCCGCGTACTTCCAGCTCAGCAGGGATATCTTCACCACGCAAACGCAGAGGAATATTACGTATGGTTTTCACGTTTTCGGTGATATTTTCACCTACCTGGCCATCACCTCGGGTTGCCGCCTGAACCAGCACCCCATCACGGTAGAGAATAGACACAGCCAGACCATCCAGCTTTGGCTCACAACAAAAATCCAGCTCGTCGTTGTGTAGCAGGCGCTCTTTAATGCGACGATTAAACGCATTGAATTCAGCCTCATCAAATGCATTGTCCAGAGACAACATAGGGACCTGATGCGTTACCTGCTCAAATTTGCTTAGCGCAGCCCCCCCCACTTTTTGTGAGGGAGAATCCGGGGTTAGATAGTCAGGATGCTGGGTTTCCAGCTCAATCAGAGCGCGCATTACCCGATCATATTCGGCATCGGGTACAGTAGGCTGATCCAAGACATAGTATTGGTAGTTATAACTTTCCAACTGTTGTCTTAATTCATTGATTTGTTTGCTGATAGTTTCTGACATTACAACCTCTTAATAACACAAAAAGCCACGGACCTAAGTCCGTGGCTCTGTCGCATATATGCCCGCAGGCAGTATTAACGCTTAAACGGTATATTCACGCACCTTTTCAACGTAGGCACGGGTGGTATTCACAGTGAGTGGCTCACGATTGCTGTCCAGCACACTGGCACCAAACTCATCGGCCAGCTTTTTCGCGGCGCTGTGAAGCATATTGAACGCCGCCATGCTGTCGCCTTCACACGGCAACGTCATAAACAAGCTAACGCCTCCGGTACTGAACTGTTCCATATTATCGATATCGAATGTACCCGGGTTATACATATTCACTAACCGGAACAAGACCGGGCCATTGCCGGAAGACTCAACATGGCGATTGAAAAAGCCTTCATCCGAGTACTTAAAGCCCAGACTCAATACACAAGGCAACAGCTTAGAGCCTGCCATGGTCAGGCCTTCTGGCATGTCAATGTGTAAAATAATAAAGTCCTGGGGCGCAACCTCTTGCGGTGCCTGCTGCTCAGTGTCGACCTGTTCCACCGGTGCGTCTGAGACTTCAGTATGCTCTTCAGTCGGCGCCGGCTCTTTGTCTTCATCGACGGCAGAGAAGCTCATTTCATCCAGTTGTGGTTCTTCCTCGCGCTGCGGCTGAGGCGCGGCTGCGGGTTTCTTCGTGGCTGCGGGGTTATCGGTATCCTGATTCTCTTTTTTTCTTACCGACCATAAGCCATGTATCAATAATCCACCAATGATCAGTGCACTGATCACGATTAATGCCCATCTTAATTCTGTGGCCATTGCTCACCTTTACTTATTATGCATGCGCCATTTGCACTGCTTGTTCTATGTCTACGGCAACCATACGTGAAACCCCGGGTTCCGCCATGGTTACCCCCGTCAGCCGGCCCGCCATTTCCATCGCGACCTTGTTGTGGCTGATGTAAATAAACTGCACCGTTTGCGACATTTCCTCGACCAGTCGGCAAAAACGCCCAACGTTCGCGTCATCCAGCGGTGCATCTACTTCATCCAGCATACAAAAAGGAGCCGGATTTAGTCTAAATATTGAAAATACCAATGATAATGCGGTCAGGGCTTTTTCTCCACCACTTAACAGATGAATTGTCGAGTTTTTCTTACCCGGCGGTCTTGCCATGATGGTTACACCGCTTTCTAACAGATCATCACTGGTCAATTCCAGGTAAGCACTGCCGCCGCCAAATACTTTGGGAAACAGCTCCGCCAGGTCCTGATTAACCTGATCAAAGGTAGTTTTAAAACGGCTACGTGTCTCGCGGTCTATCTTACGAATGGCCCCTTCCAGCGTCTCAAGTGCCGCGCTGAGATCCTCCAGTTGTTCATCGAGATAGCGCTTACGCTGCTGTGCCTCATCAAATTCTTCAATCGCTGCGAGGTTAACCGCCCCCAACAAACTCAGCTGTTGCGCAATACGAGTCAGCTTGCCCTGATGACTGCTCGCCTGCGCATCTTCCGGCAGCTGTGTTAACACGTCTTTAAGTGTCTGACGAAGCTCTGTTAAGGGTTCAAGCGCAGCTTGCGCCTTCACCATCAGGCTTTGCTCCTGTAGTGCTAACTGCTGGCGTTGCTCTTTAAGCTGTGCGCTTTGTGCCTGGGCATCTTTGAGCGCCAGCTGTTTATCACTGAGTTGTTGCCTAGCGTCGCTCAACTTAGCAGCTGTATCCTGTGACGCCTGCTCCAGCTCAGTATGACGGATCAACAGCTCTGTCTGTTGTTGCTCAAGTTCTATCCCGGGCTCCTCACTGCTGTGTAATTGTTGTTGTACCTGAGCCAAGGCTTCATTGCTCAGCTCCAGGCTTTGCGCCAGGTGACTCAGTTTAGTCTGACCCAGTTGTGCATCACTTTGTGCCTGCTGGAGTTTCATTTTGGCCTGATGGTACTGCTGCTGAATATCGCGCAGCTGCTGTTGCTGCTGCTGATGTGCCCGTTTGAGTGCTTCAAGGGACTCGTTTTGCTGATTCACCTGCTGTTGTAACTGTTCCTGTGCTTCCTCGGCTTGCCAAAGGGTCTGTTCACTCTCTTCGAGCTGAGCCACCAGCAGTTCACTTTGCTCATCCAGCTCGCGCTGATTACCCTCAAGCTGGCTGCTTTGTTGCTGCCAACTGGCTTGCTGAGCAAGCAACATATCCACCCGGGTCTGGCTGCTGGCCACCATTTTGGCCGCCTCATGGACTGCCTGTTTGTTCGCTTCGAGCTGTTGTGAACACCTTGTCACAGCAGATTCCAAAGGCGTCAGTGACGCTTCCAGCTCACTCAGCTGCGCTTCAATCTGGGGCAGCTCCGCCTGGTGAGTGCGCAGCTCGCTATAGTGCGCAAGCAAACTCCCTGACTGCACATCCTTCTCTTGCGCTTGCCAGTTGCCACCATACAAATTCCCCTCATTATCAATAGCGGCAAAGAATGGCTGACGCGTACTAAACTGGCGAGCCTCTCCCAGCCATTCAATCTGATTTAAAAAGTCCGGGTAAATTTCCGAGTGAATAAGGGTCGCCACACTGCCCGGCGTTTTTTCATCGACCTGAGCTGCCCAAATACGATTGACATAGTCTTGTTCGGTGATCCGAAGCGATCCAAGCCCCAGCATGGCACGCTCTACGATCGCTTCGAGGCCCGGCTCAACCCTCAGCACACTCAGTAAAGGTGAACCAGGTGCATCCTCGCTGTCACCTTGCTGAGTACGGGTGAGCTTTTCCAGCGCCTGAACCTGAGCTTGTGCCTGTCCGAGTCTGACTTGCTGTGCCTGAAGCTTTTGCTGTAATGCCGCTTTTGCCTCGCTCAGGCGCTGCAACTCAGTGCTAAGGCGCTGGTTTTCCTGTTGCGAGATGGCCATAGTATGCACCAGTTCCTGATGGGCCTTTTGTTGCTGCGTCAGCGCCTCGTCAGGGTTTTGTGTACTATGCTGCGCCAGCTGTTGCACCAGCTGCTCCTGCCGCTGTATCAGATGCTGTTGTTGTTGTGTCAGCCGTTGCACTGCCAGATGACACTCCTGAGTATGTTGGCGTGCTTTGTCCAGTGCCTGCTGTGTCGCCTGATCCGCCGCTTCGTGTGCTTGCACTTGTTGCGCTTTTTCATCGATCAGTAATTCACTTTCAGCCAACTTCTCGGCACTGATCTGCGTTGCTTCCTGATGCACTTCACATTGCTCAGCAAGCTCTGCGCAATGTTGCTGTTGTTGTTCATATAGCGCCAGAGCCTGTGCAATTTCTTCGCTCAACAGAGTTTGTTTATCAGCCAATTCGCGGCGTTTTTCGCTCAGGTGGATCTTCTGCTGTTCAATGCGCGTTAACTGGGTTTGTGTGTTGTGAAGTTGCTGCTGTAATTCTGTCTGCGCATCACTGAAGTGGGTAACCTGTTGCTCAAAGGTTGCCAGCACATCGTCATGTCCGCCGTGGGCTTGCTCTAAAAAAGTCAGTTTGTCGTTTAACTTAGCTATCTGGCTGGTTTTTTCTTGCTGCTTGGCATGCAGTTCCTGCCACTTTAGCACTGCCAGCTGGCCTTTCAGGGTGCGTTCCTGCGCCTTAAGATCACGATACTGACGCGCAGCTTCGGCCTGTTTGGCCAATCTGTCGAGCTGATTTTGCAGCTCCTGACGCATATCCAGCAGACGTTCCAGATTCTCTCTGGTGCTTTTGATCCGCGTCTGAGTTTCCCGACGGCGCTCTTTATATTTGGAGACCCCAGCGGCTTCTTCCAAAAAGATGCGTAATTCCTGCGGTTTGCTCTCTATCAGGCGCGAGATCATCCCCTGCTCAATGATGGCATAACTGCGCGGGCCAAGACCGGTGCCCAAAAAAATATCTGTGATGTCACGTTTGCGGCATTTACTGCCATTGAGAAAGTACAGTGACTGACCGTCCCGAGTCACAAGCCGCTTAATTGCAACCTGAGTACGGTCAGCCATAGAACCGGGCAAACGCCCCTGAGTATTATCAAACAGCAGCTCTACAGAGGCCTGGGATACTGGCTTACGGTGGGTCGAGCCATTGAAGATCACGTCCGTCATGGCATCGCCGCGCAGGTTTTTAGCGGAGCTTTCCCCCAATACCCAGCGCACGGCATCAATCACGTTGGACTTGCCGCACCCGTTGGGACCAACAACACAGGTCATTGGCTCCGGAAAGGGTATTTTAGTCGGCTCTACAAAGGATTTGAAACCGGCCAGTTTAATGCTGCTCAGGCGCATAACAACAACAGCTTAATGACAAACGCAATAGTTCAAGATCAGTCTACCTTACCCATGGCGTTTCAAGTTATCAAGGATGATCCCCGTGGCCATCGCCACATTAAGCGACTCCGCGCCGCCAAAAGCGGGGATAGTGATGGGCTGATTAATATGCTCTGCCACCGCAGCGCTGATACCATGTGATTCGCTGCCCATCACCAAAATACCTCGCGTTGCAAATGAAGTAGTATGCACGCTTTGACCTTCCAGAAAAGCCCCATAAACCGGGCCATCGTAGGTTTTTAGCAATGTGCAAAGATCTGTTCTGATCACATCAACCCGCGCAAAAGAGCCCATGGTTGCGCTGATCACTTTGGGATTAAGATGATCGGCACATTGCTCACTGAGGACAATCTGGTTCAACCCATACCAATCCGCAACACGAATAATGGTGCCCAGATTACCAGGGTCGGATACGTCATCCAGTGCCAGGACCAACCCACTCGTGTTCAGCTCTGCCTGTGGCTCTGTCTCAGCAATGGCAATAGCCGCATTGTTACTGACCAGAGTACTGACTTTACTCAACTCAGCCTCATCGCACAACACCAGCTCATGGGGCTCCAACAAGGTCCGGTTGTCAGCAATAAAATCAGCGCTGGCAAAGATCTGTTTAACCGGTTTACCCGCATTCAGAAGTTCCTGAACATTTTTAGCCCCCTGCACCAGGTACAGGCCATGTTGTTTACGATATTTTTTTTGCGCCAGGGCGCGGAGCAGCTTTTGTTGATTTTTCGACAGCATACCTACCTCATTGGTTTACCCGCGAAGTATAACCGCAATAACACAGAAAAGGCAGAGTCATCCATCTGCTTGCTTGCCAAAGCGCCATTGTGCGCCTTAAAATAGCGACTTCTTCATACCTATAAGTTGTATTTATGTCCATTGAACTCCAGGTCATCCTGCTCAACGTCATTATTTTATGCCTGGCCTACTTTGTCATTTATCCGCGTTACGCTGGTAATGATTTAAAAAAGGTCTCGATTCAGGATTTGATAGCGACCGCCGTTTCGCTGGCTATTGTCGGCTCAGTCTACTATGACTCTGGATTATCTTTTTCTTTGGTCTTATTTGAGGTCAACTGGGCCTGGTTTACCGTGATTTCCTTTACCCTGATTGAACTGCCGTTGTGTTACTGGTATGCCAAACGTCACGGCGTTAAATTTCCAGAGTAGTACCCACTTCACTTAATACATGTTCAATTTAAAGGGGCAAATTGGTATAAAAAAGGCACCCTCAGGTGCCTTGGCGTTAATTTACATTAACTTTAGGAAATAAATCGGTTGGACTATGTTGGGCTGAATGGTATTACCGTTCGCTGTGGTGCAGCACAGACACCACAATGTCGTTAAAGTGTTCAGCCGGGCGCAGCTGATTAACTGAACGACCACCTACTTTTATCAACTCCACCAGATCAAAGTAGCCACAGATCCGGCCTGTTTCAGGCGCGGTTACCAGCAAGTAATCAAGGCCATGCGCTTCCATAGTCACCAGTACATCACCAGAGCGCGCTGTACGCAGATCGGTCAGACTTATCTGTTTTAGTGTTTTAAGCGGCAGCATAACGTCGCTGGCAACAAGATCGCTGCGCTGACAGCCGCGCAACTGAGCTTCTTTTAAGATATGTCGACTGCCCAGTCGGGCCTGGGAAATGATCCCCATCAATACGCCATCCTGAGCCACAAACATAGAGGCCACATGAGTTTTGTTCAGTACCAGCGTGGCATCATCAACACTGGTATCCGGGTCCAGATACACTGCATTCTGGCCATCCAGATTGTGCATATACTTTTGTGCCGATACCGACAGGCGATCAAGCCCATTCTCTTCAGCTGCACTCAGTAAGGGGTTGGCCTGAACAGGAACATCAGCAGTCACATCAAGCGTATTCAGTCTGTTAAATGTATTCATTATTCACCTCTGTTTCGGGAATATACCAATGCGATTAAACACCTGGCTAACCAAAGATAATTCGACTCCGGCGATAACGCGCCGGGTTTATGCGCTCTCTCGTGGCCAGGGGTATTTACGCATGGGTCATTGCCAGCCACTTGCCACAAGCAGCGCTGACATTAAGCACATCACGGCACAGCCTATCAGGCGTGCAAAATTCAAATATAAAAATGCGTGTATTAGGCTGAAACAGGTGGGGCTCTGATCCCCTGATGATAGTAAGTAAGCGGGTGATATAAGCGGACGCTATCCGGGAAATTGCGAGCTGGCTGCACATTTTCCAGGTTGGCAGAGCCTGGCATTGGAATGTCGGAGTCGCAGTCTAGCTTATCTTCGTCAGGGTCAGACAAAAGCTCTACCAGTTGCGCAGTTTTGACTGACGCACTGCTGCCAGCGGCGTTCACAGTCAGTGACACCATCAGACACAATGCTAATAACCAAAAACGCGATTGCATGGGCAAACTCCCCGAGGACGATAATTTGAATGTATAGGCAAGCAAGTGCGGTTTCAACCAGCAAAGTGCAATAATCTGTAAATTTATTTTTCCTAACACCTGAGTGCACCAGATCCGTTTTGCCTGGTTAACGGGAAACCTTTGCAAACACAATAAGATGGCAAGGCATGCACAATTTGTTACTCAACAGGCTGCCCTTTTTCATCCTCCTGACCTTATAATGGGCATAGAACTTTAAATACAGAGGTATTTCAATGCAACTGACCAAAGGTATGGAGTATTTTGTCGCGGGCTTTTCCTTACTGAGCCAAAAAGGACTTAAACGCTTTGTATTTATTCCTTTGCTTATCAATGTGTTGCTATTTGGCGGCTCGTTGTTTTTCCTGTATGACTGGCTGACACAAGGCTTTGCCTACCTGAATGAATTACTGCCTGACTGGCTAAGCTGGCTGGAATGGTTAATGTGGCCCATTGCCGTGCTAGTGATTTTATTCAGTTACAGCATGGTGTTTACTGTTATCACCAACTTTATTGCTGCGCCATTCAATGGCTTGTTATCCGAAAAAGTCGAACTGCATCTGACCGGACAAAAAATTAACGATGATGGCTTCGCCGATTTAGTAAAAGATGTGCCGCGCATGCTGGGCCGCGAATGGAGCAAGTTGGTTTACTACCTGCCGCGTGCTATCGGCTTTTTCATCCTGCTGTGGATGCTCCCCTTCATTGGCCAGATACTCTGGGTGTTGTTTTCTTGCTGGATGTACAATGTGCAGTACAACGACTACCCCTTCGATAACCACAAAATCTCTTTCAGACAGATGAAAGACACTTTAAAAGCAAATCAGGGCTTGTCTTATGGTTTTGGGTTTGCCGTCATGGTGTTAACCAGCATTCCGATTGTTAATCTGATTGTGATGCCGGCAGCGGTGTGTGGCGCAACCAAACTGTGGGTCGAGAATTACCGCACCCAATTTCGCGATTAGCCACGCGCATTTTCCTCTTGGGCACAGATGCTGCCCAAGAGGCTAGTTTGCTTTTTCTCCTAAAGGCAAACTGACCGTCACCTCAGTACCTCTTTGCTCATCGGTGTTAAATTCTATCTGGCCCTGCAGCGCTTCGGCGAGCAGTTTGGCGGTGTAAGTACCCACACCTGCTCTGTCAGGCTTACCAAAAGTCACAAACTTATCGAAAAAACGCGTTCTGACACCGTCAGGTACGGGATCAGGGTTTTGGATGATCACCGTGAGTTGCTGCTCAACAGGTTGCGCACTGATGGTGACCAACGGCTTAGTATTCACGGCTTCCAATGCGTTGGTGATAAGATTATGAAATAAGGTGTAACACAGCGCAGGCTCACCAAAAAACATCAAATCCTTAGACACCACAGTACGCAGCTGGACTTTAGACTCTTCAACCAGCGGGGCTAAGTCTTCCAGTACAGCTTCTATGACTTTGTGCAAAGGGTGAGTGACCGGATTGAGGCGGTACTCATTGGCTTCAATTTTTGCCAACGCGGACATACTGTCCATAGCGTGCTGAAGCCTTAAACAGCTATGCTGAATAAAGCTAAGATAACGCCTGGCACGCTCCGGGTCTTTGATGTGCCTGGCCAACATCGCCGTTGAACTGCGAATATCCGACACAGGTTTGGCAAGATTGGTCTGTGTCAGACTGTCAAACTCATCTCGCAATCTTGCATTGTCCAGCATGGCGTCAATCTGTGCGCGCATCAGACGATTCGATTCTATATTACGGCAGTGCGCTCGCACCCGGGATTTAACCACCGATGGGTTGGCCGGCTTGGTAATATAGTCGACCGCCCCCAGTTCAAGCCCCCGCACAACGTGCTCAGTTTGCTCCAGCGCTGTTAGAAAAATCACGGTAATATGCTGGGTGTGGGGGTCGTCTTTAAGGCGGCGGCAGACCTCCAGCCCATCCATACCCGGCATCATAATATCCAGTAACACCAGATCGGGTTGCGGCTCTGCAGCGCAGATCTGCAATGCCTTTGCGCCGCTCAACGCCGCTTTGACCTTATATTCCTTGCGCAGTACATCACCGATGATTTTAATATTGTCTGCCACATCATCAACCACCAGCACCTGAATGGGCTGCTCAACAACGGTGTCTTCTTCGCTCATTTCTCCATGATAGGGCCTGACCGGCTTATTGAGTGCCCGACGCAGGCGCTCCAACATGATTTTGCTGGAAAAGGGTTTAACCACATATTCAGACACACCACATTTGATGGCCTGCAACACCTGAGATTGCTGAATGGAGGTAGCTGTCATGACAAAAGGAATCGCTGCCGTGCGCGGGTTTTTTCTGACTTCTTTCAGCAAGTCGATACCCGCCAACTTGGGCAACATCCAGTCGGCGATTATGAGGTGGATATCCTGATATTGCAGCTTATCCAGTGCGTCTGCACCATTGGGGCTCTGTAGCACATTAACTCGCCCAAGGCCTGTAACAATGTTGGCCACCATAGAACGAATGGTTTCGTGTGCCTCAACAACCAGGATAGTCATAGTGGTTACTGCACTGCCATTATCCATTCTTCTCTCCTAAAGCTCATTACCTCACCATGAGGCTTGGCACAGTTAAGGTGTTGCAAGGTCAGAAAATTTATTTGCTATTATTGTGCACAGGTTTCTAATATCTGTCTAACATTTGTACAACGACTCAATGGACCAGCCAACAGGCCAACGCTATGCCAGTCACTTCTGTCTCATGCACGACCCGACCACCGCGCAGGGGGTTAGCACTCACTGTTAGTTTAGCGGTGAAATGGCTCTTATGTGCTTTATTCGCACAAAAAGTGCTGGCTACCACCCTCAAGATTGAAAATATCGCCACCTATAACGGCTTGAATACGCCGCAGATCTACGCCGTGAGCAAAGATCAGCAGGGGTTTATGTGGTTTGGCAGCGCCGATGGCATTAAGCGCTACGATGGCTATCAGTTCAGTAATTTTAAACATAACCCGGACGACCCCAGCTCACTGTCTGCCGACAGTGTCAGTGTGTTACTGTTTGATAGCCGTGGCCGTTTGTGGGCCGGTACCTGGGGCGGTGGCCTGAATCTGTTTTTAGGCGCACAGCAAGGGTTTAAGCATTTTCGCCATGACCCCAACAACCCGCAGTCTCTGGGTGCGGACAAAGTACAGGCCCTGTTCGAAAGTCAGGATGGCAGCCTGTGGGTTGGCACCAATGGCGGTGGACTCAATCGTCTCAACACAGATGGCAGCGGATTTGAGCGTTTTGTCCATGACCCAGACAACCCAACGAGTCTGGGCAACAACCGGGTGTGGAGTATTGCCGAAGCGCAGGATGGTGCTATCTGGTGTGCCACCTCAGACGGGCTTTACCGACTGGACCGCCAAACTGGCCAGTTTAGCGCATTTAAGGTTGCCCCGCAGTCGCTGGATCATCCGGAAGTCCGACAAGTCTCCGTTGCTGCCGATGGCCGACTCTGGGTGGCCACCCGTACCAGTTTTGGCCGTTTTGACCCGGCTACTGAACGTTTTCATACCTATCAGCTCCATGATCACAGCCTGCCCAGTGTATCCAGCCTGCTGCATCATCAGGGCGATATTCTGCTGTCGACCTTTGCCGGTATCTACCGCTTTTCTCCATTACAGGAGAAATTTATACCCACAGCACAGGACGGCAAACTGGCATTGCTGCAAAACCGTGATGTTCGCCAGGTGTTAATTGATCAGACCGGGCTGATGTGGGCCGCAACGCGCTATTCCGGCGTCATAAAAGTGTTTCCTCATCCACCCGCCTTTACAGCCTGGCATCACTTTTTGGCAGGCCAGCAGCTCTCCGGGCTATTCAATCAGGTACTCAGTATGGCTCAGGCCATTGAAGGCGGTGTTTGGCTGGGTACCGGTCGTGGCTTAGTGCATTTTGATGGTCACGGGCAATTTACCCCGTTCGCTTCACCCGAGGAGCTAACCGGCGACTATCGCCTCAGAGTCCACCATCTCAACCGGGATGGTGAAGGTCAGCTGTATGCAGGAACCAACTTTGGTCTGTTTAAGGTCGATGAACTTAATCGCACTTTAACGCCCTTTATGCCAGCCGGAGTGCGAGAGGGCTCACCCGTCGATTATATCAATTTTGATGCTCAGGGGTGGTTGTGGCTGATCATAGCTGGTGAACGCAGAGTCACACGCTGGCACCCACCAAGCGGCGAAGTACAATACTTCCTGCCCAATACGGATCCGACTTTTGTGCTGTTCGACAGTGACAGTCAAGTCTGGATAGGCAGCGATGGGGATGGCCTGTTTCGCCTCAGCCCAGACTTAACGCAAACACATCACTACCTGCCCGATAATACCCCCACCAGTCTGGATGGCCGTCACATTAATCAGGGCATTCAGAGTGGCCGCTACCTCTGGTTTGCCAGCAATAATGGAATAACCCGTTATACACTGGATGGTGGACAGTTTAAGCGTTTTAGTAACACCACATCACAAGCCAATTTCGCGGTGAAATCCATTGTCGCCGATGAACTGGGGTTGCTGTGGCTGGCAACCTCTGGCGGCGTCTTTCAACTTGATCCGCTCAGTGGGATCTTTCATCAGTTCACAACCCATGACGGACTGGGCAACAACCACTTTCTGGCGCGCTCTTTTGTCACCTATGATGAACAGATCCTGTTTGGCAGCATAGATGGTATCACCGGGTTTAATCCACTCACGGTCTACGTCAATATTTCCCCGCCGCCACTGGTTTTTACCCATGCTGAGCGAGATGGGGAGCGAATTAACAAACTCGATAGTGGTATTGAGTTTACACATAGGGACAGAAACCTGACCGTCTACTTTGCCGCGCTCGATTACCATGCCACAGAAGATAACCGCTATCGCTATAAGTTGCTGGGGCACGATGCACAGTGGAGCACAATCACAGATACACCCCGTGCCAGTTACCGCTCGCTTGAGCCTGGCGAATATGTGCTGCAGGTTGTGGGGAGCAATAATCATGGTGTCTGGAATGATACGCCTATTGGCTTATCTATCATCTCTTTGCCTGCCTGGTATGAAACCCTGTGGTTTAAAGTGCTGCTGCCTGCTGTGCTCATCATCTCGATAGTGACCATAGTGCATATCAGGGAGCGCAGACTACGCCTTGCCAGCTTAAAACTGGAACAAAAAGTCGCACAACGCACTCAGGATCTGGTGGTATTAGGCGAAGTGGGTAAAGAAGTGGCGGCAACCTACGACATGAAAGTCATTTGCGAAACCATTTATCAACACCTCAAGCAAACCCTGCCCTGTGAGTTTTGTGCGGTGGGCATTTATCACCAGGATCAACAGTACATAGACTATATATACGCCGTGCAGGATGATGAGCCGTTTTCAGCGCTGATAAGCAAACTTAGCACCAGCCGGGGCGCCGATGTGTACTGTGTCAAAGAGGCCACTCAGGTTTATACTGCCAGCCCGCAAGACTGGCACAAACTGGCGTTAGATGCCGCTGACAACCTTCATGGCACTGCCACACAAACTGTATTTTGTGCTCCGCTGATAGTCGACAGTGAGGTGCTGGGCGTGTTTACCCTGCAATTTAACCATCAGCACGCGCTGACCCGGGCTCAGCGCGCGATATTGCGTGTCGTTGCCAATCACCTCGCTGTGGCTCTGGCCAACTCCTTGTCCTATGGCGAGCTCAAAGAAGCTGAACAGCGGCTGGAGCTGGCGATGTCAGGTGCCAATGCCGGCACCTGGGAATGGGATATCAGTAGTGGACAGCTGATCACTAACGATGTCTGGTCAGAAATGCTGGGCTACCAGTGCGATGAGCTGGAACAGTTGTACGGTCCCAGCATTGCACGCTGGCACCAGCTCATTCACCCGGACGACCTCAGCACCACCGAAGACGCATTACTGGCCCATGCACGCGGCGACAGTGATACTTTTCGCCATGAAATGCGCATGAAATGTGCCGATGGCAGCTGGAAGTGGATCCTCAGTATTGGTCGCAGTGTGGTCGCCAAACATGGTCCGGGTGGTAAGGAAGTGTTTGGTATTCATATGGATATCAGCGACGCCAAAGCGCTGCAAGTGGCGCTGCAAAAAGCCAAAGATAAAGCCGAAAGTGCCACCCAGGCCAAGTCCGACTTTTTATCCAATATGTCCCATGAAATTCGCACGCCCATGAACGCCATCATAGGCATGAGCTACCTGGCCCTGCAAACCGCTTTGGATCGTCAGCAGCGTAATTATGTAGAGAAAATCAATCGCAGTGCCGAGTCGCTCCTTGGGATCATCAATGACATTCTCGATTTTTCTAAAATTGAAGCGGGCCGGCTCGATATTGAAGCCATCGAGTTTGATCTGGAAGAAACCCTGACGCAAAGCATAGACCTTTTGGCCATCAAGGCACGAGAAAAGGATATTGAGCTTTGTGTGATGCTGGATCCTGGGATCCCGGCACGCCTGGTAGGCGATCCGCTGCGGATCTCACAGATATTATTAAACTTAGGCAGTAATGCGATTAAGTTCACCGATCAAGGTGGTGATGTGATCATTGATGTATCGCCACAGGCAGGCGACAAAGATACCCTCACACTGGCATTTGCGGTCATAGACACCGGCATTGGCATGACCGATGAACAGCAGCAGAAACTCTTTAAATCTTTTAGCCAGGCGGATACCTCAACGACGCGTAAATACGGGGGAACGGGTCTGGGACTGGCGATTTGTAAAAAGCTGGTGGAACTGATGGGTGGCCAGATCAGCTGCCAGAGTATTGCCGGTGAAGGCAGTACCTTTGCTTTTGATATTGTGGTGCAGCTATGTGATAACAGCGATACCCGTTTACCTGAGTTGTCCGTGCAGCACGCAGTGATCCTGGATGACAATCAGTACGCTGCAACCACACTTAAACGCTACCTGCATGTTTTTGGGATCAGCGCGGAGGCCGTCAGCCGGGACACCTTTGTCCCTGATGCATCAATCATCACGAGTGCCCAGTGTATTCTGGCGGACAGTCGTAGTCTGACTATTTTACCCGACTCACTGCGCGCAAAACTCCCCGTCATCCTGTTAAATCATGGCGGGGATATGACACAAAGCGAGGTCAGTTATACCCTGTCAAAGCCGGTTTTTCCCAAGCCACTTGCCGCCTGTCTGCTTAGCCTGTTTGGCGACCCAAGCACCTGCGAGCAACACGATACGAGTGCCGACGAACACCCCAACTCTGTCGCGGGCGCACATTTACTGTTGGTTGAAGATAACGACCTCAATCAGGAGCTGGCCATTGCCTTATTAGAAAAAAATGGCATTGAGGTTGATGTAGCTGAGCACGGCCAACAGGCACTGGAGATGCTGCACCAGCGTGACTACGATGGTGTGCTCATGGACTGCCAGATGCCGGTGATGGACGGCTACAGCGCAACCGAAGCCATCCGCCAGCAACCCAGGTGGCAGCAGCTGCCGGTAATCGCCATGACCGCCAGTGTGATGCTGGATAACCGTCAAAAAGCGCTGGAATGCGGCATGAACGACATCATTGAAAAACCCCTGAATCCGCACAAAATGTTTGCCACACTGGCCCGCTGGATAACCCCGGCTCGACCTGCGGATATACCAGCCACCAGCGAACAGACATTGCCAGCATCCACGGATGCATCGAAGGACTTAGCTGCGATAGCCGGGCTGGATACCCAGACGGGACTCGCCATCAGCGAAGGCGACTCAGCCCTGTACAAAAAGCTGCTGGGACGATTTTGTGAGAAACAGGCGCAATTTGAACAGGCCTTTGTCGAAGCCCAGTCACACACGGACACAGATCCACAGGGCCCGATGCGGTGCGCCCATACACTCAAAGGCAGCGCTGGTAATATCGGGGCTGTTCAAGTGGCACAGCTGGCCGCTGAGTTAGAAACCGCCTGTGCCAACAATGCACCGATACAAGCCATAATGGATGAGCTACTACCCTGCCTGACTGCACTGATTGATGCAATGACGCTGGCACTGGATAAGTCGCAGGACATAGACCCTCCCAGCGAGGCAGGTCATTCAGAAAACGCACATCAGAACATTGATATAACGGCTTTACTGGCTGAACTCAAAGCACTGATCAGTGATTCTGATATGGATGCCAGCGACCGGGCTGATACATTACTGGAGGCGCTAAGCGGCACCCCCCAGCAGCCCCTCGCTGAGCAACTCTTTAACCAGATTGAGGATTTTGATTTTGATGGCGCAGAAGAAACTTTGAGGGCGCTTGAATTACAGCTTTAGCGGACTTTTTTACACTGGATATTGCATTTCAAAAATGCAATTTAATTCGCTGCTATACTGTTATTTCATCTAATATAGCTTGCAGTTTTGCTGGATCAGCCACACTGCCAAAATAATACTCTTTACCCCCGTCATCCATAAATTCTTCTGGGGTTTTCATTTCATAGAGTACATCATACTTTCCGGACAGCAAATCTTCGAGCGCATCAGCATCATCCCAGGTTGAAACTCTAATATAGGGGCCCGCCTCTTCATCAATCAACACCACTATTCGTTCTTTTGTTTTTGAATCGATCATTGTTCCTCTACATTCACTGCGATTAAGCTATTGCTGACTAATTTAGTTAAATTGCAAATGTGACGATATCAAAAATAATAGCATTGAGCTAAGCCTGCTTATCATTTGAGCTACCTCTGTTCACAAGTATCAGGCTTTCGCTGGCTTCGGGTGGTTCAAAATACTGGCTAACCTGATAAAACACCGCTTCGGTATCAAAGTGGGCCCGCGCTGGCTGTTCAACCCGGCGCTTGGCCAGCTGGGCCAGACATTGCTCATCACTGACATCCAGATAGTAAAGTTGATGTTTGGCCTGTACCGCTTCGCTTAGCGCAACAAACCAGGCGCGTTGCCGTCGGGTGTTAGCCGGAAAGTCCATCACCACATTCAGCCCCAGCCGCAGCAGGCTTTGCACATGCGCTTTAATAAAAGGTTTGATTAACCGGGACTTCTCAATGTAATCATCAAAAGTTTGGATTTGGCCGGGGTAATGCGCCGCCAGCCAGTCATCCTCAGACAACACCACCGCCTGATGCTCCTGAGCCAGTTTGCGCGACAGAGTGGATTTGCCAGCGCCCATTTTGCCGCATAAATAATAGAGTGTGCCTTGTTGCGCCACTGTGCCGTCCCTGTAGTAATGTCATCGGAAGGTCAGTTTTAACACATTACACACTTGGGTCAACTACTGTGGCAGTGAACCACAACACGCTCGTTTTGACTACTGACGCTGATAAACCCGACCAGCCCATTCCAGGCTGACAGGTTTCCCTTCTGCATTCAGTTTAAATTCGACAGGCTGAGGTTGAGCAAACGGCACATCATAGAGTGCAAACCGAGCTTGAGTGGCCGGTTTGAGCATAAAATGGTAGTCAAAACTCTGTCCGCTCAGATAGTCGCCCTTTACTGTCAAAGTCAGATCGAGGTAAGCATTGTCGCCGCGATAGTGTCCGGCATAGTTTGCTAGCTCTTTTTTTGAAGGCGTATAACGCCACTGCTGCCAGTGTTCAGCGTGCTCGGCATCATTCAGACGTTGTTGACGTCGATTAAGCAGTTTGGCGACTTTGTCCTGATAGGTGCTCAGATTTTCCCGCTCAGCGGCTTTATATTCAGGTGCATCCAGCAAATACAACAAATACTGCTTAATCGTCTGAATGGTATAACGGCCAGTCATATTGTCTGAGTTCGAAAAAGTCGCCAACCCTATTTTTAGCTCTGGCACAATGGCCATCAAAGAACGTGAGCCGGTATAGCCACCACCATGGATCAGCACAGAGTAACCTTTAAAGGTGCAGATATTCCATCCAAGTGAATAACCTTGACAGGGGATCCGGTAAACATTGCGCGCTTGTGGGTCAAGCGCTACCGCCTGCTGATGTGACAGCGCCAGATCCGCTGCAGAAATATAGCCCTGACCCGCGGACAAATTCAGTTGCAACCATTTTGCTATGTCTGAGGTAGAAGTGACTATCCCACCTGCAGAGTGCATCATTGCATCAGTTTTAGGCGGTACCGGTTTCCACCCTGCTTCACTTCCCTGCCAGATATGATTCCAGGCAACCTCGTCAGTCGCAAAGTCTGATGTACGGGCTGAACTGTGTGGCATATTAAATGGCTTAAACAGCACTTTTGCCAGCCAGTCCTGCCAGCTGCGACCAGTTACCTGTTGTAAGATTGCCCCGTAAATATTGTACCCAAGGTTGTCATACTCAAATCCTTCATCGCGTTTTTTGCCATACTGTTTGATAAGCCACGGATAATCATCGACCGCCACTTCCGTCATATAGGCCTCCATTTCAGTTACAAAATCCGCACTGACAGGTACCTGGTGAGAGAGCAAATCAATTAAACGCCACTGTTTGGCATCTACCCCTTCGGGAAAACTGTTGGCAGGCCAAAACTGACTAAGAGGTGCGTACAGATCAAGCACCTTTTGACGATGCAGGTGAGCGGCAACCAGCCCCATATAGGCTTTTGTCTGAGAAGCAATGTAAAGCGGTGTCTGTGGCGTGACAGGCAAATTTGTACCAGCCCTGCGCTTCCCCCATACTTTATTGAGCAGCACCTTATCCTGATTAACCACCACCATACCAAATCCCGGGCCAAGCTCCGGTGTACGCTCGATATAATCGGCAATATAATCTGCTGCCTGTTGCGGTGTGGCTGCCAATGCAGAGAGGGGATTCAGCGTCAGTGCACAAGCTAAAGTGAGTAGTGCGTGTAGTTTCATATTGATTTCCGGATGGTTATTGTTGTGTGCATATCCTAGCTTGCTGATTTAGCACTGTATTGAACAGATTTAACCTGTTTTGCTATGAAACAGCTTTTGAAGTTTCCCGGGTGACAGACCTAACCTGCTCGTCATAGCTCTGCTCATATGACTCTGATCGGAAAAACCGGCATGAAATGCGCTATCACTCAGGGGCAGGCCTTGAATCATCGAGCGCAGTGCTTTACTCAGCTGCAGCTGTTGTTGATATGCACTGGCAGAAATATGAAAGTACTTTTTAAATGCACGGGAAAAGTACACCGGATGGATCCCTTGCTGTGTTGCCAGTTCGCTAAGTGACACTGGCTGTTCGGCCTCTTCCAGCAACTTTTTAGCTCGCACCAGCCAGTCGGGTCGCTGCCGCTCTCTGACGGTATGTTGAGGGATACCACATTCACTCAGAGTGTCCCAGAAAAGGTCGTGCAACGTATCTAAATGACCATGATACAACGCCTGTAAATAAGATGCCTGCCCAGCCCGAGGGCCTGCAGTCAGCCGAGACTGCCATTGATATCGAGGTGAAGTTATTTTATCAAACCGGGTAAGCAGCTCAGGTGACAAGGAAAACGAGAAGATCAGCGTACCCTGAGCACCGTATTGATCGCTGTGCAAAATATGCTGCGGCTTAAAACATAATCCCGGCGTTGCTATATCGAAAGCCGACTGCTCAGTTTGCTCACGCAAGCCACCACTGAGCAGCACGGATAACTGTGCATGATCGTGTCGATGTGCTGGCATCATGCTGCCTGGCGCATAATAGCTCAGCGTTGCCTTTAGCTGAGGAGACACAGTGTGCTGCAGTAGTCTTGTCATCAGTTACTCCTTTGCTGCTGATTTTATTTAAATAACAGCAAAGTGTAAAAACAAGAGCGTAAGAAAATATTGCGGGAAAAAGAATCAAGTAAAGTGATGGCGGCTACCATACCTGGCAGCCACCGAAACAATGCTTAGCTGTAGAGGTTTTGCGGGACTTTCAGTACCTGAATATGCACGGTCACTTCTTCGCGATCGTGATAGAGGTGTTTGGCCTGTAGCTCATAGCCTACGCCGTATTTTTTCAGCTCGTCGTGGATCAGCGTTAAACACTCATAAACCGTATCAAAGCGCTTTTTCATGGGCAGCTTGAGGTTGAAGATCAGCTCACGGACAAAACCGTTGACTATCCAGTCGACCATCAGCTCGCTGACGCGGGTTGGTTTTTCGACCATATCACACACCAGCCAGTCGATATTGCGCTTTTCGGGGCGGTATTTAAAGCCATCTTCACGGAAGTGCTTTACCTGCCCGGTTTCCATTAAATCGTCATTCATCGGGCCATTGTCGATTGCCGCCACAAACAACCCGCGGCGTACCAGTTGATAGGTCCAGCCACCCGGACAGGCTCCCAGATCCACGCCGCGCATGCCAGAGCGAACCCGCTCAGGCTCGTTCTCTTTACCAACAAACACATTGAAAGCTTCATCCAGCTTAAGCGTTGAGCGGCTCGGTGCATCGGCTGGCATTTTCAGTCTGGGGATCCCCATAAAGAACGGCGAGTTATTATGACTGAATGAGTAACCGACATAGGCGGTGTCGTTTGCCAGAAACAGCACATGCAGCACCGGTTTATGGGCTTTGTGGTCGCGGGTCAGCTTATTTTGCTTCTCAAGCGCTTTGGCAAGTGGCGTCGAAAATTTCTTACAGAACTTCGACAGCTCTTTGCCTTCATTGGTATCCGGGGTTTCTACCCGCAGATCGCCACACAAAGGGAAATCCCCAACCACCTGTTTGATCTCAGATACGCGGTCTTCAACGGGCATTTTGCTTAACAGCACACCCGCAAACCACTGGCGGGCAAACACCAGGCTGGAAAAATCGACCTGTTTGAGTAGCAGCTCACTCTGAGCCGGGTCAAAGCACTCAAAGGTCACATAGCCCGTATTGGGCTTAGCTTTCACGTAACCGGCGACATTATGTAACGCGGCGTGATGCGTAATTTCGGCCGCCGCATCGCTTTCAAAGCCGCTTCGGCAATAAATAACCACACTAGACATAGTGATAAAAAGTCTCTAATCAATTAAAAGGGCTGGCGGGCAACCTGAAACAGCAGCCAGGCCCAGCCAAGAATAAAACACAGTCCGCCCAGTGGCGTAATCGGTCCCAGCCACTTGGCACCGGTCAGCGCCAGCAAATACAGGCTGCCACTGAACAGGACAATCCCGGTCGCAAATAAATAGCCCGAGAGCTGAACTTTCACACCCCATTTCAGGAGCAGGGCTACGGCCAGCAGTGCCAGACCGTGGGTCATCTGATATTCAGCGCCGGTTTTAAATATGCCAATGGCATAGTCACTTAAACGGCTTTTCAGGCCATGGGCGGCAAACGCCCCCAACATGACCGACAGCATACAAAATGCCCCGCCCAGCAGTAAGAATAGCTTAGCCATTGAGTATCTCCGCAATTTTAGCGGCAATGGCCTCAGCTGCCAGCTGGCGATTTTGTGCTTCTGTCAGGCCGCTGGCTTTGCGGGGCTTCAATGAGTGGTCGCCATCTTTAAGCCATACCAGCTCAGGCCAGCTCTTTTCTTCAGCTTGCGCTGCCAAAGCGGTAACCTCGGTATGATTACCAAACGTATCACGCTCTCCTTGCAGCACCACAAACGGGCAAGGGATATCGGCAAAGTGCTCGGTACGCAGTTTCTCAGGTTTGCCCGGTGGGTGGAATGGATAACCCAGCGCAAACACGCCTTGTACCTGAATATCGTCTTCACAGACCAGCATAGATGCCATACGCCCGCCCATAGACTTACCACCGATGAATACAGGTAAGCCGTCGAGTTGTGCGCTTAGCACATCACGATAATGCGCCAGCAACTTAGGGGCACGCTCTGGTGGGCGACGTTTATCCAGCGCCTTCGCCATCTGCATATAGCCAAAATCAAACAGCCCGACGGTGACTCCCAGCGCACTCAGGCGGTTTGCCATGTCCTGCATAAAGTCGCTGTCGCGGCCCGCTCCTGCGCCATGGGCCAGGAGCAGCTGCGCCTGAGGTGCGTCAGCCTGATGCCACTCAATATCAATCTTTACTTCGCTCTGCGTCATTGTTGTTCCTGCTCTACCATTTCCAGCATCCAGTTTTTGAAGGACACAATTTTACCTAATTCAGCCTGAGATTCACGACACACCAGATAGTAAGCATTTTTACTTTCCAGGTGATGGCTAAATGGAATGATCAAACGGCCCGCATCCAGGTCGGGTTTGGCCAATACGCTGTTGCCCAGCGCGATCCCCTGACCATGCACCGCCGCCTGAGTCACCATAGATGAGTGACTGAAAATCGGTCCGGTATTAGCCGGTACGTTACGTACTCCAGCAGTTTTTAGCCAGGCTTTCCAGGCGCGTCGGGTGGTGTCATGCAGCAGGGTATGATTCGCCAGGTCGCTGGGCTGATCCAACGGCTTAGGGCCATTGAGCAGCAAAGGGCTACACATGGGCACCAGGTATTCAGTATGCAGCTTATGAGTTTGCACCCCACTCCAGTTACCCCGACCATAATAAATGGCTACGTCCACGTCATCGGTTAATGAGTTTTCATCCAGATCCTGCGCTTTTATTCGCACATCAATGTCCGGATGTAGTTCATTAAACAGGCTGAGTCTGGGCACCAGCCACTGAATCGCAAAACTGGGCGTCAGACTCACCGTAAGAGACCCTTTTGCACCCCGTGCCAACAGTTTTTCTGTGGCATCGATCAGCTGAGAAAACAGCTCTTTAATATCCAGGAAATAGCCCTGCCCTTCTTCAGTTAACAGCAGAGACCTGTTTTTACGTAAGAAAAGTTTAACCCCGAGATGCTCTTCCAGAATCTTGATCTGGTGGCTGATGGCTGCCTGGGTCACAAACAGTTCTTCGGCAGCTTTGGTAAAACTCAGGTGCCGGGCTGCGGCCTCAAAAGCTTTCAGTGCGTTTAATGGAGGTAATCGTCGTGACATGGCGGGAATTCCAAACCAGGCTTATAAAAATGGCGGAGTATCCTCCGCCAACAAGTCTATGCTTAGAGGTCAGCAGCGCTGGTATCCAGCGGAGCAAAACTCTTTACCAGATCGTCCACGGCTTTCATCTGCTGCAAATACCCTTCCAGCTTCGCCAGCGGCAGTGCACATGGACCATCACATTTGGCTTCGTTTGGATTGGGGTGTGCTTCAATAAATAAGCCTGCCAGACCCAACGCCATACCGCTGCGAGCCAGCTCAGCCGCCTGTGCACGACGACCATCGGCCGAATCACTGCGACCGCCCGGGCGCTGCAGAGCGTGTGTGGCATCAAAGATCACTGGTGCCATGTGCTTCATATCATCCATACCCAGCATGTCGACCACCAGGTTGTTATAACCAAAGCTGGTGCCGCGCTCACACAAGATCACTTGCTCGTTGCCCGCTTCGCTCATCTTTTTGATGATGTGACGCATCTCGTGTGGTGCAAGAAACTGAGGTTTCTTCACGTTAATCACATTGCCGGTTTTTGCCATGGCCACCACCAGGTCGGTCTGACGCGCCAAAAAGGCCGGAAGCTGGATCACATCAACCACTTCGGCAACGGGTGCAGCCTGATGTGGCTCATGAACGTCGGTGATAAGCGGCACGTTAAAGGTACTTTTGATTTCTTCAAAGATTTTAAGCCCCTCTTCCATACCCGGACCGCGGTATGAGTTGATAGAAGAGCGATTAGCTTTATCGAACGATGCCTTAAACACGTAGGGGATGCCCAGTTTGCTGGTCACTTCAACATAGTGCTCGGCAATGCGCATTGCCAGGTCACGTGATTCAAGCACATTCATGCCACCAAACAGCACGAAAGGCTTGTCGTTTGCAACCTCGATGTCTGCTACTTTGATAATCTGTGTATTCATTGTCTTTCCTAAAAATAGTCGCTAACTGACGGCACTAACTGCCAATTACACGTAAAATTTGTCCGCACAGCCAGGCTGCGTAGGTGCCCAACGCATAACCCAATACGGCTAACAGCACACCTACAGGTGCCAGCGCCGGGTGGAATGCCGACGCAACCACAGGCGCTGATGCCGCACCACCTATGTTGGCTTTACTGCCAACCGCCACGTAAAACACCGGCGCTTTAATGAGTTTAGCCACCAAAAATAATAACCCCACATGCACCGCCATCCAGATCAGGCCAATTACCACGTATTTAGGGGCTTCAACAATTTTGGTGATGTCCATGTGCAAGCCTATGGTTGCCACCAGGATATATAAGAAACTACTACCCACTTTGGAGGCGCCCACAGCCTCAAAGTTGCGCGCTTTTGTAAATGACAGAGCGAGGCCAATGGTGGTGACCAGAACGATGATCCAGAACAGTTTAGAATGCAGTGAAAACTTCTTCAGCTCTGGGAAATTACTGGCGAAGTAAGGCACCAGCAAATCGGCGGCGAAATGCGCCAACCCGGTTGCGCCAAAAGCAAAGGCGACCAGTAGCATTAAGTCTTTTAATTCAGGCCGTCTTGCATGCTCCGCTTCAAAGGCCTGCACTTTGTCAATCAGGCGCTCAATCGAGGCCGTATCGGCGCCGGTTCGCGCATCAATGTCTTTATGCCTGGCGGCCAAAAATAGCAAACCAGCCATCCACAAGTTGGCGACCACTATGTCGACTGTGACCATAATGGTAAAGATCTCTCCGCCGGCACCATAGATTTCTTTCATCGCCACCATATTGGCACCGCCGCCAATCCAGCTACCGGCCAGTGCAGCCATACCGCGCCATACCGCTTCAGGCCCGGCGACACCGAGTAGTTCAGGCATAAAAGTGGCCGTGATCAGTAGTGCTATCGGCCCGCCGAGGACCACGCCGACCGTACCAGTCAGAAACATAATGATGGCGCGTTTACCCAGCCCCATGATGGACTTAAGATCGATGCTCAACGTCAGCAACACCAGACAAGCTGGCAATAAAAAGTACTTAGCAACCGTATAAACATCGTTACCGCTGCCATCGACAATCCCAAAGGTGTTTAGCAAAGATGGCAGGAAATAGCACATCAACAGGGCGGGCACATAGCGATAAAACTTGGCCCAGAATCCCGTTTTCAGATTAGAGGTATAAAACACAAATCCCAGGATAATTGCTAACAGGCCAAGCACAACGGCATTATTGGTAATGAGTACACTACTCTCTTGCATAGGATCTCTCTGTTTCCTTGATTATACAAAAACCGCTCAGGAAGTTAGCACAGATGACTAACATAACTCCCCTCTGTGCAGTGCGCACTGACCTCACCTAATGGAGGATATTATTATGGTCGGCCAGCTCAGCGATTTGATTTTGAATGAGTTCAATGGTTGGGTCGTCTGGGCATTCATCAACAAAAAATTGCAGATCATCTTTTGCCATTTTTGGACAATTGAGTTGATTAAGCAGATAGCCCCTGTCGCGACGCTCATAAGGGTCATCACCCAGTAATTCCATCAACATCTCGACACAGCTCAGTGCATGACCAAATTTCTCAGCTGCAATAAACGACCATTTTTGCTGGGCAAGATAAAGCTTGAAGGCTTCCTCTCCAAACACCAGCTCCAGAGGCTCCTGCTCTTTGTCATCACCATTTTCAGGGATCACATACCAGGCTTGGTGACCTGAGCTGGGGTCTATGATATAGCCCTCTTCGTCGCTCAACGCAATGTGTACCTGCACATCGCCCTGATTGATCGCCAGGCTTGCTGTAAGATTAGCTCGCTCCAGCAAATGTACCAGGATAAGCGCCAACGCCATGCTGGTGCCACTGTGCATTTTTAAAGCGTAACAGACATTGTTTAGCAAATGCTCTGGCACTTTTTGGTCCGTGCCACTAAATAACCATTGGGTATAAAACGTATCGAGCAGCGCATCCACGCACGTGTGCTTATCGACATTTTTATGGCAAATGTCGTCAACAGCCTGCTCAAGCTCAGCCAGTAAACATAGCGTGTGTGAGGTATCGGCCTGAGCATCCCAATGTGGCTCAGCCCAGATACAACGTAACAAGGCCGGTGTAGAGAAATGCTCCGAACTTGCGTCGTGTTCATCGAACCAGATATCAGTCATAAATAACGAACTGTTTTCTACTGTCTAAAATTATAATGGGCTAGTGTAACATTTTTCATCACATTCCCAAGGGGATTTTTATTTTGGGGAAAATTGACAGAGCTTAAGGTAGGTAGCCGGACAGCGGGCTGTCCGGCGCAAACATTACAGTATGAGTGCGTTTTTAGCGCTGGCCAGATAGCCTACAGCCAGCAGGGTCACAGTTGCCAGTATCAGCGCGCCCACTTGTTTTGCTTTTGTTGTCGACTTAGCAACCACAAAGCCCAGTGCAATATACGCAATCACCAGAACGATTTTTTCCATCAACCAGGGCTGCTGCGCCGGGTTCAGGCTGGCCATCACAGCCAGTGATACAGCGCTTATCAACAATAAGGTGTCAACACTATGACTGGCGATAAACACTCCTTTATTGGCTGCCAGCTTGCCACTGGCCAAACGTGAAACGGCGCGAGTATAAAACAAAATAATACTTAAAACTGCAAACATCACATGCGTGTGCTTAAGTGCCATGTAGTCCAAAATTGCCCCTTATTAAATCAACTATAAAATCAATCTTCTAACCGAACCAGGATCTGTTCCAGTTCGTCAATTACAGTATTGAATACATCAACCAGTTTAGGGTCAAAGTGCTTACCCTTTTGGCTGTTAATTTCGGCCACCACTTCGTCCAGACTGTACGCCGGGCGATAGCAACGCTCGTGACGCATTGAGTCATAGACATCTGCAATCGCCGCAATACGTCCGAAGATATGGATCTCTTCGCCTTTTTTACCTGTTGGGTAGCCACTGCCGTCCCACCGCTCATGGTGATCGCGCGCAATCATAGCGCCGGCATTCACTATCTCACGGCGTGAGTCGCGCAGTATCTGGTAACCCTTTTGGGTATGAGACTTCATTACATCCCATTCTTCGGGCTCTAGCTTGTGTGGCTTATTTAAAATCGCATCGGGAATACCTACATTACCAACATCATGCAAGGGCGAGGCAAGACGTACCAGCTCGGCTTCGCGATAGCTGAGCCCATAATGCTTGGCCAGCACATAACAGATGTTTGCAACGCGTTTAACATGATTACCCGATTCGGTAGAACGCTGCTCAAGCGCTTCGCTTAATCGATACACGAGCTCCTGCTGAGTGTCTTCAATTTCAGCCTGGAGCTGAACATTTTCATAGGCCAGTTGTACGTTTTGCGAGAATATTTTGATCAAGTGCTTTTGCGTATCGGTCAAAAACTCAGGGATCCCGGAAACAAACAACATAGACGCGTGGTTATATTCACTTGAACAATACGCAAACAGGTAGTTGTCCTTATACACTATGCCACGGTCTTGCAATGCCTGACGACAGGCTTCCATTTGTTCCGAGTCCAGCACGTCTTCAATGGGCTTGCCTTCGCTTCTGGCAAACTCGCCACGACCTGTAAACACCACCAGTTTATCACTGCTATTGGAGGGATCGTTACTGGCAACCAATGACGTTGCATAAATGGCTTCATCCACAGTCCCCAACAAAGAAGTCAACTGCTGGATCACGCCCTCGATAAACTGATCAATGGAATGCGACGCAAAGATATTACGTGAGGCTGTGATGATTTTTTCCAACCCCTGACGAGACTGATCAATAGACAAGATGTCTCGGTAAGAACGCAGGCTCGACATCACCACAGTAAACAGCTTTTGTGCTGTCAACTCAGTTTTAGACTTATAGTCATTAATATCATAATTGACTATGACCTGACGCTCCGGGGCCTGACCTGGCTGTCCGGTACGCAAAATAATGCGAATATTGTTATTTTTAGCCGTTTCGCGAATATATTGTGCGACTCGCAGGCCAGCGTCATCCGTTTCCATCACCACATCAAGTAGCACAATTGCGGCATCAGGGTGGTCCATAACCACCTTCTTTGCTTCCTCGCCAGAATAGGCACTGAGAAACTCCAGGCGCTTTTTCTGAAACTCAAAGTCACTGAGTGCGAGTTTAGTTACCGCATGCACTTCGGGTTCATCATCAACAATGATCACCTTCCAGGTGCCACTTTTTTCCTGTATTTCTGATTCACTTGGCTCGTCTGAAAACAAAAAATCATCCATTGGAGAGTCCTTAACACTCTTTTGTACTCGTATCTCGCCAGTATTGCGCGTGCTGACGGACATGAAACCGGTTGAGGATAACCGGCTTATTGCTCGCTAATACGGTATCGCTATCTTTATGCCGTTTTGCTTAAGGAATAACGATTATTGCGGCTTTTGCGCCATCGTTACCCTATCACAGCCTGCCATATCTTTTATTGTAAGTATATTGCGATAGTTCATTTGTGCAAAAATCTGCTGAACACCAGCAGCTTGTTGATAGCCATGTTCAAACATCAGATAGCCATCGGATGCGAGATGCGCCTGCGCTTGTTCAATAATATGACGAATATCGGCATAGCCTTGATCCGGTGCCACCAAAGCGGATAAAGGCTCAAAACGCACATCACCCTGAGTCAAATGTTCATCTGTCTCACAAATGTAAGGCGGGTTGCTGACTATCAGATCAAAACACTGATCTGCTAACGCTGAAAACCAGTCACTCTGACGGATTTCAACATGGTCAAACCCAAGACGTTGACGGTTTTTCTCTGCCAGTGCCACCGCATCATCTGAGAAGTCAACTCCGGTTAGCTGCCAGCCAGGCTGCTCCGACGCCAATGCCAATACAATGGCGCCCGTACCGGTACCCAGGTCGAGTACTTTAGCCTGCTCAGGCAAAGGCAATGCAAGCGCCTGCTCTACCAAGGTTTCGGTGTCTGGTCTGGGGATTAACGTGCTGTTGTTCACGTACAGGGGCAAGCTCCAGAACTCACGCTCACCGGTTAAGTGTGCAACCGGCTCACCGCTTCTTCGACGTGCGATAAGAGACTCAAACCGCTGATATTGTGCTTCACTCAGTTCAGCTTCTGGCCAGGCAAATAGATAACTGCGAGTCTTTTGCAGAACATGTAATAGCAATACTTCAGCATCAAGTTTTGCTGACTCGGAGCTATTTTGGAGCTGTGCACTCGCCCAGGCAATCGCCTGAGCAAGATTTGGATGTTGCGCCATTAATCATCGCCCATGGCTGCTAGCAGATCAGCCTGGTACTCCAACACTAACGGGTCGATAACGGCACCCAGATCACCCGCTACAACTTCATTCAGACGATACAGTGTGAGGTTAATACGGTGGTCCGTAATACGGCCCTGCGGATAGTTGTAAGTACGGATCCGCTCAGAGCGGTCACCGCTACCTACCAGGTTGCGGCGCTCACTTGCCTCGGCAGCCTGACGTTTTTCGTCTTCCGCCTGCTGCAGGCGCGCACCCAATACAGACAAAGCCTTAGCACGGTTTTTATGCTGTGAACGTTCATCCTGACACTCCACCACAACACCGGTTGGAATATGGGTAATACGGATAGCTGAGTCAGTTTTGTTGACGTGCTGACCACCGGCGCCTGAAGCACGGAAAGTGTCGACTTTCAGGTCTGCTGGGTTTATTTCAATGGCTTCCGCTTCCGGGATCTCCGCCATCACAGCCACCGTACACGCTGACGTGTGGACACGGCCCTGAGATTCAGTCTCTGGTACACGCTGTACGCGGTGTGCGCCCGACTCAAACTTCAGTTTACCGTACACCCCATCACCTTTGATGTTGGCAATGATCTCTTTGTAACCACCGTGCTCGCCCTCATTGGCACTAACAACCTCAACCTGCCACTTCTGAGTTTCAGCATAACGGCTGTACATGCGGAATAAGTCACCGGCGAAAATAGCCGCTTCGTCACCACCCGTACCGGCGCGGACTTCCAAAAATACGTTGTTGTCGTCTTTAGGATCTTTTGGCAGCATCAGGATCTGGAGCTGCTCTTCCAGTTCTGAAATTTGTTCTTTTGCTTCTTTGAATTCTTCCTGAGCCATTTCACGCATATCCGGGTCAGAATCTTTCAGCATTTCTTCGGCTGCTGCTACGTTTTCCTGCGCCTGCTGATAAGCAGTAAACGCCTTCACCACATCCTCAAGCTCTGAGTACTCTTTTGACAATGCGCGAAAACGGTTCTGATCGCCAATGACTTCCGGATCCCCCAGCATGGCTTCCACTTCTTCGTGGCGCTCTACCAAAGTTTCCAATTTACGATAAACGGACTCTTTCATTTAACTCTTATTCCTGCTCAATACCTAATGCTTGTTTTAACACTGCAATGCGCTCGATATCGCCCTCTTTAGCAGCCGACTGAATCGCTCGGGTCGGTGCATGAGTGAGTCGATTGGTAAGCTTATTTGCCAGTTCTAACAAGACCTTTTCTGAATTCTTACCCGATTGTAGCTGATTTAACGCCTTTTCCACGAGTTCTAATTTAATCGTCTGGGCCGATTCACGATATTCCCGGATCACATCCACCGATGTCAGTGAACGCTGCCACTGTGCAAACTCATGGGTTTTGTCATCAATAATGTGCTGCGCTTCACGTGCTGCTTGTTCGCGCGACGCCATGTTTTCATTCACGATCGCTTGCAGGTCGTCCACTGTATATAGATAGGCTGCATCTAAATCATTGACCTGACTTTCAATATCGCGCGGCACGGCAATATCGACAAACAGCATCGGTTTATGTTTTCGTTTTTTAAGGGCCTGCTCAACAACTCCTTTACCTATGATTGGCAAGGTACTGGCGGTGGAGCTAATCACGATATCCGCCTGATGCAATTGCTCAGGCAGCTGGGCTAAAGAGATGACATTCGCGTTAATTTCATCCGCCAGTGATTGAGCCCGTTCAATGGTGCGGTTGGCAACAGTAATCGCTTTGGGATTGTGTTGCGACAGATGCTTGGCAACCAGCTCAATGGTTTCACCGGCTCCAATCAGTAATACGTTGGTTTTTTCCAGCTGCCCATAAATGTGTTTCGCCAGGTTAACCGCAGCATAAGCCACGGATACAGCGCTGGCACCAATTTCAGTCTCTGTACGAACCTGCTTAGCCACAGAAAACGTTTTCTGAAACAGGCGCTCGAATACCGGCTGAATGCCGTTATGTGCTTTCGCGCTGTTATACGCTTGCTTAATCTGACCCAGGATCTGAGGTTCACCCAACACCAAAGAATCTAAACCACAGGCTACGCGCATAAGATGATTGACCGCATCCTGATTGTGATGCACATAAACATTTTCGGCCAGCTCTTGCTCTTCTATTTGGTGAAATTCAGCCAGCCAGCCCAGAAGCGCTTGGGAATTCGAGTCGCCAAGGCTACAATAGATTTCGGTCCGATTGCAGGTAGAAACAATCACGGACTCATTAAACTGCGGCAACTGTGATAGTTGCTGTAGCGCATCCGATAACTGTTGCGGAGAAAAGGCGACTTTTTCCCTCAATTCGACGGACGCGGTTTTGTGATTGATCCCAAGTGCGATAATGGTCATAACTGCCAGTGTTGCTCAAGCCCTGCTTTAAAGCCGCTAATTTTACCAAAAATCAATCGAATATGGAAAGTAAGGAACTTAGTTTGAAACAGTTTCATTTGATTTTGCTCATGTTTTTATTGTTTCTGAACGGGTGTGCACAGCGTATTACCCCACCTGACGAGCATTTACAGCAAAATCGTCCCGAAAGTTATAACAATTGGCGGGCAACCGGTAAGCTGGCATTTATTTCTCCCGAAGAGCGTCAGTCTGCCAACTTTAACTGGCAATATCGTGAACAAAAACAAACACTGACGCTGAACACCTTTATTGGGACTCAGGTACTCAAGTTGCAAGAATTCGATCAGCACAGTGTGCTGACGCTTGAGGATAACACCTACACCAGTGAAGACAGCAGCGATTTAGTGTACCGCCTGAGCGGCTGGCAACTGCCTGTGTCACAAGCCCCTCAATGGTTAACGGGTAACATAGAGGCGCCTGACAATCAGTATAATGATAAACAACAATTAACTCAGGCCATCTGGCAAGACGATCAAGGCCTGCGCTGGCAGGTTGCTTATCAAACCTACCAGCGTGTAAACGGGTTTGAACTCCCGACTCGGCTCACCCTGACACATAAAGATATCACCATTAAAATCCGAATCAGTGATTGGCACTTTGACACCCTATGAAGACACTCAAATTAACCGCTCCGGCAAAACTCAACCTGTTTTTGCACATCAATGGCCGCCGTGCTGATGGCTACCATGAACTGGAAACCCTGTTTACTTTGCTGGAATATGGCGATGAGCTGACTTTTTCGCTTATCGAGCAAGATGTACTTGAGATTGAGGGCGATGTCGCCGGTATTCCGCTGCAAGACAATTTGATTTATCGTGCCGCAGAAGCGCTCAGACCCTATAAGCAGTGCCCATTCGGTGCCCATGTTCAGCTGGTTAAGAAGCTTCCTATGGGTGGCGGCGTGGGGGGCGGTTCATCAGACGCAGCAACCACATTGCTTGCCTTAAACACATTGTGGCAATGTGACTTGTCACTTGACCAGCTTGCGGATATCGGATTATCACTCGGTGCGGATGTGCCTGTCTTTGTACGAGGGAAAACAGCGCTGGCGCAAGGGGTTGGAGAGAAGTTGAGCCCCTATACCCTGGCAGCAAAACACTATCTGGTGGTCTTCCCCAATGTCCATGTTGGTACTGTGGAAGTGTTCACACACCCAGAGCTGCCGCGAAATACCCCCAAGCTGCCTGAGGACTGGACCATTGAACAGACACACAACGACTGTCAGGCATTAGTCAAAAAGCTCTACCCCGAGGTTGAAAAAACCCTGAGCTGGTTGCTAAAATATGCGCCGTCCAGAATGACGGGAACCGGAGGATGCTGCTTTGCAGAATTTGATTCAGCACAGGCGGCACAGCGTGTACTCGAACAACTCCCGTCTCACTGGACAGGCTTTGTTACCCAAAGCGCAAGCGAGTCAATTGCCCACCGGCAACTGGCAGCATGGCGTAAAGATGAAGTAAAATAGTTTAAGTTAGCCTGTTTTGACACTGTCACAGACGCCGTCATTGCAAAATATATATTACAGTGCCTGAGGAACCCTACCGTGCCCGACATGAAGCTCTTCGCTGGTAACGCAACACCTGAGCTAGCTCAAAAAGTTGCAAAACGTTTGTTTATCGAATTAGGTGATGCCGTTGTAGGCCGTTTTAGCGACGGCGAGATCAGCGTTCAAATCAATGAAAATGTTCGTGGTTCTGATGTATTCATCGTCCAATCCACTTGTGCACCAACCAATGACAACCTGATGGAACTCATTGTGATGGTGGATGCTTTACGTCGTGCTTCTGCAGGTCGTATTACCGCCGTTATTCCATACTTCGGCTATGCCCGTCAGGACCGTCGTGTACGTTCTGCGCGTGTGCCAATCACTGCAAAAGTTGTTGCGGACTTCTTATCAAGCGTTGGTGTTGACCGCGTTCTGACCGTAGACCTGCACGCTGAGCAGATCCAGGGCTTCTTCGATGTTCCTGTAGACAATGTGTTTGGTAGCCCGGTGCTGCTTGAAGACATGAAAGAGCGCGATTTTGACGATGTTGTGGTCGTGTCGCCAGATATTGGTGGTGTCGTACGTGCGCGTGCAATCGCCAAACTGCTGGATGACAAAGACCTGGCTATCATCGACAAACGTCGCCCACAGGCTAACGTTTCTCAGGTCATGCACATCATTGGTGATGTGGAAGGCCGCGACTGTATCATCGTCGATGACATGATTGATACCGGTGGTACGCTGTGTAAAGCCGCTGCTGCACTAAAAGAGCACGGTGCTAAGCGCGTATTTGCTTATGCAACGCACCCGGTTCTGTCTGGTAATGCCGCAGAGAATCTGCGCAACTCAGTGATTGACGAAGTGATTGTCACTGACTCAATTACGCTGTCGGACGAGCTGAAGTCTGTTGATAAGATCAAAGTACTGACGCTGGCTGATATGCTGGCTGAAACCATTCGCCGCATCAGCAACGAAGAGTCTATCTCTGCGATGTTTGAACACTAATCCGTGTTCACTGGCAAAGAAAAAGCACCTTAGGGTGCTTTTTTTATATCCAAAGGTTTGCAAGGCTGCTGGTTAGTGGTATATTAGCGCGCCTTTTTACTGGGCTTGCTTTGGATACAACCACGGCGAGTGCAGTGATTTACCGAAGTGCTTGGTCGCGAGCCCTTCGAAGTATTAACTAAAATAATTGGAGACACTCATGTCACAATACGTATTAAACGCTGAAGTACGCGAAACTCTGGGTACTGGTGCGAGCCGCCGCCTACGTCGCGCTGATAAAGTTCCTGCTATCCTTTACGGTGCAGGCAAAGACGCTGTTTCGCTTACTCTGGACCACAACAAAGTTATCCAGATGCAAGAAGACGAAGGTTTCTACACGCACATCCTGACTCTGAACATCGGTGGTGAGTCTGTTGAAGCTATCCTGAAAGACATCCAACGTCACCCGTACAAGCCTAAGGTAACTCACCTTGACTTCCAACGCGTTGACGCTTCTCAAAAGCTTCACACTAAAGTGCCTGTTCACTTCCTGAATGAAGAAGCAGCAACTAAAGGCGGCAACACTGTTGCTCACCACGTAACTGAAATCGAAATCACGTGTCTGCCAGCTCAGCTTCCTGAGTTCGTAGAAGTTGACGTAGCAGCTATCGAAGTTGGCGCAACTGTACACCTTTCAGACATCACTCTTCCAGCTGGTGTAGTTTCTGTTGAGCTAGCTAAAGGTGCAGACCACGACCAAGCGGTTGTAACTGTAAACGCACCTAAAGGCGGCGCTGCTGAAGAAACAGCTGAAGAAGCTGCTGAATAATTTTTAAGGTGTTAGCACCTTGAATACTATTCAAATGCTAGTGGGCCTGGCTAATCCAGGCCCCGAATACGCAAACACCCGTCACAATGCCGGTGCCTGGTTTATCGAAGAACTGGCCAAGCGCTACAACGTCCCCCTCAAACCTGACTCAAAACACCATGGCCTTAGTGGCAAGCTTATCCTGAACAATCAGGAATTTAAGCTACTGATCCCAACCACCTTTATGAACCTAAGCGGTAAAGCCGTAGGTAGCCTGGCAAACTTCTATAAGATCCCGCCAGAGCAGATCCTGGTTGCACATGATGAGATGGATATGGAACCTGGTGTCGCCAAAATCAAAAAAGGCGGCGGTCACGGTGGGCACAATGGTCTCAAAGACATAATCGCCAAGCTGGGTAATAGCAAAGAGTTTATGCGCCTGCGTATAGGTATTGGCCACCCTGGACACAGAGACAAAGTAACAGGTTGGGTACTGGGCAAAGCCCCTCAGGCAGATCAGGAAAAAATCGATGCAGTGGTAGATGAAGCCGTGCGTTGTATGGAAATTCTGGCCAAAGACGGTGTGTTAAAAGCACAAAATAGACTACATTCTTTTAAGCCGTAACACCGACTCTCCCGTCCCGTTACAGCTGTGATTGATGGCAAACTAAAGGTTTTAAACTATGGGTTTTAAATGTGGCATTGTTGGCCTGCCTAACGTAGGTAAGTCAACCCTATTCAATGCATTAACCAAAGCGGGCATCGAAGCCGCGAACTTCCCTTTTTGTACTATCGAGCCAAACACCGGCGTAGTTGCCGTTCCGGATCCGCGTCTGGACCAATTGGCTGCGATCGTTAATCCACAAAAAACCATCGCAACCACGATGGAGTTTGTTGATATCGCAGGCCTGGTAAAGGGCGCCTCTAAAGGTGAAGGTCTGGGTAACCAGTTCTTAGCAAACATTCGCGAAACAGATGCCATTGGTCACGTTGTTCGCTGCTTTGAAGACGAAAACATCGTCCACGTATCTGGCCAGGTAAACCCGGCAGACGATATTGATGTTATCAACACTGAGCTGGTTTTAGCAGATATGGAAGCGGCCGACCGTGCAGCACAACGTAATGCTAAAAAAGCCAAAGGTGGCGATAAAGACGCTAAATTCCAAAACGAAGTACTGGAAAAGGTCAAAGCACACCTGGATGAAGGGTTAACACTGCGTTCACTGGAGCTGACAAAAGAAGAACTGGCTGCGATTAAGCCGCTTAACTTCTTAACGATTAAGCCGACCATGTACATCGCAAACGTGACTGAAGATGGTTTCGAAAATAACCCATTCTTAGATCAGGTACGTGAGATTGCCGCAGCGGAAGAAGCGGTTGTGATCCCGGTCTGTGCTGCAATTGAATCTGAACTGTCTGAACTTGAAGAAGAAGACAAGCTTGAATTCATGGCTGACCTTGGTCTGGAAGAGCCAGGTCTTAACCTGGTGATCCGTGGCGGTTACGAGCTACTGAAACTGCAAACCTACTTTACAGCAGGTGTTAAAGAAGTGCGCGCATGGACTATTCCTGTTGGTGCCACTGCGCCACAGGCAGCAGGTAAGATCCACACCGACTTTGAGCGTGGCTTTATTCGTGCACAAACCATTGGTTTTAATGACTACATTGAATACCAGGGGGAAAGCGGTGCGAAAGACGCAGGTAAAATGCGCCAGGAAGGTAAAGATTACATCGTTAAAGACGGCGATGTGATGAACTTCTTGTTCAATGTTTAAGTAACTGCATTCAATATTGACCAAGTTTATTGGTCTGACAAAAAGCGCCTGATGGCGCTTTTTTTGTCTTTCTCTTACACTGTATGAAGAATTATTGGCTGAATTGCGTTAAAAACAGCCCGCTTCGCTTAATTTATCTGCAAACAAACTGTGTTAGGTATTTTTTTGCAAAAAAGGTGTTGACGACATACGGGCATATACGCATAATACGCCCCGCATCAGCGATGATGAGAAATTAAAGAGATGGCTATGTAGCTCAGCTGGTTAGAGCACATCACTCATAATGATGGGGTCCCCTGTTCAAATCAGGGCATAGCCACCATGCTTTAATTACTACCAAAACTCATCGAGCTAGCAAAACGCGGAAGTGGCGGAATTGGCCAGATGTCTAGAAATAGACGCTGGATTTAGGTTCCAACATAGAAGCAAAAGATGTGCGGAAGTGGCGGAATTGGTAGACGCGCTGGATTTAGGTTCCAGTATCTTCGGATGTGAGAGTTCAAGTCTCTCCTTCCGCACCATGTTC
>NZ_JBSWYM010000029.1:0-44207 GCF_056161105.1 Pseudoalteromonas sp. AWH4_217 | reverse complement strand
GTAGTAAATACGCCGGCTCAAACATACTCCTTGCTTTCATGATGTATAGAGCGATTTCTGACGAAGTGTCATGTATTTCTCCATTCATACAGGTCTACACTATCGTCATCCCGCATCGCGTGCGGGATGACAACGGAGTTGCTGTTTGAGGTGTGGTAGAGCAGGGAAAACCTGGAGCCGCTGCTGGAAGGCGACACTTTACGTGTAGTAAATACGCCGGCTCAAACATACTCCTTGCTTTCATGATGTATAGAGCGATTTCTGACGAAGTATCATGTATTTCTCCATTCATACAGGTCTACACTATCGTCATCCCGCACAGTGAGTCTGGATCGTATTCAGAGGAGACAATCATTATCAGACTCTAAAGCCTGACTAGATAAAATAAGTTTTCAACTCGGTACTAAAACACCATTTTTTAGTAGTCGTTAATTGCTGAGCAATTTGCCTTATATTTTTGCCGGTAAGTGGTGTCAGACATCAGTTTTCTCACTGACTGATCAAATATCCTCGCATATTTTTCACTATGTTGATTTATCAACAGAAATCCCTGGTTAAAGAAAGCTGGTTTTGGCTGTCTTACCAGGCGTTTCAGATCAGAGTCTGGTAGGGCTTTGGCGTATTCTCTCTCTGTCTGCTCATCCAAAATAATAATGTCTGTGCGTCTGCGTAGCAGAAATTGTAAGTTTTTGGTGGTATACGTTGCCTCCATGACTTCAATCTCATGTTCCTTAATGGCTTGCCAAAGCAGATCCGGATAAGTCAGGCCTTTGTTAATTAGTAATCGATATGGCTTGAGGTCGGCATAAGAGTTAAATTCGAATGCCAGAGTATCAAGATGATAAAAGTGAGATACTTCTGAGGTGATAGGATAACTGGTATAGATGTACTCTGATGCCCGCTTTTCATTATAGTACCAGTAAGCGCTACCTATAAATTCAGTTTTTTTCCCCTCCTCATAGGCCCGCTGCCATGGCATAAACACAAACCTGACCCGGATCCCGTGCAAAGCAAATGCATCTCGGATAAGCTGAGCGGTACAGCCCTGATCCTCACGGTGCCTGTCTACGTATGGTGGCCATTGACCTGTTGTAATATGTACTGTCTCGGCTGCGGTAGTGAGACTAAAAACCAAAGCAAAAATAATGTATTTCACTGACAAGGCTCTAAAAACTGGGCTAAACAAAACTATAGCGCTTATTGTTGAATAAAACGAATAGGCCAACAAAAGCGATTAACCAAATGATGAGAATAAAAGGCTAAGTTGTGGAAAGTTTTTTAGATATTTATGAACGAGCATGCGCGAGAAAAGGCTCGAAAGATTCACTGGAGCCACTACTCACGGAGCCATTGTCAAAAGTACAGCTGATAAAGCTATCCGATGATGTTTGGTTAGAAGAATTTACAAGAAAAATATTTCAAAGTGGGTTCTACTGGTCTGTGATCAATGCAAAGTGGCCCGGTTTTCGTGAAGTATTTTGGGACTTTTCGGTGGAAAAGCTACTGTATATGTCGCCTGAAATGTATGAACAGCGTGCACAGGACGAACGTATAGTACGTAACTACAAAAAAGTGCAGAGCGTTGCTCATAACTGTCAGATGATCCATGAGCTGGCACTTGAACATGGTAAGTTTAGTAAGCTAGTGGCGAACTGGCCGGAAGACAACATTATAGAATTATGGCTCTTGCTGAAAAAGCAGGGGAGCCGGCTGGGTGGTAACACAGGTCCTTATGCACTGAGGGCTGTTGGAAAAGATACATTTATTCTGAGCCGTGATGTTGAGGCTTATCTGAGAGCGCATGATGTTATCTCTGGTGGACTGCATAGCCTAAAGTCATTGCGTGCTGCACAAGCCTTCTTCAATGAGCTACGTAGACAAAGTGGTTATTCGTTGCAAAAATTAAGTCAGCTCGTTGCTTATAGCGTGGGTGACAATGTGGTAGGAGTTTCATCATGAGTGACTTTTTTTCCCGTTACACCGAATTGGGTGAGGTTTACCTGGTGCCGCAACGGCCTCAGCAGTTTGAACACGCACAGCTACTACTAACCAATTCAGACTTATTAACCGAATTGGGTATGGATGTTGATCAGCAGCAGTTGCGAGACTATCTGGCGGGTAGGTCCAGAGTTGAAAACATCGAGCCGGCTGCAATGGCATATTGCGGTCACCAGTTTGGTCACTTTAATCCACAGCTTGGTGATGGCCGAGCACATCTAATCGCCTCCTTTACTACAGCGCAGGGGCATACCTATGATATGCACCTGAAAGGCTCTGGGGCGACGGTTTTTTCTCGTGGGGGCGATGGGTTATGCGCACTGGGTCCTGCCGTGAGAGAATACATCATGAGTCATGCAATGCGGGCGCTGGGAGTACCGACAACACAGTGTCTGGCAGTGTTGTCGACCAATCAGCAGGTAATGAGGCAAGAGCGAGAGCCCGGTGCCGTTGTATGTCGCATTGCCAGAAGCCATATCCGGGTTGGAACATTTCAGCTGATGGCAATGAAAAAGGACGTTGATACAATGCAGCAATTGGTGGAGCTTTGCATCACAGATCAGTTTAATGACATCTCCTCAAGTGGCGAACAAAGAGTCTTCGACTTTTTCGAGCGTGTATGTTTGCATCAGTGTGCCTTGATCCTAAAGTGGATGCAGGTTGGTTTTATTCATGGTGTTATGAACACGGATAACACCCTGATTAACGGTGAAACCATTGATTATGGGCCCTGTGCGATGATGGAGTCTTTCTCATTTGATGCGGTGTTTAGCTCCATTGATCGTCAGGGACGCTATGCATTTGGTCAGCAACCGAATATTGCCAGCTGGAACTGTGGCCGCCTTGCAGAGTCGCTGATGCTGTTGATGGATGACAAAGATGCCGCACTCGAACGCTTTTCCGGTGTCTTAAGCCAGTTTGCGGAAGAATTTAACCAGGGCTATCAACAGATGTGGTCAAAAAAGCTTGGGCTACTAAGCTGGCAGGAGTCTGATCAGACACTGTTAAGTGAACTGCTATCGCTCATGCAGCAAAACAAACTCGATTACACCAATACCTTTGCAGCCCTTACCAACTCGATACAGCCCACTCCACTTCCTGGTTATGTGATACCAGAGGTATTGGCTGACTGGACCGGAAAGTGGCGCAAACGAGTTGGAGACAGCAACTTGTCAGCGGCACATACTATCATGCAGTCGGTTAATCCTGCGATCATCCCGCGCAATGGTATGGTCGAGCACTTCATTGGCGAGTTTAACCTCGCGAAGCATAGCGACGAATTTACACAATGGCTGCATGCGCTCAAAACGCCCTACTTGTATCAGGTATACCCTGCAAGGTGGCTGGCAACCATGTCGAACGAACAGACCTATCAAACGTTTTGTGGTACTTAAACTATGAGTGAACAGACCGATCAGGCATTGACCTGGCAGGAAATCAAACGGCAGATCCTCACGCACAAAACGCCATTGATTTATGCCCATCTCATCGCATTGTGTGCTGCTTTGGTGAGTGTGCCTATCCCACTGATGATGCCTTTGCTGGTTGATGAAGTACTATTGGCACATCCCGGGACGGCAGTAGACACGTTGAATGCGTTCTTACCTGCGCAGTGGCAAGGCGCGACAGGCTATATCGTATCGATCCTGATTGCCGTGATATGTATGAGGCTCGCAGCGCTGCTGTTGGGGGTTGCTCAGTCTCGGCAGTTTACCATTATTGGTAAGGATATTTCTTATCGGATCCGCGAAAGACTGCTGGTGCATTTGGCAAAAGTGCAGCTAAAAGAATATGAAACACAGGGTGCTGCGGCGATCAGCTCTCGATGTATCACAGATATTGAAACACTCGATGGGTTTATCAGCCAAACTCTATCCCGTTTTTTAATTGGCATTCTAACGATTATAGGAACGGCTGTAGTGTTACTCTGGATCGACTGGGTGCTTGGATTGATCATTCTGACTCTGAATCCTGCAGTGATTTACTTTTCCCGGCAATTTGGCAAACGTGTCAAGGATCTTAAAAAGCGTCAAAACAATGCCTTTGAAGCGTTTCAGAGTGCACTGGTCGACACCTTGGATGCCATCGCTCAGTTAAAAGCCATGCGACGTGAGCAAAGCTATTTTGATACCGTTGTGGATGCTGCAAAGTCATTGCGTCATCACTCTGTTCAGTCACAATGGAAGACCGATGCGGTAAATCGCTTGAGCTTTACAGTATTCTTATTAGGCTTTGAGGTGTTTCGCGCCATTGCCATGCTGATGGTGGTCTTTTCCGATCTGACCGTTGGCCAGATCTTTGCGGTGTTTGGCTACTTGTGGTTTATGATGGGGCCGGTACAGGAAATACTAAGCATTCAGTATGCTTACTACGGTGCCACGGCTGCGCTACAGCGCCTCAATCAGGTTCTGGCATTTGACACTGAGCCGCATCAGGTGGCAGACAGCAAAGTATTTCAACAATCCAATATCCGGATAGATTTCCGTCATGTCAGCTTTGCTTATCAGGATGGTTTGCCAGTACTCAATGATGTGTCTTTGACTTTACCCAGTGGCAAAAAAACGGCTTTGGTGGCGGTGTCTGGTGGCGGCAAGTCGACAGTCGTTCAGTTACTACTGGGGCTATACCAGAAGCAGGCCGGGGATATCATGATTAATGATATACCGGTCGAAAAAGTGGGTTTTCACGCGATTCGCGAGCATGTTGTAACTGTGTTACAGCAGCCGATACTGTTTAATGCCAGTATTCGGGAAAATTTGTCAATGGGTAAGCCGTGTGATGATGAGCAGCTTTGGCATGCGTTAAAGGTAGCCGAACTTGCCCAGACCGTTATGGAAATGCCACAGCAGCTAGATACCGTGGTAGGCAGAAATGGCGTTCGCTTATCTGGAGGACAAAAACAACGTCTGGCGATTGCACGTATGGTAGCTGCCGACCCTAAAGTAGTGATACTCGATGAAGCGACTTCGGCGTTAGATGTTGAGACAGAGGCGAAGATCCACCGCAACTTAAATACCTTCTTATCTGGCAGAACCACACTTATTATTGCACATCGTCTGAGTGCTATTCGTCAGGCAGATCAAATCTATGTATTGGATGATGGAGTGGTGAGTCAGGCTGGCGATCACCTTAGCCTGGTTGCAGAGCAAGGTCTTTATCGAGTGCTATTTGGTCATCAGAGCTGAATGTAAAATTAACAAAAAATTCCTATCTGGTGTTAAGTAAATATTAAGACATCATCTACTATTATTACTGCAAATATCAGATTGCACTATTATTTTACAGAGGGAAGGATGATGAAACTAAGAATGCTAAGCGTTGTTGTATCAGCTTTAATTGCAACCGGTGCGCAAGCCGACGAGCACAAAGAAGGCGTGTATTTAGGTGTCTTTGGCGACTACTACAATGCGGAGTGGGAAAATAGCCGAGATGCAGCCGGTGTTACGGTGGATGACTCAACAGGCTGGGGTGCTGAGTTGGGTTACCGTTTCAGCAAGTACTGGAGTGGTCGCATTGAATATGCAGACATGGATTTTGATCTGTCGGGCGTTCGTAACGATTCTGTCGATGGTGACAGGATTGGCGTTGACGCTTTGTATCACTTCAACGGTGGACCTTTCTATGCGCTGGCGGGTCTCAAGTCAATTGATGTCTTTGACAGCAATACCTTTGTGAATGTGGGTGCAGGATATCGCCATCACTTCAGCGATAACTTTGCGGCTAATTTTGAGACGGCGATTTATCAGGGTATTGACCGTGGGTACACGGATGTTGGCGCAAAGCTGGGGATCAATTATTTCTTTGGCAGTTCAGGTCACAGCAAGCCTGTTGAACCTGCTCCTGCTCCGCAGCCAGAGCCTGTGGTGGTGGTTGCAGCGCCTGTTGATAGCGACAAAGATGGTATCTATGACATGGATGATCAATGTGCTAACACACCTATGAGCGATGCAGTCGATGCAAAGGGGTGCACATTGTATGAAGACAAAGAAGTGACGGTTAGCCTGCTGGTACGATTCCCTAACAATAACTCCAGCGTGTCTCAGCAGTATCTGGATGACATTCAGGCGGTTGTACGCTTTCTGAATGAGCACCCTGAAACAACGGTGGTGCTTGAAGGTCATACCTCAGCGGTAGGTAAAGCAGAATACAACAAATGGTTGTCCAAGAAGCGTGCAGATGCCGTAGCAAAACAGCTAGTCGAGAAAGGCATTGATGAAATGCGTATTACAACGGTTGGCTATGGTGAAGAACGACTTAAAAACATGGGTGACTCTGCACAAGCTCATGCGGAAAACCGTCGTGTAGAAGCAAAAGTGAAATCAATCGAACGCGTAAAAGTTCAACGTTAATCAGATTTGAGTAGAGATAGCCCGGAGAGAACCGGGCTTTTTTGTGGCTGGTTTATACCCATGTCACTGACTATTTACGGTTACATATATTCATGAGTGTGCTCTTTTTCTTTCATAACATTCACGTTGTTTATATCGAGTATAAGACGACTAAGTAGCCGTTTGATTTTCATCTATACTCTAAGACCTTATAATCAATCATCATATTTTATGTTTAAGTAAATTTATTGGTACTTGTGAGTACCTGGCTTTAACTATCCGTTCACGTCACCAAGAGGGCAAAACTGTGCTTCAAGAATATCGTAAACATGTTGAGGAGCGCGCGGCACAAGGGATCGTCCCTAAACCGCTCGACGCGCAGCAAACGGCAGAACTGATCGAATTATTGAAAACACCACCGGCAGGTGAAGAAGAGTTTATTGTCGATCTATTTATCAACCGTGTACCACCAGGGGTGGACGACGCTGCCTATGTTAAAGCGGGCTTTTTGGCCGCTATCACTAAAGGTGAAGCTGAGTCGGCATTGATCTCAAAAGCTTATGCAGCCGAGTTGCTGGGTACTATGCTGGGCGGTTACAACATTGCCCCTATGATAGATCTTCTGGATGACGACGAACTGGCACCCATTGCAGTTAAAGGGTTGTCTCATACCCTACTGATGTTTGATGCATTTTATGATGTTGAAGAAAAAGCCAAAGCAGGTAATGTATTTGCTAAACAAGTGATTGAGTCTTGGGCAAACGCTGAATGGTTTTTAGAAAAGCCCGCTGTCGCAGACAAAATTTCTGTGACAGTGTTTAAAGTCACGGGTGAAACAAATACCGACGATCTGTCACCGGCACCTGATGCCTGGTCACGGCCGGATATTCCATTACATGCGCTGGCGATGCTGAAAAATGAACGTGATGGGATTAATCCGGACAAGCCGGGTGAAGTTGGCCCGGTGGACCAGCTAGAAGCCTTGAAGCAAAAAGGCTTGCCACTGGCGTATGTTGGTGATGTGGTCGGTACAGGCTCTTCACGTAAATCGGCGACTAACTCAGTGCTTTGGTTCATGGGGGATGATATTCCGTTTGTACCGAATAAGCGAGTGGGTGGTGTGTGCCTGGGTGGTAAGATAGCACCTATTTTCTTCAATACCATGGAAGACTCGGGCGCGCTGCCGATTGAGTTACCTGTAGACGACCTGAACATGGGTGATCAGATTGATATCTACCCGTATGAGGGCGTTGTGAAGCGTCATGGCAGCGATGAGGTGATCACCACGTTTAGCTTCAAATCTGACGTGATCCTCGACGAAGTGCGCGCTGGCGGCCGTATTCCTCTGATCATTGGTCGCGGACTGACAGACAAGGCACGGCAGTCATTGGGTATGGAGCCGGAAGAGATTTTCTGTAAACCTAAGCTAATTGAAGATTCAGGTAAAGGGTTCACACTGGCGCAGAAAATGGTCGGTCGTGCCTGTAATATGCCAGGTGTGCGTCCTGGTCAGTATTGTGAACCAACCATGACCACAGTCGGCTCGCAGGATACCACAGGCCCAATGACCAGGGATGAGCTGAAAGACCTGGCGTGTCTGGGCTTTTCAGCAGATCTGACAATGCAGTCGTTCTGCCATACTTCTGCTTACCCCAAACCTATCGATGTGAATACGCACCATACTTTGCCTGATTTCATTATGAACCGTGGCGGTGTGTCATTGCGCCCTGGAGACGGGGTTATCCATTCATGGCTGAATCGAATGTTGTTGCCTGACACAGTAGGCACTGGCGGAGATTCCCATACGCGTTTCCCATTGGGCATTTCCTTCCCTGCTGGGTCTGGTGCGGTAGCTTTTGCGGCGGCGACCGGCGTGATGCCACTGGATATGCCAGAATCCGTTTTGGTTCGTTTTAAAGGTCAGATGCAGCCTGGTATTACGTTACGTGATTTGGTACATGCGATTCCCTATTATGCCATCAAGCAAGGCCTGCTGACGGTTGAAAAGAAAGGTAAGATCAATGAGTTCTCTGGTCGTATACTGGAAATTGAAGGGGTTGAACACCTCACTGTAGAACAGGCATTTGAATTATCTGATGCATCGGCTGAGCGTTCAGCAGCGGGTTGTACGGTTAAGTTGTCACAGGAGTCCATCGAAGAGTATCTGAACTCCAACATCGTCATGTTAAAGTGGATGATCTCAGAGGGGTATGGTGATGTTCGAACCATAGAGCGTCGTATTACTAAAATGGAAGAGTGGCTGGCCAATCCAGAGCTGATGACGGCAGATGCCGACGCAGAGTATGCGCATACAATTGAGATTGATCTGGCAGAAATTCAAGAGCCTATTTTATGTGCGCCGAATGACCCTGATGATGCACGTTTGCTATCAGAAGTCACCGGCGAGAAAATCGATGAAGTCTTTATAGGTTCTTGTATGACCAACATCGGTCACTTTAGGGCGGCAGGTAAGTTACTGGACAATTTCGGTGGTCGGTTACCCACTCAACTGTGGGTGGCGCCTCCTACCAAAATGGACAGGGATCAGCTGACCGACGAAGGTTACTATGGGATTTATGGTCGTGTTGGTGCGCGCATCGAAACGCCGGGATGCTCTTTGTGTATGGGTAACCAGGCTCGGGTGGCTGACAAAGCCACTGTGGTGTCCACGTCGACGCGTAATTTCCCCAACCGCTTAGGGACAGGTGCCAATGTTTATCTGGCGTCTGCAGAACTGGCCGCCGTGGCGGCGATTATGGGTAAGTTACCGACCCCGGCGGAATATCAGGAATATGCCGAGCGGATCAACGCTACGGCGGCAGATACTTATCGCTACCTGAACTTCCATAAAATGCCTCACTACACCAAAAAAGCAGATAGCGTGATTATTCAGCAGGCTGTGTAAGAGTAGTATGTTCGAAAAGCCAGCCTGGTGCTGGCTTTTTTAGTTTTCGGGGCTGGGCGAATACTGCTGGTGTATCAAAAAAGCGTCTTAATAATCTGTGTTGAGCGTTTTTTGCCTCTATTTCAATTGCTTGTTGGTCTTTTTGATTATTCAGGTCGCCTTGACTATCCAGTGAGCTGAATTAAAATTGTACAATGATGTAAGAAATTGTGACCAGGGATCGTTACATGCTCCTTGTGTTGCATTCACGTCCACTCTGCGCAAGGTCTAATTCTATGAATAAATCGTTCATCATGGCGTGCTGTTTTGCAACAGGCACAGCTGCCGCAGCCCCTAACCCCTCTTATAGTGAAATCCGGCTTGGCTTTGAATCCATCGATTATAGTGAAGCACTCAATGATTTGAGCGGACTGGGTCGTCTTACCCAGGATGCAACTGTCAGGAACCCGACTATCCGACAACTGTCATATTCTGGCATCAACGATGACTGGGGAGTTTATATCGGGACGGCTGCAACGATATATCCAGGCCTGGATACAGAGACCTGGTATGTGCATGATTTCACGGACCCCAACGACAGCTCAGTGATACACCAGTTTGGCGCAGTACAGCTCAACGATTTTAAAGTTAAATCCAACGAAATTGCGATGAGTGCCGCCTATAACATGACGCGGGCATTGCAAGTGACTATGGGTGGACGGGTATTCACAACCAGTTTCACCCGCTCGGATTTTCAATTTGCACAGCCCGGTGCAGGTCAGTTTGATCAGGTTTTACAGTCTGCGCCACGTGGCGAGAATGATCCGGTCGCCCGTTTTAATTTGCCCGGGCAAAACAACATTGGCACAGGAGATTTAGAAGGCCTGCCAGGGAACTTGCAATCTGTAGTGTCAACGACTGAAGATCAAATGAGTATTATTGCAGCTGTCGGAGTCAGGTATGACAGTAAATTGCAGAACACCGCCAATAAATTCAGCTGGTATGCCGATGCTGAAATTACGCTCCCAGTGTATACTCGGGTGCAAAATACTCGCACTATAGAAAAAACACTCAGTGAAACGTTTAACGGTTGGGGCATGCAGGGCCGTGCGGGCGTTCGTTATCAGGTATTTAAAACCATTGCCGTGATGGCGGGGGTTGATGTGTCCTATAAAGAACGTGATGCTATTTCAGAATCAGATGGTAGCCGGCGGACTGTGCCTGATATCGAATATACTAATGTGTCTCTTTCAGCTGGACTACAGTGGAGCTATTAATGTACAAACAAAGCAGTATCGCCTTATTACTGGCAGTAACCTTGTTAGGCGGGTGTAAAACGCTCGATTCAGTGAGTAATATAGTCAGCGGTGACAGTGCCACACCAGAGCAAATCCAGGCAGCTTACAGTAAAGCGGAGGCTGCTTATCTGGAGGCTCAACAGGCAATGGCCTTATCCGAGCAAGAATCCCTGATTGAATATGACAGCGAGCGCACAAGCAAAGCAAACAAGCTGTGGCAGTCTCTGCAGCAAGACTTCGCAGAGCTGCATGCGAACCCAGGTGAATCTCTCGACAGTGCCTCGCTGTTTTCGTCTGATACAAAAGCCGATGAGGTGATGGCAAGCAGTCAGGAGATTGTGAGTTTGCTCGCAGCCGCGCAAAGCGCAAAACAAGCCATAGTGAGCGTACTGGAGCCGATCCGTTCTCATTTTGCTGTACTCGATAAGTTAGAAACTCAACGCCATTTTGCGCGCCGCTATGAGCGTGCGCAAAGTCGCCACCTTGAATTCAAGGGAATGCTGGTGGCGGGTAAGCGTGCACAGGTTGAAGAGGCGTTACCTGAATTTCAGTCTCAGCTTCATGCATTAGAGCAAGATGCAGCTGAGCACTACTTTTTGGGTAAAGTACTTGAAAATGTGAAACGATTAGCAAGCTCAGACAAGGCAGAGGTTTTACCTACGGTTTATCAGGACGTAAAAGCCACAACGGAGTCTGCAAAAAGCTTTATTCGTCAAAATGTCCGCGCGTATAATGATATAGAGCACCGGGTGAACCTGGCAGAGTTACAAGTGAAAAGAATGGAGCAGCTTTTTGCTGAGCATATAAGCAGGAAGGCGGCAATTGACGATAAGCGCTCAGAGGCCCCGTTACTGGCACTCGAAGCACAGCTCTTAGAAATGACGAATAAGGCTGGCCTGGGGGATTTACGCCATCTGAGTTTTAGCGAACAACTGGAGGCGATTAACAATAAGCTTTAATTAATGTGTACCCAGAGGCTGTCGGCATACACTGGGGCAGCCGGGTAAATAATGACAAAAATAACATAAAAGGCATATAAGCCTTTAAATTAGCTGTATTTTTTCAATAAGGAAAAACATGAAGTTTGCAATGAATGCGAGGTGGCGGTGTTTGCCACTCATTTCAGTCATGGCCTTTACATTGGCCGGTTGTGGCGGCGGGAGTGATAAACCAAGTACATCCCCTGACACCCAGCCAGATACACAGACAAACCCTAAACCAACACCCACCGAACCAGAAAACCAGCCTCCAGTAGTCAGTATTAACGCGACCGAGACTCAGCTAGAGCGCACTGCATTTACACTGACAGCCGAGGGCAGTGATACCGATGGTTCAGTGGCAAGTTATGTCTGGACACACAATGCGTCCTTAGAATTGACAGAAACTGCCACTAATACGGCCACGCCCAGTTACACTGTGCCGGACATAAATCAGGATATGACAGTCACATTTACCGTCACGGTGAGCGATGATAAAGGGGCTACAAGTAGCGCCAGTCAGGAGGTTGTGATCAAGCGAAAAGTGAACTCAGTGACCCTCACCGGTGTTGTGACGGACAAGCCGATAGCCAATGCACAGGTTGTGGTGCAAGCCGCTAGTGCACAAGCGCAAGTGAGTGCATCCAGCGAAGGTCAATATACCGCAACGCTCATTGTGGATGAGAGCGAGGCCGACCGTCCGGTGGTGGTAACCGCAACTGGGGTTGATGCACAAAGTCAGGTCGAGTTTGTATCGGTACTTCATTCTGTTGCCCGATTGGAGCAGCAAGCGGGTGAGGATGGTATTTTGGACAAAAGTGAGCACTTCGGTGTGAATGTGACCAATGTAACCACCGCTGAATATGCCTTAATGACACGCACTGGCGCAGCCATTGAATCGGACGCACAGTTGGAGCAGGCGTTGTTGAATGTGGATGCTGACGAGCAACTTACCCTCGCATCTTTGATTAAAATTGTGGTGGACAACGACGCATATAGCTTGCCAGAGGGCGTTAGCACAACGCTGGATTTAATCGATGATGAGCAAACCGCGCAGGCATTCGAAGATGAATTGAATGCGGCTGATCCGCAGCTGATTGCACAGACCAAAAAAAGCATTAAGTCGGATGACGATTTGATTGCTGCGCCTGACACCTCACTTGAGGGCGATTTCATTGTGCAGTCGGTGAAGTACGCCGATCTGCCGCCTTATCACATCAGTCTGAATGAGACGGGGAGCGGCTCAGTTTCGGCAATTAATACGGTTGAAATTGACAGCTGGGTGCAGGAGCAAAACACCGTAACCATTACGCTGAAGCAGCCGCTTCATGTATCCACAAAGTGGCACAGAGACTACTCTGTCTATCCATCAACGCGCAGTAAGCACATGGTGTATGTTGATGTCATTAAACTCACGGTACTGGCAGAAAATACCGTGTTCAGAACCGTCGATATCGATGAGTTGGGGCAGACGGTGATTGAAGGTGATAATGCCGGCACGCAGGTACACCAAGTCAGCTACACCAGCAATCTGATCAACAAATTGAAAATGGCACAAGTCACCCCAGAGTCGTTACTGGGGGTTTGGTACCTTGACTTGAGTGACGCGGATGAAGAATCGCAGAAATCAGCACCCCAAAGATTTGAGTTTAAAGCTGACGGGCAGGTTATAGCGCTGGATGACCCCGATGATGAACTCAGCTGGCAGTTAACCGATAACACTTTAACGGTGAGCTACCGTGAAGGCGATGTGACGGGCTCAATTTCATTCTGGTTCACCAAGAAGCTGGATACCGGCTACCAGATTGTGAGCTTGGACCTCAGCGTGCCACAGTGGCCAAATACCGAGTTTGGTCTGATGATCGCTGCACAGCCCGATTTGGCTTTGACTGAAGAGACGGCTGCAGGTCGCTGGCATGGCTTGATTGGTCGAACTGAACAATTCGATATAGATCTGTTTGAGACTGGTAAGGTGCATTACAACTTGTCTAAAACTCGGGCAACTTGGTATATTAAGGACGGTGAGCTGTATCGAGACTACTATAGTTCCACGCGTTGGCCACGAGTCGAAGACTGCCAGTTAGGCGATCCTGACTGCATACTTGACGCGCGGTATAAATATCAACTCGTGGCTGTGTCAGGGAATGAGCGATATGTGATACAAACCTTTGAAAATTATAACTCAAAGGGTGAGCTATTCTTTACCAGAGCCAACCTGTTTGTTTACCAGTACAGCGATACGATAGCGCAACGCGAATTTTACCACAGAAACCTCGAAGACAAGCAGCAGCTTTGGGTTTATGACGCAGAGCAAGGTTGGCAGGAAGTGTTATTTGGCACCGGTATTACGCCACAAAACGCAGATGCACCCAACCAGGGTGAGGCCGGGTATCAGCTTTCTTTACTGGGAGCGACTTATCCTGTTTCCTTAAGAGCAGGCAAGCTGGCATTTACCAAGGGCGAAGAGGCCCACTTGGTCGAGCTGTTGGATTACGATGCGCAAAAAATCCAGGTCTGTGTGTATGCGGCGGCAGCTGGCTGTCAGGCGGCAGATCGCCAGACCTGGTTCGTTAGCCCCACCATGTTTACAGTGACAGCCAGTGCCAGTGGCAATGGCTATATTTATCCGGATTATCAGCAAGTCATTGAGGGGAGGAGCGCTGAATTAAGCTTTGTAGCCGATATGGGTTATATGCTCGATACCATTCAGGGGTGCAATGGCCGCCAGGAAGGCGAGTTGTATGTGATCCCCGAGGTAACGGGATCCTGTGAGGTAACGGTAACCTTTGTCGAGCGGCCCAGCCTGGCTGAACAAGTCGGGATAACCGATCCTGTTCTGGCTCAATGTGTAGATGATCTCAATGTTTCGTCGATTGAAGAAGTGATCGATCTGGATTGCAGCTTTCGCGATGAGATCGGATCTGTATCCGGATTAGTTAACCTGACTAGCCTGGAGACGCTGGTGTTGTCGTATTTGTCTGTTACTGAGTTAGACTTGTCCGGGCTAACGCAATTAAGGGAGTTACAGCTCTCTAATAACAGCAATGGTCTTCCTCTGTTAACGATCCCAAATCCAGAGCGTATAGAGGTTCTTACTTTACAAAATAGCGGCTTAACTAATGCTCAGATTACAGCGCTGGAACTGAGTCGTTTTACGGCACTAAGAAGGTTAGATTTGAGTATAAATCAGTTAACGGAACTGGATATTTCAACCTTAAGCCAGCTTGTAGAGGTTTATGCATACGATAACCAGTTGCGCCAGCTCACCACAGGTAACCATCCGCGATTAACGACTCTTTCAATATCGGGTAACCGCTTAAGCACTCTGGAGCTGGCAAACATGCCGGTGTTGTCCGTGCTGCATGCCAGCTACAATGATTTAGCACAACTTGACTTTGCACCTGCTCCTCAGCTGCGAATATTGAGTATTGATGGAAATCCTGTTGAGCGGCTCGATTTATCGGCGAATCCTCAACTTCAACAGCTTGATGTAGGCAATTTATTACAGCTCACAGAGTTGGACCTGAGTCAGCAAACTCAGTTGATTGAATTGAATGCTAGAAACAACAATCATTGGCAGACACTGACTCTGGCACCAGGTGTACCACTGCTATATCTGGATATATCATTGAGCCAGAGCTTGCTGGATAAGATAGATAAAACGGTTGTTTATGCACTTAAGGTATTAAACATAAGTAATATTAATGCGGCAAACCTAGATGCGGCAGGTATCGATCTGGCTCAGCTGAGCAACCTGGAAAAACTATTGTGGCAAGATGCGGGGGTAGAGCAGCTGGACCTGTCTGAATTGCCTCAGCTTATGGATCTTAGTCTGGCGGGAAATCCCTTAACAGAGGTGAAGTTTAGCGTACCAACACAACTAACCGACTTAAACCTACATGGGGCCGAGTTGACCAGTTTAGATTTGAGTGCTCACCCACAACTTAACTACCTTGATGTCACTAATACAAAAATTACCGCGTTAGACTTTAGTCATACACCTTACTTGCGCTATCTCGATGCGCAACGAAGCGCAGTAACTACCGTGTCGGGCATCGCGTCTATCTATAATCACTGGACTACGCTTAATTTAACGCTCAATCCGCTTAGTGATGAGACTATGGCCTATCTGGCGGATATGCAGGCGCAAGGTTACAGCAACTTGCGCTTTAGTCAGGGGGCGGTTGCCAGAATAAACGTAATGGGGAATGGCTGGGCCGGTATAAATTTTGTGGAAATAGCCAACGGGGGGACATTTTATCTTGACCTGACACCCGATCCCGGTCATCAGGTTGGCAGCGCCACCGGTTGCCCGGGTGAGTTACTGGGCACTGTTTACCGGCTTGGTCCGTTGCAAGGCTATTGTGTGTTAGAGGTGGAGTTTGTTCCCTTGCCTTAATTTTATGCCTGCGTTGTGCTTTGCGGTTTAACCGACACAGCACTGACCGCTAAAACAGGACTTTGCGTGCAAAGTCCTGTTTTTTTATGTGGCAAGCTGTCAACTTGTAACTTGTGTATTTTTGATTTAAAAAATTGCAAAAAGAAGGCTAATTATTCTTTTAAACCGACTAAATAGACAGATTCAAAATCACAATTTCCTCAAAAATGGATTAAGATCACCGCCAAATTGTCATCCCTAGGCGAGAGCAAAATGACCGCAGTAAACAACCAGAATTTGCTACAACTTCGTTTTATTCAACAAGCGCAGATCGATGCCGTTAAACCTTCGTTTAACCGTCTGCCAGATAACCCGTATGCAGACGGCGCATTCAGAAAACGCCGTTACTCTGTATTGAAATTCGCCGGTGGCGAGGTGGCATTGCAGCCGACCAAAGCCTTTGTCCAGGACGACTCAATCAATACCTTTCAGGGTAATGTTGAGCGCGTGTATGAAAACCTGGAAGATGAGCTGATCCACAGTGACGGTTTTAAACACCTGCTGAATGAGTTTAAAGCTATGACAGGTATCAGCGATGAGCGTGATATCGAAGTACACCAATTCCGCATGCTGGCCATTGAAAGCGATACGCCGCCTGCACCGGAAGGCGTGCATCAGGACGGCTTTGACCATGTCTGTGTGTGTGGCGTCTCTCACGAAAATATCGCCGGTGGTGAGTTGCTGGTGTATGAACACAAAGAGGCAGAGCCATGCTTCAAGATGGAAATCAAAGATGGCCTGTTCGCTTTGGTCAATGACCGTGAGGTGTGGCACAACGCGACACCAATGAATAAGTTGGATGCAACGCAGACAGGATACCTGGACTGCTTCGTGTTTACCGCGTAAGAGGCTGCTATGAACCTGAATCAAGTGCGTCGTCAGTTTCCTGCGCTAATGCAGCAAGTGGCAGGTCATTCACCTATTTTCCTCGATGGTCCGGGTGGCTCACAAGTTCCTCAGTCGGTCTTGAGTGCTATGTCTGCTTATCTGGGTTACTTTAACTCAAACCTCGGCGGGGCGTTTTTCTCCAGCGATAAGACTGTTGAGCTGATGAATAATGCTCGCCAGGCTGTGGCAGATCTGCTTAACGCTCCGGCCAAAGAGCAGATTGTGTTTGGTGCTAACATGACCAGCCTGACCTTTAGCTTCAGCCGTGCCATCTCTCGCGACTGGCAGCCGGGTGATGAAGTGATTGTCACTAACGCCGATCATTTCTCGAACGTGTCATCATGGCGTCAGGCTGCCGAAGACAAGGGCGCCAGTGTCCATGCGGTTAAAGTGAATGAGGCCGATTGTACGCTGGATATGGATCACTTCCGCAGTTTGCTTAGCAACAAGACTAAGCTGGTGGCGGTGACCTATGCATCTAACACGACAGGCTCTATTAACGACATTAAACAGATAGTTGAGCTGGCGCACCAATTTGGTGCCTTAGTGTATGTGGATGCGGTACATTATGCGCCCCATGAACTTATCGATGTACAGGCGCTGGATTGTGATTTCCTGGCCTGTTCTGTGTATAAGTTTTTCGGCCCTCATGTGGGCGTGGTTTACGGTAAAATGGCACACCTTGCCGGCTTTACGCCTTACAAAGTTGAACCGGCCAAAGACGTGGTGCCAGGGCGCTGGGAAACTGGAACACAGAGCTTTGAAGGTCTGGCTGGCGTTGTCGCCGCCATCGACTACATTGCATCATTGAGCGGACTACCTGAAGATACCCCACGACGTGAGCGGTTAGGCGTGGCTTTTGCCAATACCAAAGCCCATGAAATGGCGTTGAGTGCGCACTTTTTGTCACGCTTGCAGGCATTCCCGCAGATCCGCTTGTTTGGTATCTCGGACACCACTCGCCTGGCAGAGCGCACACCGACCTTTGCATTGACCTTTGAGGGCATTGCGCCGCGAGCGGTGTCTGAATACCTGGGCAAGCAGCATATTTGTGTGTGGGATGGTAACTTCTACGCGCAGGGCTTATGTGAGCAGCTGGGTGTGATGGAGAGTGGCGGTGTGGTGCGTATTGGGTGTATGCACTACAACACCATCGAAGAGCTGGACATTTTGTTCGGACACTTCGAAACGTTACTGGCACAGTAACACTGAAAAGGCGCCCTCCGGCGCCTTTTTTGATCCGCTATAAATGATCTTCAATATAATGGTTGAGTTGACTGATCCGCGCGCTCATTCCATCTATGATCTTATCTTTGATTTTTTCTCTGATCACATTGGGCAGTCGGGTCAGTGCATCGGGTGTGATTGCCAGTAAAATGGTGTCTTTGGTTGCCTGCGCACTGGTGCTGCGCTCCCTATGGGTAATGAACGCCCCTTCTCCGAGGAATTCACCCGGACCGACTTTGCCAATCGCGTGATGCTGATCCTGAGTGTAGATTGACAACTCACCGCTGAGCACAATGTAGAGTCGATTATCTTTGTCAAAGCGCCGAAATGCATGCCTGTCTTTACTGACCAGATACAGGTGACTAAAGGACTCCAGCAGTACCTGACGTTCAGACAGGGTAAACTCTTTAAAGAAGGCCAGTCTGTTGAGAATTTCCAACTGTTTGATCAGTGGAATATGCTCCAGTAGTTTCATAATATACAGCAAGTTCGGATCTATATGACTGCATAGTGCTTGCTTTTTACTGTGGGGTCAAGGTAGCAGCCGATGCAGAAACTGCCGGGCTTTCGCTCGGCAGTCGGGCACGTATTTAGCAGCCCGGATCATACGGAGAGGTTGGACAAGTCAGCCCCTTGTAGGTCATACATCCGGGGTTGTAAGGTGAGCTGGCATACATACCACCAGCGGCCTGTGGGGTCAGCTCCTGAGCCAGTGGCGTTTTGTTGTCCAAGCGTTTGAGCGATTTTTTCTGTAATCTGATTTTCATAGTCGTTCCTTAAATGTTGTATTTCGTTCTTTTTATGTGCCGAGGCACGTATTAAAAGTACGGTTTCCAGCTTTCAGGAACAAGTGATGTTTTTTCATACAGCTACCAGCACACTCAGGTAAAGTTGCGCTCTTTCAGCTTTCTCGTCAGGGTATTGCGTCCCCAGCCGATTTTCAGGGCGGCTTCTTGTTTGTGGCCATGACACACGGCCAGTGCTGTTTTTATCAATCTGGTTTCGAGTTGTGCCTGAACCTGAGGCCAAATGTCTTCCTTTCCCTGGTGCAGCTCTTGCTCCAGCCAATGCTGAAAGGCATCCAGCCAGTCACCTTCAACGGCATCTGTCGAGCTAAGTTGTACAGGTTGGTTCAGTTCTTCAGGCAGGTCAGCGACATTGATAACATCGCCTGGTGCCATCACAGTTAGCCAGCGGCAGCTGTTTTCAAGCTGGCGAACATTACCGGGCCAGTGAAACGCCTGCATGACGCTAAGCGCCTCTTGGGTCAATACCTTACTCGGTACCTTCAACTCTTTTGCACTGCGAGCTAAAAAGTTCTCGCTCAATTTGGCAATGTCTTCACGGCGCTCTCGCAGCGGAGGGAGCTTCAGCCTGACAACATTCAGGCGATGGAACAAGTCCTCACGAAATTCCCCTTGTTCAACCAGACGCTCCAGATCCTGGTGTGTTGCTGCAATGATCCGCACATCCACTTTCACACTGTGGTGACCACCGACACGATAAAACTCACCATCAGCCAGCACCCGCAATAACCGGGTTTGCACATCCAGTGGCATATCACCTATCTCATCCAGAAACAGCGTGCCGCCATTAGCTTGCTCAAACCGTCCACGGCGAATGCTGTCAGCACCGGTAAAGGCGCCTTTTTCGTGGCCAAACAGTTCAGATTCGACCAAATCTTTAGGAATGGCGGCCATGTTGAGAGCGATAAATGGTTGTTCTTTGCGCGGGCTATGATTGTGTAAAGCACCTGCTACCAGCTCCTTTCCTGTGCCGGATTCACCGTTAATCAGCACGCTCATGCTGGAGACGGACAATTTACCTATGGCGCGGAAAACTTCCTGCATGGCCGGTGCTTCACCAATGATGTCGGGTTGCTTGGCATTGCTGCTGGGTCGTCTGGCTTTATTATTTTGTGAACTTGCCTGATAAGCGCGCTCAACCAGAGAGACCGCTTCATCGAGATCGAATGGCTTGGCCAGATACTCAAAGGCCCCTTTTTGGAAGGCGTTGACGGCGGAATCCAGATCGGAATGGGCGGTCATTATGATGACCGGCAGGTTCGGGTATTGTTCGGCTATTTCTTCGAGCAGTGCCATACCGTCTATGCCTGGCATCCTGACGTCTGAGATCAGCACAGCGGGTTGATCATAGGTCAGGGCGGTGAGCACATCCTGGCCATTGGAGAAACTTTCGGTTTGAAAGTCCGCACGGGCCAGCGCTTTTTCCAGGACAAAGCGTATAGAGGCGTCATCATCGACAAGCCAAACATTTTTCATTGTGTGATCCCACTTCTCATAATTAGTTACCAGCGCATCTTTGTTTGCGATGCGTTTATGCGTCAAAGGGCAGGTAGATAGCAAACTCCGTATGTCCGGGCCAGCTGTCACAATCAATAAAGCCATGGTGCTGTTCAACCAGGGTTTGTGCAATGGATAAGCCTAGTCCCGATCCACCTTCTTTATTGGTCACCATAGGGTAGAACAGGGTTGCCTGCATTTCTTGCGCAATACCCGGGCCATTGTCTGTCACTCGGATCTGTAGCGCTTTTTTCATTAACTGCTTTCCACGCCTGATGCGATGGCGGATCCGAGTGGAGACTTTTATCTCACCTTGCTCACCCAGTGCCTGTTGTGCATTGCGAACAATGTTTAAAACCACCTGTTGGATTTTTGCTTCATCCATAACCACATCCGGAATACTGGGGTCATAATCTTTGACCAATCGGATCCCCGGTGCGCCGTCGAGTTCGCTGAGGCGGAGCACCGACTCCAGCATACGGTGGACATTACAGGGCTCCTTTCTGGGTAATTCATTGGGCCCCAGCAAACGGTCGACCAGTTCGGTCAGGCGGTCGGCTTGTTCGATGATCAGCTCGGCGCACTCGTCCCGCTCTTCCTGCTGAACTTCATACTGCAATAATTGCGCCGCTCCTCTGATCCCTCCTAATGGATTTTTTATCTCATGCGCCAGCCCTCGGATCAGGTTTCTGGCAGCCTGATATTGGTGCGCCTGATTAAACGCCTGGTCAAAGCGCAGCTCTTCGTCAATTCGGCGACATTCCAGTTGAATAAACGCACGATCCCGGAGCATAAAGCGGCGTGCGAACAGGTTCAGTGTGCTGGCGCGATTGTCGATGAAGACCACGTCAACCTTATGTTGTTGACAGTCGACTCCATCGTCCAGGACATATCGTTGCAGCCGCTTCATGTCGATCATGTGGTGATGAAAAATGGTTTCGAAAGGTTGGTTCAGCAGCCGCTTATTGCCTAGCCCCAGCAGTTCACTGGCGCTGTTGTTGGCAAAATAAATGGTCAGATCTTCGGTCAATAAGATCACCGCGGTTGATAAATTTTGCCATAACTCGTGTATTAGTTCAGAGGAGGGTTGTGCCATATTGGGTCGCCTTGCACCAAGTTGGTGCACTGCAGATTAGCACACCTGTTATTATAATCAACGGTTAAGCAGGCTGGCGCGATGCAGGAAAAAGGTGGTTACTGCACTTTGGGCAACCAGCATGCCTTTGTCATTAAAGACTTTCATTTGCAATTTATGTTCCCCCCTGGGCACATCTCGTAACGCAAAAGATGCGGTGGTTTGTTTCGGGCCTGTTGCTTTTCCATTCAGAAAGAGTTGCACCTGAAACCCACTTGCAAAACGGGGCGTCACTAAGCCGTTCACATAAACGCTGCCGCTGTTTTCACGCAGCGTTTGTTGGTCGCTGGGCGCGGTTATTTTCGCTTGATAGGTTACGGTAGGTGTTGTCTGGGTGGGTGTCAGAATACTGGTATCTGTGGCGGGCATAGTGAGCATATTGGTGCTCAGTTTGACTTTTTCAGAGCCCTTCTTGGGTACATCCGAATAGACCCAGTTGCCGTTCTTGTCTTTCCAGCGGTAGACTTTTTGATCCGAGACAGCACTGCCGCTGTACACTAAACAGAGAATGATCCAATAAAGCCGCAACACGATTTCACCTTGCTTAAAAGACGCACATGACCAGCTATAACTTTAGTGCTTTTAGTGTCAATTTACCATGGCGGCAGGATGAAAAAAGCCCGCAATGCGGGCTTGAGAACACATATGATTTAAGAGCGCAGAGTCAGCCTGTTCTTTAACCGAGCAGCAGACTACTCAGTGAGCGAATATGGCTTAATTAAGCATTCCGGATTGCGCAGTGTACAAGCCTTATCAGCCTGTACACACCAGAACACCGAAAATCAGCTTATACGCTGTAGTACATTTCGAACTCAACCGGGTGAGTTGTCATGTTCAGCTTTTCGACTTCCTGAGATTTCAATGCAATATACGCGTCGATCAGGTCGTCAGTGAATACCCCGCCCTGAGTCAGGAATTCGCGATCTGCGTCCAGAGAATCCAGCGCTTCTTGCAGTGAAGAGGCTACCGTTGGGATCTCAGCCGCTTCTTCCGCTGGCAGGTCATAAAGGTCTTTGTCCATCGCATCGCCAGGGTGGATCTTGTTTTTGATTCCATCAAGGCCCGCCATTAGCATGGCAGAGAACGCCAGGTAAGGGTTTGCAGTAGGATCCGGGAAGCGTACTTCAATACGACGTGCTTTTTCAGACGGTACAACCGGGATGCGGATAGACGCTGAACGGTTACGTGCTGAGTAAGCCAGCATAACAGGTGCTTCGAAGCCAGGTACCAGACGCTTGTACGAGTTGGTAGAAGCGTTTGCAAATGCGTTGATGGCTTTAGCGTGCTTGATAATACCACCGATATAGTAAAGCGCTTCTTCAGACAGACCGCCGTACTTGTCGCCTGCGAAGATGTTTTTGCCATCTTTACCCAGTGACTGGTGACAGTGCATACCAGAGCCGTTGTCGCCAACCACAGGCTTAGGCATAAAGGTCGCTGTTTTGCCATACAGGTGCGCCATGTTATGGATAACGTATTTCATTTCCTGAATTTCGTCAGCCTTGATCACCATAGTATTGAAGCGTGTTGCGATCTCGTTCTGACCGGCAGTTGCTACTTCGTGGTGGTGTGCTTCAACAACCTGACCCATTTCTTCTAGTACCAGACAAGTCGCACTACGCCAGTCACCTGATGAATCAACCGGTGCAACCGGGAAGTAACCGCCTTTTACGCCCGGACGGTGGCCCATGTTGCCTTCTTCGTAGCTTTTATCTGAGTTCCAGCTCGCTTCCTGGGCATCAATTTTGTACATAGAGCCAGACATGTCTGTTTTGAACTTCACGTCGTCAAACAGGAAAAACTCAGGCTCAGGACCGAATAATACTGTGTCAGCAATACCAGTAGAGCGCATGTAGTCTTCTGCACGCTTAGCAACAGAGCGTGGGTCACGCTCGTAACCTTGCATGGTTGATGGCTCAAGTACGTCACAACGTACGATCAGCGTGGTTTCTTCTGAGAAAGGGTCTAGTTTAGCGGTAGAGGCGTCTGGCATCAGTACCATGTCTGATTCGTTAATGCCTTTCCAGCCTGCGATAGACGAGCCGTCGAACATCTTGCCGTCTTCAAAGAAGTCTTCATCGGCCTGGTGATGAGGAATAGAAACGTGTTGCTCTTTACCTTTGGTATCCGTGAAACGTAAATCAACGAATTTAACGTCGTGTTCTTTAATAAGGTCTAAAACCGATTGTGACATGTGTCCTCCGACTCGTAGGGTTATTTTTTGTTGCAGTGCTCTGCATTTGCGCACTACTAAGCGTTATTCGTGCCAGTTTTTATAATGCATTATTAATCAATAGGTTATTTTTACCTGTAACATATGGAACCTCAATATGCACCAAGTTGGTGCGCCTTGATATTGGAATTCGCACCACCCTGGTGCGCTGCGCAATGGTTTCAATGTAGCACATGGCTGTGACTGTGGAGCGATAAAACAGCAGACTTTAGTTATTTCACGGGTTGGGCTGTAAAAAAAAGCTGGATAAACTTTCATCTGTCACATTATTAGGGGATAATACGCGACCTTTAATTGTGGATCGGCATCTTAGGTGCGCATTTTTGCGCGATTCGACTAGGATCACTGAGGGCCAACTTCTCTGAGTAAAAATATGAGCATTGAAAAGTTAAGAAATATCGCGATCATCGCGCACGTTGACCATGGTAAAACTACCCTAGTCGATAAGCTGCTAGAACAATCTGGCACATTAGAGACACGCGGTGGCAACGAAGAGCGTGTCATGGACTCGAATGATATTGAAAAAGAGCGTGGCATCACCATCCTGGCGAAAAACACTGCCATCGAGTGGAACGATTACCACATCAATATCGTAGACACCCCGGGACACGCCGACTTTGGTGGTGAGGTAGAGCGTGTACTTTCAATGGTTGACTCAGTATTGCTACTGGTTGATGCCCAGGAAGGTCCGATGCCGCAAACGCGTTTCGTAACGCAAAAAGCATTCGCGCTGGGTCTGAAGCCTATCGTTGTTATCAACAAGATCGACAAGCCAGGCGCACGTCCTGACTGGGTAATGGATCAGGTATTTGACCTGTTCGACAACCTAGGCGCGACTGACGAACAGCTGGACTTCCAGGTTATCTACGCATCAGCGATTAACGGTTGGGCGACCTTGGACCTGGACGAGCCGTCAGACAACATGCAACCTATGTTTGAGGCCATTGTTGAGCAGGTAGAAAAGCCAGACGCAGATCCAGAAGGCGCGTTCCAGATGCAGATCTCTCAGCTGGACTACAACTCTTACATCGGCGTAATCGGTGTAGGCCGTATCAAGCGTGGTACAGTGAAAGTTAACCAGCAGGTTACTATCGTTGGTGCCGATGGCTCAACACGTAACGGTAAAGTAGGTCAGGTACTGACTTATCTGGGTCTGGATCGTCATGAAGCACAAGAAGCGCAGGCTGGCGACATCATCGCTATCACAGGTCTGGGTGAGCTGAAAATCTCTGATACTGTGTGTGATGTCAATGCCGTTGAAGCCCTGCCGGCGCTGTCTGTTGACGAGCCTACCGTAACCATGACGTTCTCTGTAAACACGTCTCCGTTCTCTGGTCAGGAAGGTAAATTCGTTACTTCACGTAACATCCTTGAGCGTCTTCAGGCTGAACTGGTACACAACGTTGCACTGCGCGTTGAAGAAACCGACAACCCGGACAGCTTCCGCGTATCTGGCCGTGGTGAACTGCACTTGGGCATCCTGATTGAAAACATGCGTCGTGAAGGTTACGAGCTGGCGGTATCTCGTCCAGAGGTAATCCTGCGCGAAGTAGATGGTCAGCTGGAAGAACCGTATGAAACGGTGACTGTTGACGTACAGGAAGAGCACCAGGGTGCTATTATGGAGCAACTGGGCCTGCGTAAAGCAGAAATGACTGACATGGCACCAGATGGTAAAGGCCGAATCCGTATGGACTTCATCATGCCTTCTCGTGGCCTGATTGGTTTCCAGACTGATTTCATGACACTGACTTCAGGTTCAGGTCTGATGTACCACACGTTCGATCACTACGGCCCGCACAAAGGCGGTAACATTGGTCAACGTAAGAACGGTGTACTGATCGCAAATGCAGCGGGTAAAGCGCTAACCAACGCCCTGTTCAACCTGCAAGACCGTGGTAAGCTGTTCATCGGTCACGGTGTTGAAGTATACGAAGGTATGATCATCGGTATTCACGCACGTGACAACGACCTGACTGTTAACGCCCTGAAAGGCAAGCAGCTAACCAACGTACGTGCATCGGGTACTGACGAAGCACAGAACCTGGTTCCGCCTATCATCATGACACTTGAGCAAGCACTTGAGTTTATCGATGATGACGAGCTGGTAGAAGTAACACCAGAAAGCATCCGTATTCGTAAGAAGCTACTGACTGAAAGCGAGCGTAAGCGCGCGAGCCGTCAGGCCAAGTAATTATTTACTTGCCGAATACAAAAAACGCCGCATTTGCGGCGTTTTTTATTGCTATAACGAATGTGTTAACACCGTCCATGCGGGTCAATTCATGGTTGTCAGTATTGAATGCTCAGAACAAACCATAGGCCTCGGTTTCTTCCGGTTCATATTGCTGCAAGTGATCGGGACGAAAGATGGCGCTGGGGTCGAGTACCAGGCTATGTTGCTCTCCTTGCTTAATCAGCCCTTTCATCATCTTGCGGGTTTGCGGATCGATTTCAAACCCCATACTGGTCATTTCATGCAGAGACTTGATGTCCGACTCATCACAGTGAATATTGTCTTCTACCTGATCAACCAGCAGGCCAATGTGTGGCCGCTGGCCGTCCTGGGTGGTAAATACAATGATGGGTTTGTGGTCGAGGATGATTTGATCCCTGGCTGATTCAAACAGGCGGATCAACTTCATAAAGGTGGTCGCCTTTTCTTTTTCCAGCAATCGCAAGGCTTCATCTTTATCACCCTTGGCATTGATGGTGAGCAGCTTATCGGCGAGCGCATGAAGCTTATTATGGGGCTCCTCAAAGCGCGCCAATAGCGTGCGTAAGTCTTCATTGTCGGTTTTAAAGCTGTAGTACCATTTACCAAACGCAGATTGCTTAGGGTCTTTGGCCTGGGTAAAAGGCTGGTCGTTGTAGATGCAGCGCTCCAGCTCAGCAAGCCAGGCTTTTTGATCTTGCTCCCGCTCCTGCAACATAGTGACCAGAGACTTGTTAATATCGTAGGACGACTGGTTATTTAATATCAAACCCAGATCAAAGATGGGCGTCGGTGTACCCATATAATCCTTCACGCCCATAAAGCTGGGGTTATCATTGGGCAAAGAGGTGAGATTGCCTTCGTAACGCTCTGTAAGCAGGATATCCAGTATTTTTAGTGAAATGGTTTTTTTCCCTACCCGAAAATTGATTAAATCCATGTCTGCCTCTGTACGTTTACCTGATGCTCTAAGCATAGACATTATTGAAAGTAAGATCGATACACGCGGGGTTTATTCTCTTTCTCTGTGAGGCCAAAAATATACCTGATCGCTTTATCCTCTGTCAGCACCTGTTGCAAGGCACCTGGCAGACACTCTCGGGTTATCGGGCGCGGGCAATGCTTGAGTGCTGCTGTAAAAATGGCAGCATTGAGAAAGCCCTCAAACACCTGCGGACTGGTCTGTAGCCCATGCCTGTGCGCCAGTGTTCGGAACAAATCGCATAATTCAGCCTGACAAGCCTGAAGGGCTGGCACGACTTCACTGATCATCAGGGTAGGTTTGCTGGTGAGCTGGGCAAACAAGGCTCTGGACGAGGTAAAGGAGACTCCGCTAAAGGTTCCCTTAAAGCCCCGATGCATCGCCTTGTCTATGAATATCGACAGCGGTTGATAAGTGCCAATCATGGCGACAGCGGTAGCCTCGCTGTGCATGATAACTTGGAGTGCTTTTTTAATATCGGCACTGTTGCGCCGAAACCGGGCGATCACGGTCGGTTGCATGCTCCGATCTGCCAGGGCCCGGCGAAAGCTTTTTTCCAGGGTCAGGCCAAACTCGTCAGCCTGGATCAACAGTGCAATGTGCTTGTGCCCCTGTTCGTCAACCAGATAAGTGACTTGTTCACTGGCTTCATCCATATAACTGGCGCGCCAATTAAAGACCGGAAAAGGGGTGTCGTGGCGCAGAAAGTCCGCACCAGTAAAGGGCATCAGAAAAGGCAGTTGATGGTGCGTCAGAATAGCCTGGATGGCATGAGCGGTGGGCGTGCCCATATTACCAAACAACGCCATAACCTGATGCTGTTCAATTAAATAGCGCGTATTGACCACAGTGCGGTTGGGTTCATAGCCGTCGTCCAGTACCACCAATGAGATAGTAGGGTGGGTTTTATTCGCACGGCCATTCGCATAATTAAAGTAAAGATCTGCGCCTTGCCTGAGTTGTTGGCCAATATCTTTGGCGGGCCCGCTCAATGCGACCGACATGCCAAGCCTGAGCTCCTCATCGGCGATAAGCTCAGGGCTGCCCAGCAGGGCGATGCAACAGCTCAGGGTTGAGATTAATTTCAGCATGCACTTCCGTCACAAGTGACCGCATGGCGGTCTGTCGTTGTTTTTTTGTAGCCAAATTCAAAGCATCTTCTAATACTTTTGGCGGGTGACGTTGTAATAATAGCCGAATCACTAAGGCTTGGGAACTGGCTGATAATCGGTCCAGCAGATCGGGTCGACATTTAAGCAGCTCAGTAACCAGGGCTGCGATCTGTTGTTCACCTGGCGTACTGTTCGTAAAGTAGCTTAACTGGGCTAACAAGAGGGTATCGGGTGCATAGCGCGGGAGTGTTTTATACAGCTCTGTCACCAAGGTGCAGGGAAAATCACGATATAACTCGCTGAGCTGATTGAGTAGCAGGTGTTTGAACCATAGCTGAAGTGGTTCGAGTTGGATATGTTTATTAAGAGGTTTAATCACCAGCAGTGCAAATTCACCGCTGGCTTTATCTTGCTTAAATCCCAATTTAACGGGCCGGTACTGATGATGTTGCCAAAACCTGAGCAGCTGTACATTACAGCCAAAGCTGCTGCCAAAGTAATCAACCTGATTAGTGAGTTGCTGCTCTGCAAAGCGCAGTAACTGACTGCCAATAAGCTGTCCTTGTTGCTGCGGTGACACGGCAATGCGCACCACCCGGGCACCACGACGTTGTGCCAGCTCCGGATTACCAGTGAGCTGAGCGAGCTGTTGTGCCATTAAATGCCCGGCCGGGCGACGTGTTGTTGCGGCTATGTCCTGACTGAGGGCGGCGTCAAAGCCGCCTTCCAGCTTGAGCAAACACACCGCCACCACGCTGCATTGCTGACGGGCAAGGTACAAGCGGTTATGTGGGCTGTCGAGCAGCTGGCGCAGATCGTTCACCGAAGTTTGATAGTGCGCCAGCACCAGCAAAGCAAAAACCTGAGACAGGGTGTCTTCATCCGCTGCAAGTTGTGCGCCTGAGCATGACTCGAATGTACAGGGTGCCGACGGTGACGTGGGCTGTTGATAGTCACAATCGAGGGCAAACAGCTGGCGCAAACGGGCTTCAAGCGGATCCCCTTCGCTGTAGCGGATTGGTTGACTGAGTGACAAGTTCAGACGCTGCGGATGAGCGTGTTCAAGTTGCCTGGCAAAACGCAGCGTATAACCCCGGCCATTGCCTTCATAGCCAATCAGGGTGCTGGAAAACACCACTTTAGGGTAAGCGCGCAACAATGACATCAGCATGGGGACCGGGATCGCAGCGGCCTCATCAACCAGTAACACATCACAGCTCGGGCGTTGTGCAAGAAGCTGATCGGGTGGCATAAAGCGCAGGTTTGCAAGCTGGTTGAGTTTATCGCTGACTGGCTCATCCAGTGCCGCGCCGAGATGAACAAAGCTGTTGTGTACCGCACGACGCTGCTGCGCGCACAGAATAAAGGTCAGATCGGGCAGGCTGGCCGCCAGCTTGCCCAGTAACGAGGATTTGCCCCGACCACGATCAGCGCTGAGTAACACGGGTCCGGGCGCAGGCTGCGTTAAGTGGGCTGTCAGCTGAGTAAGCGTGTTTTGTTGTTCACTGGTGTCTAGCGTCGCTTGCGGCGCGTCATAGTGCTGTGGTAGTAAGTCGCCCTGTGATTGACTGATCTGCCATACTGAGTTGCTGGTTAGCAGGCGCTGCCAGCGCTGCAGATAAGGACTGAACTGCGCCGTTTCGTTATAAGATAGCCAGCGCGCCAATGCCGGATCGCACCAGCTATGCCATTGAGATAATTCCGGGGCGAGCAAAATCAACAGGCCACCAGCTTGCACTGTGCCTGCGGCAGCTGCAAGCTTATTCGGTAACACTCCGCTGTAGAGGTCGTAAACGACGCAGGAATATTCCTGGCCCAGCACCTGATGCAGGTGTTCAGGCCAGCAGGCGCCAGGCAGTTGTGTATGTTGACTCAGCACTAACGCTGAATCAGCCAGGGTGGGGAACAAGCGCTTTACTTCGTTGTAAGTCCAGTCCTGTTCGCCGCTTATCAGCAAAAGCTGACGATGCCGAGCCTGCGCAAGTTTTGTGAGCAGGCGCGCAAGCTTAGAGTGGTTGCAGTCTGGCATAGGCGGTCACCAGCCACTTGGTGCCTACGTCATCGAAATTAACCTGAATACGAGACTGTGCGCCGTTACCCTCATAATTTATGACTGTGCCGGCACCAAATTTAGCATGTAACACCCGTTGACTGAGGGTAAAACCACTGTCTTCAAAGGCAGCATGGCTCACCGAGCCGCTGAAGCGGCCGCTGGGTGCCGGGCGAGATACTTGCGTCTTGATGCGAATTTCTTCCAGGCAGTCTTCGGGGATCTCGCGTAAAAAGCGCGACGGGCTGTGGTATTTTTCCTGACCATAGAGGCGACGGCTTTCCGCATGACTGATATAGAGCTTTTCCATTGCCCGGGTCATGCCCACGTAACAGAGGCGGCGCTCTTCTTCGAGGCGACCGGATTCTTCATGGCTTTGTTGTGACGGAAACATGCCTTCTTCCACGCCCACCATAAAGACCAGTGGAAACTCCAGGCCCTTGGCCGAGTGCAGCGTCATCATTTGCACCGCATCTTCGTGTTCGTCGGCCTGACCTTCGCCAGACTCCAGCGAGGTATACGCCAAAAACCCTTGCAGTGGCGAGGTAAACTCTTCTTCCACAGGCAATTCAAACTGACCGCAGGCGTTGATCAATTCCTCAAGGTTTTCTACCCGGGCACGGCCTTTTTCACCTTTTTCGGCCTGATACATGGCCAGCAGACCGGATTGCTCTATGGTGGTCTTGGCTTGTTCGGCCAGTTCGAGTTCTATCAGTTTGTCGTCGAGCTGCTCAACCAGTTCAATAAAACGGCGAATGGCGGTGGCGGCGCGGCCAGCCAGGTGCCCTTGCTCCAGCACGGCTTTGGCGGCATACCACAGCGGCAGCGACTCTGCCCGGGCGCAATCACGAATATGGCTCAGGGTTTTGTCGCCAATGCCACGGGCCGGGGTGTTGATCACCCGTTCAAACGCGGCATCATCATTGCGGTTGCTGATCAGGCGCAGATAAGACAGGGCATCTTTGATCTCCTGGCGTTCGAAGAAGCGCATACCGCCGTAAATGCGATACTTCAGGCCTTCCTGTAACAAAGCCTCTTCCAGTACCCGAGACTGGGCATTGCTGCGATAAAGCACAGCACAGTCGCTCAGTGCGTTGCCGCCCTGCAGCCAGGATTTTACTTTACCGACCATAAACCGCGCTTCATCCAGTTCGTTAAACGCGGCATACACGGAAATCGGCTCACCCTGATTACCGTCGGTCCACAGGCTCTTACCCATACGCTCGGCGTTGTTCTGGATCAGCGCGTTGGACGCTTTCAGTATGGTGCCGGTGGAGCGATAGTTCTGCTCCAGGCGAATGGTTTCTGCGTCAAAGTCGCTCAAAAAGCGTTTGATGTTTTCAATGCGTGCGCCCCGCCAGCCATAAATACTCTGGTCGTCATCGCCGACTATCATGATATTGCTGTCGCTACCTGCCAGCAGTTTTAGCCATAAATACTGAATGCTGTTGGTATCCTGGAATTCGTCAACCAGCATATGGCGGAAGCGTTGCTGGTAGTGACGCAGCAAAGTGGGATGTTGTTGCAGTACTTCATAGCAGCGTAGCAAGATCTCTGCAAAGTCGACTAATCCGGCGCGGTCACAGGCATCCTGATAGGCGGTATACACCTGCAACATCAGTTGTTCGTTGACGTCATGGGCGGTAATGTCTTTAGGGCGCTGACCTTCGTCTTTACGCGCACTGATGTACCAACTGAGCTGCTTGGGTGGCCACTTTTTATCATCGATGTTCATCGATTTCAGCAGGCGTTTGATCATTCTCAGCTGATCGTCGGAATCTAAAATCTGAAATGACTCGGGCAGTTTGGCTTCACGATGATGGGCGCGCAAAATACGGTGAGCCAGACCATGGAAGGTGCCGATCCACATGCCGCCTACCGGATTTTGCAAAGTCTCTTCAACCCGGGTACGCATCTCTTTAGCGGCTTTGTTGGTGAAGGTGACGGCAAAGATGCTGTAGGGAGAGGCATGCTCAACCTGCATCAGCCAGGCAATGCGGTGCACCAGTACCCGGGTTTTACCCGAGCCCGCGCCTGCCAATACCAGCATATTTTGCAGCGGTGCAGCCACTGCTTCACGTTGTTTGTCGTTTAAGCCGTCAAGTAATTCTGATACGTCCATCTTTGCGCCCATCGTCTATATTCAGCGCAAAGTATACCTAGGGCAGGGCACAAAGCCCAGTTTGGTGCGGGTGTTTTGCACTCCTTTAAAACTAACCAAATGATAAATATGAGGTTTTAAATTCTCTTTACCTGTTTTTATATACAGTTACTGATTCAGCACGTCTTTTAGTCGACGCTGCATTTCCTCAACCAGGCGGTCCGGCTGGAACTTTGACAGAAAAACATCACACCCTACTTTTTCAACCATGGCTTTGTTGAAGCTGCCACTGAGCGAGGTATTGAGCACGATATAGAGATTCTTCAGACGACTGTCGTTGCGGATCTCATAGGTTAACCGATAACCATCCATGACCGGCATCTCCGCATCGGTGATCACCGCCATCAGCTCCTGTTCGACATTGATGCCTTCGTCGGCCCAGTGTTGCAATAGCTTTAACGCTTCATGACCATCGGTGGCGGGCAGTACTTCAATGCCCAGCTGGGCCAGAGTATCTGAAACCTGGCGACGAGCGGTGGGAGAATCATCAACATGCAAGATTTTTCGTCCCTGGAACTCATTGATGATGTTTTTATCCAGAATATTTTCGGGGATCACCACGTCGTACGCAATGATTTCGGCCAGTACTTTTTCTACGTCAATGATTTCAACCAGCAGTTCCTGATCGCCCCGTTTGAGCTTGGTCAGTGCGGTCAGATAGTGGTTGCGACCAACTGAGCGTGGTGGCGGCATAATATCAGACCAGGTGGTGTTGACGATTTGGTCGACTTTACCGACCAGGAACGCTTGAATGGTGCGATTATATTCCGTGATCACCAGGTTACTGTCGCTGTCGTATTCACAGTGCGGCATGCAGATCGCCTGGCGTAAGTCGATCACTGGGATAGACTCTCCCCGTATGGTGGTTACACCGGCTACCTTAGGATGTGCATTTGGCATCTTATTCAGGTGGGGCAGTTTAACGACTTCTTTGACCTTAAATACATTGAGCGCAAACAAGTGTCGGCTGTGCAGATGGAACAACAGTAATTCGAGGCGGTTTTCTCCCACCAATTGTGTGCGTTGATCAACGGATGCTAATACTCCGGCCATAAAGCGATCCTAAGATATGTACCTTCTCTCAGTATATACTTATTAGTAAATAAATTAACACTCTCTGTGCACACTATTTGGGCTTTGGCAGGTTGAGTTGGATTAAGACCGGTGGCTGGAGATGGCCGAGGACCTGTCTCAGTTGCATAATCCTGATTATTCAGTATGGTAAATCAGAGACTTGGAACATAGGAAGGACAATGCCTTTGTTATTTAAGCGCTTGCTGTTGGTATTGCAGGCGCATATTGATCAGGCCAGCTGGCCCTTGATTGGTCTGGCGACACTGTTGCATATGGGGGCAACCTGGGCGCTATTATGGTTCGCTCAGGAGCATGCCTTATTGCCCGTCAGCACTTATATCTATTATTACGTGGTGACCACATCGACCGTCGGTTATGGCGACTTTAGTGCCACAACCGATATGGGACGCTGGGTTGTGGCCATATTTCAAATCCCGCTGGGTCTGGCGCTGTTTGGTATTTTGCTGGGTAAGGTTGGGCAACTAATTACAATTTGGGTAAAACGAGCAATGAAGGGCGATAAAGACTATTCACATTTGAGCGATCACATCATTATTTTCGGCTGGCATGCAACACGCACGGAACGCATGATCGAATATATACTGGCTGACAACAAACGTATAGCCAGGCGCATCGTGCTGGCGGTGTGTGATGAGATGGAGCACCCGCTGTTGCGCTTCACCGAGGTCGACTTTGTTCGCCTGGTAAGTTTTACCGATGATCAGCAACTGAGTCGCACCGGACTGGCTCATGCAGACAAAATCATTGTGGATGGTCAGGATGACGATCAGACCTTTACTACGGCGTTAAAACTGAGTCCACTGGTAAAAACGTCTGCGCACATCAGTGCCCATTTTAACGATGAAACTAAAGCGCAATTATTGCGTCAGCACTGCCGTAATGTCGAGTGCTCGACGGCCATGTCTGCCGAGATCCTGGTGCGTTCGATGCAGGACCCAGGGTCCAGTCGTATTCAGGAAGAGCTGCTATCGACTCTGCATGGTGATACTCAGTTTAGTTTGCAGTTGCCGATGTCATTGGGTGCTCTGACCTTTGGCCAGCTATTTTTGTATTTTAAAGAGCATCACAATGCGACTTTGCTGGGGGTGGCGCACGACCTCAGTGGTCGTGATATGGATTTAAACCCACCTCTGGACTACGCACTGAAAGGGGGAGATGTACTACATTACATAGCTCCGCAGCGGGTGCTCCATAGTGAGGTGAACTGGGAGCGAGTATGACCGACGAACTGATGTTACTGATGGGCGCGCTCTGCCTGTATTTACTGCCCATAGGGCTGGTTGCAGGCAGCAAGCGCACCCGTGGCCATGAAAAAAATGGCTGGCTGATAGGTACTTTGCTGTTTTCCTGGCTGGCGTTGATCTTGTACTTCTCTATGATCCCCAAGGGGGGAAAACAAAAAAAACATCGCTGAAGTCCAGTGCGCGCTGGCCTGGCGGTGTTACACAGCCCCGCCAAGCCGGCAGATATGTGTCCACTCCGCTTCGGTGACTGGCATAATAGATAGCCGGCCGGCTTTTTTCAGCGCCAGTTCGGTGATGGCAGCATCGGCTTTAATTGCCTTGAGTGTCACAGGGCGTGTCAGATGTTGCGCATAGCGCAGTGTTACACCGACCCAGCGTGGGTTGTCCTGGCTGGATTTGGCATCATAATAATCACTGCTCAAGTCAAACTGATGGGGATCGACCTCAGCGCCCTTAGTTATTATGGCGATACCCACAACGGCCGGGACTTTACAGCTTGAGTGATAAATAAAGACCTGATCGCCCACTTTTACGTCGTCGCGCAGAAAGTTGCGTGCCTGATAATTGCGGATCCCTTCCCAGAAGGTACTTTGCTCCGGGGCCTGATGCAGATCATCAATGGAAAATGCGTCGGGTTCGGTTTTAAATAACCAGTATGCCATGTCAATTACCTTGTCTGAGGAAGCGGGCAACCAGTTTACCTCACTCTTGCCTGACCCGCTATGTACTCAGTCTATCGTTCAGGGTTAACCACCTGATTTAACTTGCGATGCCTCTCTTTACTTGCACAATAGTGTATAATTATGAGATCAGCTACGAGTGAAAGAGGTGCGCAATGAGTCAGGCATTAAAAGGGTTGCTGGAGCTACTTCAGCTGGAAGAAATTGAACAGGGGATCTACCGCGGTCAGAGCCAGGATCTGGGCTTCCCGCAAGTGTTTGGCGGCCAGGTAATGGGTCAGGCGTTGTCGGCAGCTAAATATACATTGCCAGAGGGGCGTTATGTTCATTCGTTGCACTCGTACTTTTTACGCCCGGGTGATGCCAGCAAACCCATAGTGTACGATGTGGAGAATATTCGCGACGGACGCAGCTTCAGTACACGCAGGGTCAGCGCCATTCAGTACGGCAAGCCTATCTTCTATATGACAGCCTCCTTCCAGGGAGATGAACCAGGCCTATCACACCAGTCTGAAATGCCTGAGGTTCCCGGGCCCGAGGCGCTGCGGTCATCGCTGGAGTTTTATCAGGACAAAGCCGATCTGATCCCTGAGCCACTGGTTGCCAAGTTTACGCAACAGATGCCTATTGAAATGCGCCCGGTGGAATTTCATAACCCGTTTCAGCCTGAAGTGATGGAGCCTGTGCGTCATGTCTGGTTTAAAGCCAGTGGCGAGATGCCCGATGATCGCCGTATCCATAACTACTTGCTGGCGTATGCCTCGGATTTTGAGTTTTTACCGACGGCGTTGCAGCCCCATGGCGTATCCTTTATGCAGAAGAATATGCAAGTTGCAACCATAGATCATGCCATGTGGTTTCATCGTCCTTTCCGCATGGACGAGTGGCTGCTCTACAGTGTTGACAGCCCCAGTGCCAGTAATGGTCGTGGTCTGGTTAGAGGCCAATTCTTCAATCGTCAGGGGGAGTTGGTGGCGTCGACTATTCAGGAAGGGGTGATGCGCCAGCGCGAAGCGCGCTGACGCCGACGTGTTGGTAGTTCGTCCTTTACAATGTGTCGCGGATGGACTGCCAGATCCTGGCTGGCAGCAGATCATTGAGGTGGTCAGACAGCTTTGTGAGCGAGGGCAACGCTGAGATTTTTTGTTGATCAGAAATGTCGATAAAGCCTTGTGCCTGCAGCACACTAATCAGGTTACTCTGCACTTTCTTGTCAAAAAACTCCGGGCTCTTAATGCCATGTAAGGTCCCCAGTCGTTTTGCCAGCACCTCACTTTCGCTCTCCAGCGTAGCACGAGCAATCCCTTGATCTCGCAGTAGCAAGCTGACACTGATGGCATAGCGCTCCAGTGTCAGATGGATCACTTTGCCGAGCATTTCCAGTTGTGCCAGTGCCTTGTTGTCTTTCACTGTAGTGGCGAGGTGGCCATCAAAGTCTATGAGACCCTGCTGAGCGAAGCAGTTCAGCACTTCTGTTATATAGTCTTCACGCAGATTATGCATAAACCACTCTTTGGCAAAGAGTGGGTACAGTGTGCTTAGACGCTCCTGGCACTCAGTAACCGTGACGCTGTAACGGTTAAACAACATCTGAGCAATCACGCTGGGTACGGCAAACAGGTGTAAAATGTTGTTGCGGTAATAATTGAACAGGGTACGTTCTTTTTCCTTAATGGTGATGATCTCACCCAGCTCATCCTCCAGCACATCGAATTTGTCCAGTTTCAGCGCATGCTTTAGCAGCGCCTCGGCGTCTTCGTCCGGTGCGGTCACATTGGCACTGTAAGGTGCCTGACTTTGCAGGGTGAGGTAGAAGCGTAACTGAGCTAACAGCTTCTGTTTGCTCAGTGCAAACTGCTCATTACACAACAGTATCATGGCCAGCAGGTTAATGGAGTTCAGTGCCGCACTGGCATTAATGTTGGTCATGATTTGGTCTGCGACCAGCGCAACCTGACCGTTCAGCCACTGTGGTTTTGCGCCCTCATCCTGGCCTATGGCATCTCGCCAGTCAGCCTGATGTTCATTTAGATATTGATTCAGGTGTATAGGCTCACCAAAGTTCAGATAGCCACGGCCATAGTTTTTGAGGTTTTTAATGGCTTTAAATACACCAGCGACAGATTCATTCTTTTTACTGTTACCCGCCAGTTCCTTCAGATAGGTATTGATCTCCATGACATGTTCATAGCCAATATAAACGGGCACAATGGAGATGGGGCGGTCGATACCGCGCAGCATTGACTGCATAGTCATGGCCAGCATACCGGTTTTGGGTGGTAATAAGCGACCAGTACGACTGCGGCCACCTTCGGTATAAAACTTCACTGAATACCCTTTGATGAACAACTGGGTCAGATACTCTTTAAAGATGGCGGAGTAGAGTTTATTCCCGGCGAAGGAGCGGCGAATAAAAAATGCACCACAACGGCGGAAAATACCGCCTGCAGGGAAAAAGTTGAGGTTTACGCCCGCTGCAATGTGTGGCGGCACCAGACCCTGATGGTAGATCACATAGGTCAGCAGCAGATAGTCCATGTGGCTGCGATGACAAGGCACATAGATGATCTCATGACCTTTGTCGGCCAGCTCATGCACGCGTTCGGCATTTTTTACTTCGATACCATTATAGAGTTTATTCCACAGCCAGGTCAGCACGCGGTCTCCGACACGGACCATGGCTTCTGAATAATTAGCCGCGACTTCTTCCAGCAATTCCAGTGCTTTTAGCCGCGCTTCGTCATGGCTTAGCCCTTTTGACTTGGCTTCGTCGGCAATGGCCCTTTTTATGCTCGGCGCAGCCAACAGAGAGTTGAACAAGGCTTCGCGAGAGGGCAACTTGGGTCCTGTTGCGGCCAGCTTCTGGCGGTGAAAGTGCACCCGGGCCACCCGCAGTAATTTATGGGGCAACTCGTCGACATCTGCTTTGTCTGTCATAAGTTGATCCAACGCGATGGGTGCGGAAAAGCGTACCAAATTGTCGCGGCCGGAAAACAGCACCACCATGGCCTTACGTAACCAGCTGGGGGTCAAAGAATGGCTAAACAGGGTACCTAAACCAGGCTTTTCTTTACCTGGATTACGACCCCATAATACAGTCACCGGGATCACTTGTGCTTTGATGTCCGGGTGCGCGCGCAGAGCAGAGAAAATGGCTTTGCCCTGATCAATCGCCGGGCTTGGGCCTGGCGTTTTACTCAGTAGCGGAGTCGGGTTCTTGATGCCGATAAAGCGCGGCAGTGTTTTATTTCCCAGCACCTGATCCTGCATCGGGCTTGGCAGTCCCAGCTTTTTACACATCGCATTCAAAGCAGCCAGATCGGCCCGAGAGTTTAGTCGGGCAACATAAAAAGTGGGCAAGTTTGGATCCAGGTCGAACTGCGAGACCGGATCTGTCGGCAACAGTTTGCTCCTGACCAGCAAGCAGTTGGTCCATTGGGCCACTCGGTTGAGCCCCTGAGAAAGTAAGCGCATAGCGGTACCAGATTTGTATTTTTGCTGTATAGAATAACAGGCTTTAACTGGACTGACCATTTGTGTCAGTACAATGACAAGGCCTATGTATGTATTCCCTTGCGTAAAGTATAGACGCCTTGAGCCACTTACAGTGCAGACGCGGCGCAGGACAAATAATTTTGCAATAATTGTTGCATTTATCACCAGTGTCATTATAATGCTCGAACTTTCTGTGATTCGTCACAAGAAAGTCATACAAAGGCCTGGATTTCAGGCACGTAAACAGGAACTCCGATTTGGAGTTCAATGGTAGAAATAGAAGAACAACCGACCTCTTATATTTTGAGATGGCCTCGGGGGTTTTTTTATGCTCTTTTTAAATGCTCTTTTAATTGAGGTTTAAGAATGTCAAATCAACGCATTCGTATTCGCCTAAAAGCTTTTGACCACCGTTTGATTGACCAATCAACGGCGGAAATCGTGGAAACTGCGAAACGCACTGGCGCTCAGGTACGTGGTCCAATCCCACTTCCTACTCGCTTCGAACGTTTCACTGTATTGATCTCTCCGCACGTAAACAAAGACGCGCGTGATCAGTATGAAATCCGCACCCACAAACGTCTGATCGACATCGTAGAACCAACTGACAAGACTGTAGACGCTCTAATGCGCCTAGACCTTGCTGCTGGTGTTGATGTTCAAATCAGCCTGGGTTAATCGAAAGATTAGAGAGGTTTTAGGAAAATGGCATTAGGTCTAGTCGGTCGTAAAGTGGGTATGACACGCATCTTCACTGAAGATGGTGTATCTATCCCTGTGACAGTTATCGAAGCGACTCCTAACCGTGTTACTCAGATCAAATCTGACGCAACAGACGGTTATAACGCGCTTCAAGTTACTGCAGGCGAGAAAAAAGCAAGCCGTGTAAACAAACCAGAAGCGGGTCACTTCGCTAAAGCTGGTGTTGAAGCGGGTCGCGGCCTGTGGGAATTCCGTCTTAACGGCGGTGAAGGTGAGTTTGAAGTAGGTGCTGAGCTTACTGTTGAGCTATTCAACGAAGTAAACAAAGTAGACGTTACTGGTACTTCAAAAGGTAAAGGTTTCCAAGGTGGTGTTAAGCGCTGGAATTTCAGCACTCAAGACGCTACTCACGGTAACTCTCTATCTCACCGTGCTCCTGGTTCAATCGGTCAAAACCAATCACCTGGTAAGGTGTTTAAAGGTAAGAAAATGGCTGGTCAAATGGGTAATGTGCAAACAACTACTCAGAACCTAGAGCTAGTACGTGTTGACGCTGAGCGTAATCTGCTTTTAGTTAAAGGTGCAGTACCTGGCGCTATCGGCGGCGACGTTATCGTTAAACCAGCTGTTAAAGCTTAAGTCCTGGAGATTTAGTGATGGAATTAGCAATTAAAGGCGCTGGTGCGCTTGAAGTTTCCGAAGCTACTTTTGGACGTGAGTTTAACGAAGCATTAGTACACCAAGTAGTTGTTGCTTTCGCAGCAGGTGCTCGTCAGGGTACTAAAGCTCAGAAGACACGTTCTGAAGTTGCTGGTGGTGGTAAAAAACCATTCCGCCAAAAAGGTACTGGCCGTGCACGTGCTGGTACAATCCGCAGCCCAATCTGGCGCAGCGGTGGTGTGAGCTTTGCAGCTAAGCCGCAAGATCACAGCCAAAAAGTTAACCGTAAGATGTATCGCGGTGCGATCAAGAGCATTCTTTCTGAGCTTGTTCGTCAAGATCGTCTGGTAGTTGTTGAAGAATTTGGTCTGGAAGCACCAAAGACTAAAGAACTAGTAGCTAAGCTGAAAGAGCTTGAGCTTAAAGACGTACTAATCGTGACTGAAGAAGTAGATGAGAATCTATTCCTTTCTGCACGTAACCTGTACAAGGTTGACACGCGTGATGTAGCTGGCATCGACCCAGTAAGCCTAATCGCTTTCGATAAGGTACTGATTACTGCTGCTGCTGTTAAGCAACTTGAGGAGGCGCTAGCATGATCCGTGAAGAACGTCTTTTAAAAGTAATCCTTGCTCCACACATCTCTGAGAAAAGCACCATCTCTGCTGAAGAGAACAACACGATTGTTTTCAAAGTAGTTAAAGATGCAAACAAAGCAGAAATCAAAGCTGCTGTTGAGAAGCTTTTCGAAGTAGAAGTAACTGGTGTTCGCACGCTAAATGTTAAGGGTAAAACTAAGCGTACAGGCATGCGTTTCGGCCGTCGTTCAGACTGGAAGAAAGCCTACGTTACTCTTAAAGAAGGCAGCGAGCTAGACTTTGTCGGCGGCGCCGAGTAATAAGGGGAGTTAGAATTATGGCACTTCAAAAGTGTAAACCAACTTCTGCGGGTCGTCGTCACGTCGTTAAAGTGGTTAACCCTGATCTGCACAAGGGTAAGCCTTACGCTCCGCTATTAGAGAAAAACTCTAAATCAGGTGGTCGTAACAACAACGGTCGTATCACGGTTCGTCACATCGGTGGTGGTCACAAGCAACACTACCGTTTAATCGACTTTAAACGCACCAAAGATGGCATCCCAGCTAAAGTTGAGCGTCTAGAGTACGATCCTAACCGTAGCGCAAACATCGCTCTTGTATTATATGCAGACGGTGAGCGTCGTTACATCATCGCACCTAAAGGTGTTCAAGCGGGTGATGCAATCCAGTCTGGTGTTGATGCACCAATCAAAGCTGGTAACGCAATGCCTATGCGTAACATCCCAGTAGGTACAACGGTACACAATGTTGAGCTTAAGCCTGGTAAAGGTGCTCAGATTGCCCGTTCTGCTGGTGCATATGTACAGATCCTAGCGCGTGAAGGCCAGTACGTGACTCTACGTCTACGTTCAGGCGAAATGCGTAAAGTTGAAGCGGATTGTCGCGCAACTATCGGTGAAGTAGGTAACGCTGAACACATGCTACGTTCACTAGGTAAAGCTGGTGCAACTCGCTGGCGTGGTGTTCGTCCTACAGTTCGTGGTGTTGCCATGAACCCGGTAGACCACCCACACGGTGGTGGTGAAGGTCGTACATCTGGTGGTCGTCACCCTGTGTCTCCATGGGGTAAGCCGACTAAAGGTGCTAAGACACGTAAGAACAAGCGTACTGATAAATTTATCGTACGTCGTCGTACTAAGTAATAGTTGAGGAATTGCCATGCCACGTTCTCTCAAGAAGGGTCCATTCATTGACCTACACTTGCTGAAGAAGGTAGAGAAGGCGTTGGAAAGCGGTGACAAGAAGCCTATCAAGACTTGGAGCCGTCGTTCAATGATCATCCCTAACATGATCGGATTGACCATCGCTGTCCATAATGGTCGTCAGCACGTACCTGTATTCGTTACAGACGAAATGATCGGTCACAAACTAGGTGAATTTGCACCTACACGTACTTACCGCGGTCACGCTGCGGATAAGAAAGCTAAAAAGCGTTAATCGGAGGGTATGATGGAAGCATTAGCTAAACACAAATTCGCCTCTGGTTCGGCGCAAAAAGCACGTCTAGTTGCAGATCAGATCCGCGGACTTCCGGTTGATCGCGCGCTAGAAATCCTAGCGTACAGCCCAAAGAAAGCGGCTGTATTAGTTAAGAAAGTACTTGAGTCTGCTATCGCTAACGCGGAGCACAACGAAGGTGCTGACATTGATGAGCTTAAAGTGGCTAAAGTATTTGTAGACGAAGGTCCTACAATGAAACGTATTATGCCACGTGCTAAAGGACGCGCTGACCGCATCCTTAAGCGTTCAAGCCACATCACTGTTGTGGTTTCAGATAGCTAGGAGATATAAGTAATGGGACAAAAAGTTCATCCTACTGGTATTCGCCTAGGTATCTCTAAACCTTGGGTTTCTACCTGGTACGCGAATTCAAAAGATTTCTCTGAGCAGCTTTTTGGTGATCACAAAGTGCGTCAATACCTTACTAAGGAATTGAAAAACGCTTCTGTGTCTAAAATCGTTATTGAGCGTCCAGCTAAATCTATCCGTGTAACAATTCACACAGCTCGTCCTGGTGTTGTTATCGGTAAAAAAGGTGAAGATGTTGAAAAGCTTCGCCACGCTGTAACTAAGCTTGCTGGTGTACCTGCGCAAATCAACATCGCAGAAGTACGTAAGCCAGAGCTTGATGCACAACTAGTTGCTGACGGTATCTCTTCACAGCTAGAGCGTCGTGTAATGTTCCGTCGTGCTATGAAGCGCGCGGTACAGAACGCAATGCGTCTGGGTGCAAAGGGTATCAAAGTTGAAGTTAGCGGCCGTCTTGGCGGTGCTGAAATCGCACGTTCTGAGTGGTACCGTGAAGGTCGTGTACCTCTACACACTCTACGTGCTGACATCGACTACGCAACTTCTGAAGCTTTGACCACTTACGGTATCATCGGTGTTAAAGTTTGGATCTTCAAAGGCGAAGTTATCGGTGGTCTTCCACTGAAACAAGAAGCTGAGAAGCCAGCCAAGCGCGCTCCGAAGAAAGCTAAAAAAAGTGCTAAGTAAGAGGTAGCGACTAATGTTACAGCCAAAACGTACAAAATTCCGTAAAGTGCACAAAGGCCGCAACCGTGGTCTTGCAACTAGCGGTAATAAAGTTAGCTTCGGTTCTTTCGGCTTGAAAGCGACTGGCCGTGGCCGTATGACTGCTCGTCAAATCGAAGCAGCTCGTCGTGCTATGACACGTCACATCAAGCGTCAAGGTAAAATCTGGATCCGTGTGTTCCCAGATAAGCCAATTACAGAAAAGCCGCTTGAAGTTCGTATGGGTAAAGGTAAAGGTTCTGTTGAATACTGGGTTGCTGAAATTCAGCCTGGTAAAGTACTTTACGAGATGGAAGGTGTTTCAGAAGAGCTTGCTCGCGAAGCATTCAACCTAGCTGCTCGTAAATTACCTTTCAAAACCACTTTTGTAACTCGGACGGTAATGTAAATGAAAGCTAGCGAACTTAAAGACAAAAGCGTAGAAGAGCTAAATGCTGAACTTCTAGAGCTTCTGCGTGAGCAGTTCAACCTGCGCATGCAAGCGAGCACTGGTCAGCTGGCTCAGACTCACGAGCTGAAAAAAGTACGTCGCAATATTGCGCGTGTTAAAACGGTTATCAACCAGAAGGCAGGTGCATAATGAGCGATAAGATCCGTACTCTTCAAGGTCGTGTAGTTAGCGACAAAATGGACAAGTCAATCGTTGTTGCTATCGAGCGTCAGGTTAAGCACCCGATCTACGGTAAATTCATCAAGCGTACAACTAAGTTGCACGCACACGATGAGAGCAACACTGCGCAAGCAGGTGATACTGTGACTATCCGTGAATGTGCGCCGATTTCTAAGAAAAAATCTTGGACTTTGGTAGACGTTCTGGTTCGTCCTAAGAAAGCTTAATTTTAGTTTTTAACTAAATTAAACTTTTGAAAAGCCCCAGTCTTTTGGCTGGGGCTTTTGCGTTTGGGGTACTCAGAATGTTCAAAAGGGTTTGCTGTATAGCGCGACACTCCGTGAATGTGCGTCACCGCC
>NZ_JBSWYM010000028.1:0-45656 GCF_056161105.1 Pseudoalteromonas sp. AWH4_217 | reverse complement strand
CCCCCCCCCCCCCCCCCCCCCCCCCCCCCCCCCCCCCCCCCCCCCCCCCCCCCCCCCCCCCCCCCCCCCCCCCCCCCCCCCCCCCCCCCCCGCTACATGTACAGCCGTATTAGCATACTTAGCAACCCAACAACCTGAATGAACAAGAGCATCAGAAGCTTTAAAAGGAATGATAGTTTAGCGGTTTTATGCTTTACAATTTGCATACAGAACAGGGTTGAAATATGCAATGAGAAGGCAGATACCAAGAGTAACTGTCGCTCAGAGATCCGCTCTGTCCCTTGCTTTGATAACTTTTTATCTTTTGCATAAACACCAAATACAATGGCACTGGTTAGCAGCAGATAAGCAACAATTGACCAGTCAGGTATTGCGGCTGCAATCAGGCACGGAAAGAGCACAAATGTAAGTAGCACGGCGGACAATATCCACAGTACATCGAGTAAAGTGTTGACTAAGTATTTTTGATACTGACCTTTGACTTTCGCCATTTATTTGTTATTTTCGGTACGGCCTATTCAGGCAATTGTAAATCACAAAGGAAATGAAAATGAAATTTACACTAAACAAGAAAAAACTAAAAACCTTATCTTCAAACCAACAGCTGAATGCCAAGGCAACGCCTAATGTAGGCGGCGGTTATGAACCTTCTTACCTTGATTGCGCACCAACTAATCGAAATGATTGTCAGACTGGTGTGATCTCATGCTACAACGGCCGTGATTGTGTTTTCACAAACCGCTGGTACAACTGTGACTAATCACATTTAGTCTTTGTCGCTCGTTTGAACCGGGCGACAAACAAAACACGCATATCGCCCCTGTTGAACTAACAGCTCACTCACATAATGCCTGCTCATCGAGCCATTATTTTTGATTTTCCAGTCTGACTTCATTGATCAATATAAATAACTGTGCCGTGGCCTCTGCGTCAGCCATCGCTCTGTGGTGCTGAGTCAACGTAATTCCCAGCTCTGCACAGACCTTGTTTAGTGCATAAGATTTCAAACCTGGCAACCATTTTCTGCCCAGCTGCACGGTACATAGTTTTGGCTTTTGAAAAACTTGATCAATTCGGGCAAATTCAGCTTTAACAAACCCCATATCAAAGTTGACATTATGCGCGACAAAAATGGCATCCTGCATAAAGTCTTCGACTTGCTGAGCAACGTCAGAAAAGAGGGGCGCATTCGCCACCATTTCGTTGCTAATGCCGGTTAGCTCTGTGATGTATTTAGGGATCCGCCGCATTGGGTTGATGAGGCTTTGCCAGCGTTTTACCACTTTGCCATCAACGACCCTGACCATCGCTATTTCTGTAATACGATCAAACTCCTTTTTGCCTCCTGTGGTTTCCACATCAATTACAACATAAGCCTGTTGTGGTGCAATCTGCCAACACACTTGCTGAATGTCGACCTTAAAACCCGATTCAATCAGACGCCTAATTGTCACCAGCTGATTACGCCTAAGACTATCTCCTGGAGCTTTTATCTCAACAAATGACACATCGCTACCATGAATGCATACCAGGTCAGGATAGCCATCTTTAAGCATTTTAAAATCTTTACACATGGCGACCAGGTGTGTTTTTAGGGCCGTGACGGGAATTAACCGAGCCACCATGAATAACAGGTCCAGTGTAGACCTGTGCCAGAAGACCAATCGATTCGGTTTACCGAAATGTGCACTGGCCTGACGCAGCAGCCAGTCGAATAAACTTTGATTATCTGTAATTTTTCCAAGGATCTGTTCAATATGATCGCTATGTACTTCATAAAATTGATTATATTTCAGGCTCCGTGGCGTTAAATCAAATTCATTGCTGGGTGCACCGGTTGTCGATTCGTAAAGCGCTGGCCAAAAAACCAAAACAAATAGCATGCGCCAGAACTGGTTTTCTCCATGATAGGCTTTACTACCCTGGCGGTGATACCAGGCAATTGCCCCCATTTCAGGATAACCAACATAGGCTTCGTCCAGTGCGATAGGAGAGCCGCTTTGACGTAGCATGTCTGTCAATACAGAGGTACGCTTGGTGGTGAATTTCAGCGCTGAAAAATCTTCGGCAAATATCAATAACTCTTCGTTTTGTGGGCAAGCCAGCACCTCTTCAAGCTGAGTCAGGCAAGCATCATGGTCCCCAGCTGCGTACAGAGCACGAATATACTTCTCCTGTGCCTTTGGGTGGTTGCTGATCTTCAGCATCACCGTCGCAAGTGCTGGTTCTTCCCGGTCCAACTGACAAGCCAGCTTATGCGTCAAATCATCACGCTTAGTTTGTGCCATCGGTCCCTCTGCAGCTGGTACTTGTTCTTGATAGATCCGTGTTGCTAGCAACACTTTGTCGTCTAAGCTCAGATTATTCAGGAGTTTACTTTGACTAACATAAAAATAGGCACTTTGCGCCTCAGCCAACTCGGAAAAGTGTGCATTACCCGTTGATACGCCCTGACGTGTTTGCATTACACCCAGATCGCGCAACGAGAACTGCTGCAAAGTGCCGCCCAGTTTACCAAAGAATAAAAACAACCAGTATTCAAAGTCTGCTTTGACTGGCGCTGACAAGTGAGCACGAAATACCGAGGTATCTGCCAGCGCAACGTGAGTGCATTGGGCGTAAACAAATTCATTCCATAGTGCTTTTTTTGCAGATTTTGTTGGGGGTGTGGAAGACACTTTGCCTGACGCTATCAGCTCAGACGCTATGGACTGTAACTGCTCCTTAGTCAACTCCCCCAATAGTACATCAGCATCCTTATCTTGCGCTGTTTGAACCAGCCCTTTACTACGCAGCTCATTCAGGGCAGCATCTGTGTCCTTAATTTCTGCGTAGTTTAGCTGTGCTCTGGTGACATACACACGTTTGCGATTGATAATACGCAACAATAAACACAGGCACTCTTCATCAAGAGACCCAAGTTCAGTGAACAGAGCCTGCTGTGATAAAGTAAGAAGATGAAAGCTGGTTTTTGAAACAAATCCCTGCAATTCATGAAAGTGGGAGAGATAATACTTCTCTGGTAACGCTTTTAACATACACACTCTACGCTGAATAATAACGGCGTGGACCCTTTACTACGTTGAGCAGTTCAAATCCAGATAACAACTATAACAGCTCGCTGAAAACATCCTCAAACTGCTCTCCATTATTCAACCTTTCCAGGCCGCTGTACATCTTCTTTGGGTTCATCGGTTTAACAGCTATGAACGAAGCCTGATAGTATTTGACATGAGTGTTAGGGAAGTCACGGAGATAAAATACCGACTTAATCTTAGTAACATCCTCATTTGTCACATCTATGTTTTCTAATAGAAATGGTACTCTATGGTCTACCCGGATCCCTGTTCCTTCGATGAACCAGGCTGGTATTTGAGTCAGTTCAGCCATCAAATTTGTTCGGTGCCTGACCTCGGCATGAACAAGCTCATGGGCAACAACGTCCGTATTCAGGCCCTTCGGACCTAGAAATATACATTCTCTAAAAAAACCGGACCTCTGCATGCCTGTCGGGTTGAATCCAAACTTTGCATATTTCGCATCAGCAGTGGCAATAATTCTGGGGTTTGAAGCTGGTGCACCATAGGTATCGGTAACTCTTGTTACGGCAGCCTCAATAGTATTGACGAGGTTAACTTGCTGCAGATGACTCATACTTTGATCAACATATAGGTTTGGCGACACTTCATCAAATTGAGAAGCACCGATCAGTTCGCAAACAATTGCTTCTTTTTGAAAGTAACCAAAGGGAAGCATTAAAAATGCAATCAAAGCAAAGGTATATATTTTAAATCTCTTCATTAATAGTCCAACAGTATATAGTCAACCCAATTAGCATTATGTTCTGGTTGTCGCATTTGCTTGAGCTATGTCATTAAATTATCAAGGCTTCAGCGTAGCCTTGTTTACTCTCTCAAATGCGGCAATGGGCCGCATATTTTTATTATTCTTCGACTACGATCTGCTCATAGCTTAGGTGCTTTTTCAGGCAGCTCAGCAGCGCCTCAATGGATACTGGTTTGCTCAGATAATCATTCATACCGGCTTCAAGGCATTTTTTCTCATCGCCAACCATGGCATTGGCCGTAAGTGCCACTATGGTAATATCCATATTTGACTTACCCGCCTGCCCTTTTCGAATGGCTTTGGTCGCATGAAAACCGTCCATTTCTGGCATCTGACAATCCATCAATACCAGTGAATACCCCTCCGAATGTTGATATTCTCTCAGGTTGCGTAGTGCCTCGTTACCATCACTCACAACATCAACATACTCAATGTCCAGCTTCTGCAACATGCTTACCGTTACTATCTGATTGACCTGATTATCCTCGGCCAACAAGATACGCGGTTTTGGCGCCCACTTCACCCTTGTCGTATCCTGATGGGGATCTTTCATACTCTTAAGGTAATGCGTAGTTACCAGCGGTTTGGCATTTGCCAATGCCTCTCCGTCATCTGCAACCACAGACAGGGCATTGAACAGATCTTCTGTCGTTGCAGGCTTAGGAAAGTACCCAGAGAACCCTAAGTCTGCGAAATAAGACGCATCGCCCTGATGACCGATTGAGGTCATCATAATAAGCTTGACTCCTTTAAAGCGCTTGTCCTCTTTGATGGTTTTGCCCAACTGTGCACCATCCATATTGGGCATCTGCATATCCAGCAACGCAATATCAAACATTTTACGCTGTCCGTCATGAAATCGTTTCTCGCACTCAGCCAATGCAGCTATACCAGATGAAGATTCAAAGACTTGTGCGCCCCAATGCCGCAACTGCTGCCCAAGAACAGTGCGATTGGTCTGGTTGTCATCTACCACCAATAACTCAAGCTTGGACATATCCAGATCGGGTAGTATCTGCTTTGACTGGGCGCTTTTCTCCAGCAACACCCGAAACTTAAACGTGCTCCCTTCTCCCTCAACACTCTCAACCCAGACATCGCCTCCCATTAGCTGGCACAGCTTTCTGACAATCGCAAGACCAAGGCCTGTCCCGCCATATTTGCGCGTTGTTGACGAGTCAACCTGAGAAAAAGAGTCGAATAGAGTTGCACTTTTCGCTTTTGGGATGCCAATCCCGGTATCTGTGATGGCACACTCCAGGCACAGGCCATTATTATCTAATTCGGTCAGCTTGCCCTGAATAATGACTTCACCTTGCTCTGTAAATTTAATTGCATTACCTACCAGGTTGGCGAGAATTTGCCTGATCCGGCTTGGATCACCTTTAGCCATGCTTTGTTCAATGTCCAGTGTATCCAGCACGAGCTCAAGCCCTTTACACTGTGCTTGCAAAGCTGCTGACTCGGCAAAGTCTTCAAACATACCTCGTAAATCAAAGTCGAGCATCTCAAGCTCCAGCTTTCCGGCATCGACTTTTGAAAAGTCCAGTATGTCATTGATCAGATTAAGGAGTGAGTTTGCGCTACTCATGGCCAGTTTAACCCGGTGCGTTTGTTGCTCATCCAATTCGTTGCTCAGCAATAGATTAAGCATACCAAGGACCCCATTCATTGGAGTACGTATCTCATGGCTCATTGATGCCAGGAATTCGCTTTTCGCCCGACTTGCCTGCTCAGCCTGACTTTTGGCATCTGCCAATGCTCTCTCTTGGGCTATTTCCTCAGAGATATCCTGTATAATGCCGACATAAGCAACCAACTCTCCCCGGTCATTACTTACGGGCGCAATATGTAGATTGTTCCAAAAAGATTTGCCCAGCTTCGTATAATTAAGGATCACAGTACGATGTGCTTTACGGTTGTTAATGGCCTCAACCATACTGTCCACCGCTTCCTGTGCCGTATCCTTGCCCTGCAGAAACTTACAGTTGGTCCCCAATACTTCTTCGCCATAACCCGTAATAGTTGTAAAGGCACTGTTAATGAAGGTCAGCGGCAACCCATGTACTTTGGCATCTGAAATGATAATGCCAACATCACACGATTCTATTGCATATGCCAGCAGGTCGTTGTGTTCCTTTGCCTGGCTTAATGCTTCCTGGTACATTTTCTGATCTGTAATGTCAGTGAGAGAGCCAGACATGCGGATAGCTTTTCCTGACTCATTACGCAGGGCAAGGCCCTTTGAACGAAAATAGCGGTAATCGTTTTGTCGGGTACGCAAACGAAACTCTACGTCGAACCCACCTTTACCATTCAAATGGTCTTGTAGTGCAGAAAACGTCGCACTTCTGTCTTTTGGATGTAAGTGATGTTCAAGCACTTCAAAACGGTCAGGAAACCCCTTATGATCAGATGGATTATAGCCCAGCAATTCTCTGTATCTTGGCGAGTAGAATACATCTCCGCTTTCGATATCCCAATCCCAAATTCCGTCATGGCTCCCTTCAATGGCCAGCTTGAAGCGCTCTTCGCTTTTTTTAATCCTTTGCTCAGAAGTTTGCAAACGTTTAAATGGATTAAGGAGCAATTGACGACCAAAAAACAGCAGCAACAAAAAGGACAATGACAGACCGATAAAAATTGCCTGGCCAAGCTCAACAATAAAAGCAAAGACACTATCATCTATGGTTGACTGACTTATCATCAGGCTGACATGAATATCCGTGCCAGGCATCTGTGTGTTGTGCAATACAACGTACTCCGCATTTGGAGCAGCATTACTGTGATCGACCCACTGTCCGGACAATTCGACCGCCAGAGCCTGATTACTCAGATCCATTGCCAGAAGGTTAGCCAAATCAGCATCAAATTCAGCAACTAACACGCCCTCAGTAAATCCGTTGTACTCTATAGGCACCGCGATAACAAAACTAAACAACTGAGCATTACGCTGTAAAATCACTGCATGCGATAATCGCCCATCCAACAGCAATTCCAGCCAGTCGTCTTCTTCGCCAGGTACCAATGACACCTGACCACTGCGATAAACCGGCTCGCCAAGGACATTGTACAGGGACAGCGGTTCCTTTTTCCCGAGGATCCGATATTCCCCCAGGAAATCAGACAAAGAAGCACGGGAAATATCTGAGCCCATAACCCCATTGGCCAAAACCGGGTATTGCGCCAGATCTTTGAGCAGTACCAGACGGGTACGCAAAAACTGACCGAGGTTGCTAACGCCCAAACGCGCCTCGGTCTGACGCACTTCCGTTTGTACCTGACGAATGGCAGTATCTGCGTGGTTACTCAACATCACAAGGCTCAGAGAAACGGACAATATCAGGCTACACAACAAAAATGCGTAGAATGCCTTGTCGGAGCTCATTTTAAATAGCGACTTCTCAGCGTTGTTATTCATTGATTTTTTAGCACCTTGATACTGCCATCAGCTTTATAACTGGCCATACATATGTCTTCCAGACCCAGAGCTTCATGGGCATCGGGTTGCGACTCTGACCAGGGCGAAAACGGTTGCTTGTAGACTTTGATCAACCCCTGGACTGGTTGCTTGAGGTTTTCAAGTGCACGACGCAATGCGGCTCTGTCTTGTTTTACGTTGCCGCTCAGAGAGATTTGATCGAGCGAAGCCAAAAACAGTCGACCCAAGTCATAACCATGGATAAAACCGGCCGGAGACTGTATAAATTGTCCATCAACGATTTTTTCTGGGTAAGCGGTTGTTAACTGTTGCCACACCCGGGCTACAAATTCAGCATGTGGCCGTTGCTGAAATGAGAAACAACTTTGCAAAAAGTGTAAATCTATTCCGGCACGCAACTCATCAGCCACCTGAGCGAAAAAGTTACCACCCGTTATGCCCCAGTGACTGATAATCGCAGGGCGCTGAGTGTCAGGCGCCTGTCCAACCGCCTTTACCAACTGTTTGCCCTCCAGTGCATTCCCCACAAAAATCACGCAGTCATGCCCATTACTGACAATCTCTCGTAGCATGATTTTGGTGGCATTCATTTTCATATTCCAGTTGAACCAGGTCACGGGGGCCTCAGGCTCGTCGAGTGCCTGAGTTATAGTCTGATAATTTGATTTCCCCCAGGGCGTGCGCTCTAGTAGCATATGCGGCGAACGACACTGTTTTTGTCTGGCGAATTCCACCAGCCTCAACCCGGCTTTGGTGTCATCAATAGACAACCTGAACACCCAATTGTTAGCATCCGGGTAACGTGTTACCGGTCCACCGGCTGCCCAGGGTACTAAGAGTAGAATGCCCTGTTGATTAATAAACTCGCGATGTTTTATATAAGGCGGCGAATGTAACCCACCTAACACCAGTAAAGCACGTTCATCTTGCAAAAAGCGTCGCATGGTCAGTAAACTGCGATTACTGTTGCCTCTGTGGTCCTTTTCAAGGAGCTGCAGCCGAAATCCCTGAACCTCAAAATTACGCTCACTTAACGCGCTATTAAAGCCCATTTTCATGGCTTCGGCCGACTCGCTATGACTGCTATAATCAGAGTCGTGATATATATACAGCACAGGCCGCTCGGCGGCAGTGGCCAGCACACTGAAAGTTACAATGAAAAGAAAAACAGCAAGCAGCGTCCGTTTCATATTCATAAGCGCGTTAAGTACCTGATTATTTAAAGTTAGACTATTTCAAAAAGATTGCTTAGCGCAACACCGTGTTAATCTTTTTTAGTCAGGATAATGATACACCTCGATGGGCTGACTGCGTCCACTAAGTTCAACCATAGCAACACGCTTTAGTTGTGTCAGCTTAGACTGCTGAACGCTTTGCTCACTAACTAAGATGGGATGTTGCAACTCCTTTGTTTTGCTCTCAATGCGCGCTGCCACATTTACCGTGTCACCGATGACGGTATAGTCCATACAGCTGCTGCTTCCTACATTACCAGCGATTGCATCGCCGCTATGAATACCAATCCCAATCTTGATTTCCGGCAGACCATCAGCACTGAACTCTTGGTTTAACTGCTTCAGAGCCTTTAACATTTCGCGCGCCGCTTCTATTGCATTTCGCGCATTATTCTCTTCTTTCTGAGGGGTGCCGAACACAGCCATAATGGCATCACCGATAAATTTATCTATCATCCCCTGATGAGAAAAAATAACGCTGCTCATGCGTGAAAAATAACGATTCAGCAATCGTGTTATCACTTCCGGATCATGCTGCTCGCACATTCTGGTGAACCCGCGAATATCAGCCATCAGCACCGTGACATCCCGTTTTTCGCCTCCGGGCTCAATGTCCACCTCCCCTCGCTCGACCGCTTTCACCAACTGCTCAGGCAAGTAACGCAGCAAGCGTTCTCGGTGACGCAATTTGGTATAAGTTCCCGTAATATAGCTCGACAATGACCAGGCAAGAAACCCGGAGCAAACAATAATAACTTGTTCATGGATCTCGATAGCGCGCGCGGTGTGGCTGTGTTCCAGTACCAAAGTTCCAGTTAGCAGGCAGCACAAAGTGGAAAAGTAGATAATTAATTTGCCCTGACGGAACGCACTCATGATGTTGAACAACAGTAACACACTCACCAACATGAGTTCGAATTCGGTTTTGTGAAGATCCTGCAACAGGTGTTTGACCAAATCCAGTGATTCAATTTCAAAAGAAACCGCCAGAATGATCGCATAATCAAATAGGATAGAGACGTACTTAAGCCAGGGTTTATAACTGTCTGACATTGCCCAGCGCATCACCAGCGCACACCACAAGGCAACAATCGCAAGTGTACCCAGGTCAACAGCTATCAGCGTACTATCCCACCCAATACTGTATAAACCAATAACAAGCTCTGTGACAAACAAAGCCATTAGTCCATAAAAACGGAGTTTATTGACATGGAGTTCCATCTCCATTTCACGCCTTTGATAACAATCGGTCAGTAACTTGTCAAAACTGCTATCAATGTCCTTTAACCATTTCATTGTCGCTTCACCAGATTATGGAGTTACCACCAGTTTAGCCTCAAGCTGGTCGGTTATTCAGCTTTTGTAGCATTTTTTTGTACATGCCAGTGACAGCATCGGTTCCCTGTACCGGATTATCTATAATCAGATGATTGAACTTAGGCGAAGAATTCAGCTCAATCAGATAAAAACAATCGTCCTGGCCCAGGATAATGTCAAAGCCAACAAACCCAAGATTAGCTAACTCAAAGACAGGTTTAACAAACTCAAACAAGGTTTTGAGCAGGGCCTCATCCTGTTTCAGTGTCGCCACTTCATTCTTTTCCCAGTACCGTACATTAAACGTCTGAGCCATACCTCTTTTGTAGGCCAGTAATGGTTCTCCAAATCCACAAACAAGGCGGTACTCAGCTTTGTTTTTAACATAAGCCTGTGCCAGTGCCAGGTAGTCATAATGCTTCGACTGGGCATTGAATATTTCATTATAAGCAACACTGAGCGATGCTCTATCGTCACACAAATACACATTGATCCCCAACGCCCCGCTGTTGCTTTTCACAACCACCGGATAGCCAAATTTGGCCTCTGTGGCATCAAGGATTTCATCCATGCTTTGGTATTCCAGATAATGTCGGTATTCCTGTGGTACATTCGGGTCCAGAAAAGACAGAGTTTCAGGCATAGTCACGGCTTGATTAAAAGCCTGATAAGAGTGCATTTTATCCCTGCATATGCCGTAAATAGATTCGGAGTTAAAGGGAGTTTTGTTTAGTTCAAAATACTCAACCCCGTGATTAAAATAAACCCGCACCAGGTTCTGCTCACGATCAATGCACTCGTGTTTTAACCCCAACTGTTGGCATGCTTCAATCAAACAGGCAACCTGTCTTTCCATTATGTTTCTCCGTACCGGTGATCTTGCTAATACATGATGGCGGCAAGTATCTATGCGAATTATTGCTTTGGCAAGCCTACGGATACCAGACACATACATTAAAAAAGGAGGCGATGCCTCCTTTGAAGTGATTTACTATTATTTTATCAGGTTGACTCACCACCAGACATCTGGCTCTGGATATAGTTGGGCAGACCCACTAACTTAATAAGCCCCAGATGCTGCTCCAGCCAATAGATGTGATCCATTTCTGTATCATCAAGCAGCGCCTCCAGCATTTCGCGAGATACATAGTCTTGCTCTTCTTCACACACTGCGATGACCTTTTTCAAATGGTCCTTAACGGTGATCTCTGCGGCCAGGTCGTTTTCCAGCATTTCCTGCACATTTTCACCTACTTTGATAGGTGCTCTGGATGCGGTATCTGGTGTGCCCTCTAAAAACAGAATGCGTTCTGTAATGCGTTTTGCGTGATCCAGCTCTTCTTCGTATTCATGCGCCAATTTATGGTGCAACCTTGATAGCCCCCAGTCTTCGTACATTTTTGAATGAGCCAGATACTGATCCATTGACGATAATTCTAAGGTCAGCTGCTTGTTGAGTAAATCGATTACTTTTTGAGAACCTTGCATGTTTTACTCCTCAATTTGCGATTGCAGATAGTTTTCTATGCCGCAGTTTTTGATGAGGAATTGCTGAGTTTCAAGCCAGTCAACATACTCTTCCTCATATTCAAGGATATCCTCGAGCAACTCGCGACTGACATAGTCTTGCTCTTTTTCACACAGTTCAATCGCACCGCGTAACACTGGCAGCTGCTCCATTTCAAACGCCATATCGCAACTGAGCATTTCTTCTGTGTGTTCACCAATACGAAGCTTTTCGAGGTGTTGAAGATTTGGCAGGCCTTCCAAAAATAAGAGCCGCTCGATTAAGTCATCGGCCTGTTTCATGTCTTTTATTGATTTTTTATAAGCTTTCTCGTTCAGCTCCTCAATGCCCCAGTTTTTCCACATGCGTGCATGCAGAAAATACTGGTTAATGGACGTCAGCTCGAGTGTTAATACCTGATTTAGTGCTGCTATTACTTGCTTGCTACCCTGCATAGGGCCCCCTCAATAAGGAATAGTTAGACGCTCTATAACCCTAGAACAAAATTGCAACTTAGCAAGACCGATTAAAACTAATAAATTTCTTGATATATCCTTTTAAAATAAACAACTTATAAGCTTAGTAAGAACAATTTTCATTGCGAATAACAGTATTTATTTGAATACTTCATTTTGACAAATCCCGGCTATTGCATCGTGCTCAGGTAAATTGCGACTCTAATTGCATGAACGCAGCAATGGCACTAAGCCACCAGCACCTCAGCCTGTTATAATTTAACAAGAAAAGCTGAGCGGCTTAATTGAGCGTTTTCACCGTTTTGATGCCCAAACGTTTTGCAAGGCGCACCAGGTTAGCCCGATCAACGGCTAATTCGCGTGCCGTAGCAGCCCAGTTGAGGTCATTGGCTTGTAGTCTGGCTGTGATCAGTTGCTTCTGAAATGACTCGGTCGCCGCCTTTAACGTTTGCTCTTTGGACAGCTGCAAAGATACTCGCTCATTACTGACGCTATTCGGGTCTGGTGCGTCACTCTCGCGTTGCACACCATGCACGACATCAACCAGTACGATATCCTGGTCCCAGGCTGCATGCTTAGCTTTCAACGCAGCCCGGCTCAGCACATGCTCGAGTTCGCGCACATTTCCCGGCCAGTCATGCTGATTAAGTTGATTCATAAAAGCATCAGACAAAACCAGCTGGCGCACACCCAGCTTTTTGCGCAGTTGCTCAACAAAAAAGCCGGCAAGCGACGCGATATCCTGCGCACGCTCTCTTAATGGAGGAACTTGTATTGGAAACACGCTTAAGCGGTGATACAAGTCAGCACGAAAGCGCCCCATCTCAACCTCATGGCGCAAGTTTCGGTTCGTTGCGGCCACAATCCTCACATCAACATATTGCGGCTTGTCTGTACCAACCGGCTGGATTTCACCACTTTGTAACGCCCTGAGTAATTTACTTTGCATACTCAAGGGGAGTTCGCCAATTTCATCGAGAAACAAGGTGCCGCCATGGGCAACCAGAAACTTACCTTCCCGGTGTCTGTCTGCGCCGGTAAACGCCCCTTTTCGATGGCCAAAGAATTCACTCTCAGCCAGATTTTCGCTCAAAGAGGCACAGTTAACCTGTACAAATGGCCCCTGACAACGCGACGAATGCTCATGAATACGCCGTGCAACCAGCTCCTTACCTGTGCCTGTTTCTCCCTGAATGAGTACGCTTAACTCTGAGTTAGCAACCAAATCGATGTCCTGTTTTAGTCGCTGCATAACGGCACTCTCACCCACCATAGTATAACTTTGATGGCTGATCTCTCTGAGCATTGCCATGCCATGACGAGCCCGCTCGGCTAACGTGGACAGGGTCAGTGCCGTTGCAAAATGTGCAGCCACTAAAGACTGCAACATACCCAACACAGGCACTGCGACTTGCTCAAATGCACTCGGGGTGAGACTGTCAAAGGTGACCATACCAAGCAAGGAGTCACCCTGATAGAGTGAGAACCCCATACAGGCATGTACAGGCAAAGTACCGGCTCTGGCCATCAGTAAACCATCATAAGGATCTGGCAGCTGACAATCCGCTGCAAAAATCTGCGGCTGGTTAGCCGCTGCGATTGCAGCCAGCCTTGGGTGGTCTTCTATTACAAACCGTCTGCCCATGGCTTCGGGCGCGAGACCTGAGCACGCCAGTGGATAAGCCACACCTTGCTCACACCGCAACACAGCTGTGGCATCTGCCGTTATGATACTCTGGAGCGCGAGGACAAGCGACTGACTAAATGCCCCTAAATCCCCTTCATCCAGCCTGGGAAGTTGGTGAGTCAGTTCAGTACTGATACCGAGTAAATGTGATAGCGTTCTCTGATCCAAGTCAAAATGACCTATAAAAGTTTTTAAGACTCCAACAGTGTAGGTCATTTTGACTTGCCCATACAACGAAAAATACTTATCTTATTGTTTTTAAACAAAATTAATATTGGCATGTTTTGTGCCCTTATAGGTATCTCTGTATCAGTTAGTTCGATTCACTGAGCTTGTAAGGGTAATTATGAAACACTATCGCCGTGCACTTCCTTATGCCAACCAATGTCTGCTATTGAGCCTGATTGGCTTTATGTTTGCCATTATGGCCAGTTATAGCTTTGACCAATACTTGTCCTTGTCGACACAAATTGCCGCACACATCAGCACCATTATTTTCGCAACAACCCTGAAAGTGAGCTACGTCGTTCGCTGTTTTTGCCAATACAACCTTGGTCAGGAGGTGCGCTGATGAGCTTGCTTAACCTTGAAGAGCCCGTGCAGCAATCAGCAAAATGGTATCAACCAAAACATACGCCGTTACTCATGCTGGCATTCAGACCGTTATTTTTACTTGGCAGTCTGTGGGCCTGTGCGGCGATGATCGCCTGGTTTGCAATTCTGAGTGGTTATTTGAGCTGGCCAGGCACTTTCCCGGCGACGCTCTGGCACGCCCATGAGATGCTATTCGGCTTTGCCAGTGCAATCGCCATCGGCTTTTTATTTACCGCCGCCAGGAACTGGACCGGAGTCAATACCCTAAATAGCTGGCCTTTACTTGGGCTATGCGTGGTTTGGGCCAGTGCCAGAGTAGCAGGGATCTGGTCTGCACAACCACTGTTGTGGCTGATAATCTTTCAGGGCTTATTTTGGTTGATCAGTATCTGTCACTTTACCTGGGTTGTCCTGCAGGTTCATAACAGTAAAAACTACTTGTTTGTACCCGTACTTGCACTTTTGGCAACCCTGAACATGGTGTTTATTGTGGTACTGGACCAGCACGCTTATGAACTGGCAGGCCTGCTCAGCCAGATGGCAGTACTCGGCTTTACGTTGCTGATCAGTATACTGGGCGGCCGCGTCGTGCCTTTCTTTCTTTCTCGCGGTCTGGGGCTGTCACATCAACAGCGCACTCCCCGGCTGGACAAGGCACTATTGCTTGTTTCTGTACTTGGGATGTGCGTTTTTTTTGCACACCACTTTCTTCAACAGCCCCTGGTCCCCGGATACCTTTTAATACTGGCGGGTTTACTTCATGTGTTGCGGGCAAGTTTTTGGTTTCAGGCACGCATGTTTACCGTGCCCTTATTATGGTCTTTGTATTTGGCTTATCTTTTGATGGCAATGGGCCTGATTGGTTTTGGTGCGGCCTATCTGGGTAGCAGCTGGCAGGCCAAAGACGCACTACATCTGATTACCATAGGTGGTATGGGGATGATGATCCTGGCCATGATGGCACGGGTAGCACTTGGCCATACTGCTCGCCCTTTAACGCCTCATCCGCTCATTTCTGTCGCTTTTATCCTGTGCCTGATCAGCGCCCTGATCAGAAGCCTGTTACCTGCGTATATCGGACCGCATCTGGCCTGGCAAATCAGCGCACTCATTTGGTCTGTCAGCTTCGCACTGTTCGCCTTTATTTATGCGCCCATACTGGTACGCAAACGTCTGGATGGTCGTCGCGGTTAATACCTTTAATTCTCGTGCTTTTCACGCCATCTGGCGTCATTTTTACCGCTCCTGAGTGGAGCGGCACCATTAGGAGTTTTTTATGCTTTCTCAACGAACAATCACCCTGGTTAAACAATCTCTGCCACTACTGGCTGATGCCGGAGTTGAAGTCACTGAGCATTTTTATCAGCGTATGTTCGCTCATAACCCTGAATTACTTGATGTCTTTAATCTCAGTAATCAACGCTCGGGCAAACAGCAGTTCGCCCTGTTCAATGCACTGGCGGCCTACGCAACCTATATCGATCAGCCCGAAGTACTGACCAGTGCAATAGCCCGGATCAATCACAAGCATGCCAGTTTGGGGATTGCGCCACATCACTATCCCATTGTCGGAGAACACCTGCTTGCAACCTTACGAGAAAAGTTCCCTGAGCAATTCAATACCGACATAGAAAAAGCCTGGGCTGAGGCCTACGCCTTCCTTGCCGATCTGTTTATTACACAAGAGGAAGGTATCTATCAACAGGCCGAGCAATTGCGGGGCGGCTGGCGGGGTACACGTCGTTTCTATATCAGCAAAATTGTAACGGAATCAGAGCTGGTAAAAAGCTTTTATCTGGCTCCGTGCGATGAGCAGGCTGTAATGCCTTATCAGGCAGGACAATACCTGGCTATTTGTTGTTCCATTCCAGCAGAGCATCATCAACAGATCCGCCAGTATTCCCTGTCTCACGCGTCAAATAGCCGCACTTATCGTATCAGTGTTAAACGAGACAATCTGGTATCAGGTTTTCTTCACTCGCTGCCAGAAGGCGCTGAGCTTGACATCATGCCTGTGGCAGGAGATTTCGTCCTTAAACACACCGAGATGCCTAAAGTACTTATCAGTGCCGGGGTGGGTATCACTCCCATGATGGCCATGCTGCACACGCTGGCTGAGCGCAGTTTCTCCGGGGAGCTGCATTTCCTGCATGCTTGTCGCTCACCCTCGCAACTGAGTTTTAGCACAGAACTTACGCAGGCTGCCAGTAGTCTGCCCGCTCTGACAACCTGGACCTGGATTGAAGAAGGGGCTACCGGTGCAATCTCAGAAAAATCCAACACAGGACGCATGTTGTTAGCGCCACTGAGTACCTCTCTGCCGCTTGGAAATGGTGAGTTCTACCTATGCGGACCGACGCCTTTTATGGCTGACATTAAGCAACAATTGCTCTCTCTGGGGGTAGACGAATCACGTATTTTGTATGAAGTATTCGGGCCTCATGAGACTCTGTAATATCGACCAAAAATCGACTTAAAAAGTCTGATAAGATGAGAGTCTCCTGAGGTTGCTTATATCAGGCAACCCTGACTTACAGCAAAAGGACCCCTCTATGAGTGACTCTCTAATTTTCAGTAAGCCCGCCAAAGTGTTAGTTGTTTGCATGGGCAACATTTGCCGCTCTCCTACCATGGAGGCTGTATTGGCACAGACTGCAGCCCAGCGAGGTCTGAGTCTGGAGGTCGACTCAGCGGGCACCATCGCCTATCATCAGGGCAATCCACCTGACAAACGCAGCGCAGCAGCCGCCCGTAAACGAGGGTATGACCTGTCATCTGTCAAAGCCAGACAGGTGCAGTCACAGGACTTTGAACACTTTGATTTGATCTTGTGCGCTGATGAGCAAAACCTGGCAGATCTTCAGTCCAGATGCCCTGAACAGTACCAGCATAAACTGGCGCTTTTTTTACGCTTTGGCGAGCAGCAACAAGACGAAGTGCCCGATCCATATTACGGCGGTACAGACGGGTTTGAACTGGTGTTAGATCTGGTTGAGCACGCCAGTGACATCATCATCACAAAACTAAGCAAACAGAATTAAAGCGCTATCAGCAAAGTCCTGTCCTCGGGGACTTTGCTGCTGCCTTTGGGTCATATCTGACCTAAACTCATTGATTTAAATAAATGATTAGGCACAATTGGTCAGAATCGTGTCTGTTAATACCGACTGCGATATGGGCTTTGCAACCACCCCGTCAAACCCTAACCTGATATACTGGGATATATCGCTCTCAAACACATTCGCAGTCACGGCAATCACGGGAACAACTGGCCATTGTGACCTTATCTCCTGAAATGCCTCAACGCCTCCCATCACAGGCATTTGAATATCCATCAATATTAACTGAATATCTGCGCTCATTTTATCTATTGCTTCCTGGCCGTTCACAGCCAGCGCCGTTTTAGCCCCCTGACTAACCAGCATCTTCTGCAGGATAATCTGGTTTACAGCGTTGTCTTCTACAATCAGAATGGATAAGCCTTGTAACAAAGTGGCATCGTCTGTTTTTTGTGGCTCTGACTCACCCTCTTCGTCAGCCTCCTTCGTGGTTTTTTCAGGCAATGCCAAAGGCAAGGACAGCTCGACACTGGTGCCACTTCCAGGTTGACTGGTGATATTAATTGTTCCGTGCATCGCATCGACCAAAGATTTGACGATTGCCAGACCCAGTCCAACACCACTGTAAAGCCGGGTTGCAGAAGCATCTCCCTGTTCAAAATGAGTAAACAACTTACTAAGCACCTCTTCTTTGATGCCCGCCCCTGTGTCACTTATTACAATGGCTAGCCACTGTGAATCTGAAGCAGCAGTAAAAGACAGCGAAATACGCCCCCGCTCTGTAAATTTAACGGCATTACTGAGTAGATTGACTAGTACTTGCTTAAGTCGCAACTCGTCGCCCAGTCTCAACGGATGTTCAACGTTAAATGCGCAATTAAACCTGAGCTTTTTCTGCTCACACTCCTGACGAAAAATATGTTCAACAGTTTTGCTCACTCTACGCAAGTCAAATTCACGCACCTCAAGTTGCAACTTACCCTTTTCTATCTGTGTAAAATCTAAAATATCATTCACCAAAGTCGACAGCATCTCGCTACACATAGTTGCCGTATCAAGTAGCGATACGCTTTCGTTCGACTGGGGTTCTTTACGTAGTAATTGCAGTGCGCCATACAGGCCATTGATCGGTGTTCTCAGTTCATGAGACATATTGGCAAGTAACTGGGATTTTGCCTTGCTGGCCTGCTCTAAATCCTTGGAGGTGGCATTCAATTTAGCGATAGAGTCATTGCGTGACTTTAGTAATTCCCCCATATATCTGTCGGCCTGCCTGTTATGGCGGAACAGGTACGCGATAAACGCCATAAATAACAGTGCCAGCCCAAGCAAAGATAAGAGCAAAACATGGGTTTTAAACTCATTTTGCCGGATCATGTTAGTTTCGTTAACTGCTCTGGTGTTATCAAGCGCTTTAAACACGGTTGCCTGATACTGAGATTTGAGCGCAAAGTAGGTATCATCCAGCAGAATACGCTGCGCCAGCTCCAATTTCCCAGCTCGCGCAAGCGCAAATGCTTTTGATTCAATTTCAATCAGCTTAGTGTTTACCTGAGCCGTTGCAGCGATTGCATCCGCTATGATAGGGTCCAATGCTTCAGCTTCTAACAGCGTCTGATCCAGAGTGTTAGCGATGTTAAGATACCGTCTGGACCATTTTTCTTCCTGAGTGAAGGTAAACATACGTGAAGACATGGTCAGCACTTCATCGTAGTAAATAATATCGCTGGTGATCTTCTTGATCGACTGTATGTGCGAATTTAGCGCATTACGTTCATTTAAGCTGGAAATCACAAACGGCACCAAAGCAGCCAATGCAATGAAAACAATGACTAACAATAACAGTAGCTTAACTCTTAGTTGCTTTACCTGCCCCAGTGGATCGGCCATAATCAAGTCTAAAAATTGTGGATACTATAATATATTGAGTATGTGCATTTTTTTACCTAGTTCAAGCCATCCCGGCAGATCCCTACTCACAGTGGCGTGATAACCAGAGGACGATATGAAAACAATCCGGACCACAGTGAGTACCGTGCTGTTTAGCCTGCCACTGTTAAATGGGTGCTTATTTGCTCCTCAAGAGGTGCAGTATTACGATCCTAAGTGCAAAATGATTCTCAAAAAAAAGACGCTCAGCAGCGCACAGATGCAAACAGTCAGTCAATGTCGGGGAGAGGCTTGCGCACTGATATTGGCCGGTTCAGGTCTGGTCAGTGCTGCCAGTCTGGTCGTATCCGGCACCATTGTGGTTGCCTCCAATACGGTTTCCTGGCTGGAAAGGGCCCAAGGCTGCCCGCCCCTCAGTCAAACGGTCGTGAGCGGCAACCTAACCTCAACACATAGCCCTCCCTGAGGACGATTTTTCAGATGAATATCGCCATGATGTGCTTCAACGATTTCACGGCACAGCGCAAGCCCAAGCCCGGTGCCACTGGATTTAGTGGAGTAAAATGGGATCAAGGCATTCGCCATAATATGCTCGCTCATTCCTTGTCCGGCATCGTTCACACTCAGCAAAACGTGTTTCGCCTGAAAAGTCACTTCAATTTTTATTGCAGCCACGTCACCACCCGACTCATGGGCGTTTTTAAGTAGATTGATCAGCAGTTGTTCTAGTTGAGGGGCATCTGCAAGTAGCTGTTTGTGCGCCAGCAATTCACCCGATTGAGTATGGTTAAATTGCCATTGAGTCTGCAGCTGTGTAAGCAGTTCGGGCAACACAACTGGCTGTAACCTGGGCGCAGGCAGTTTGGCAAACTTTCCATATCCTTGTACAAATTCGGTCAAATGACGGATCCGTTCATCTATGGTCGAAAACACCCGCTCCAGCCGGGTGTCCTCAAGTTTGTTCGCCAAAATTTTACCACTGTGAAGCATAGAGGAAATCGGTCCCAGTGAGTTGTTTAGCTCGTGGCTGATGATGCGAATAACTTTTTTCCATACCGCCACTTCCTGGCGGTTCAGCTCTCTGGTCAGTTGTTTAAAAATATACAAACGGTGAAACTGGTTATTGAGCAGAAGTTCCCCATTGGACAAATGCCAGGTCTGCTTGTCTTCTCCCTCACCTGGTAGTTCAAACAGTCCATCCATTTCACCTGACAGTGCATTATATAAAGCAGGGCTGGCTTGTTGCGCCAGGCTGTCGAGCTTCATGCCTTCAAGATTGTGCTCACAGTTTAACAGTGTTTTTGCGCTGTGATTTGAAAACACCACTATGCCCTTATCATCTGTCAGCAGCAGTGCCTGAGGCGCGCTATGCAGCACCTTATCCAGCATTAGCTCTCGCTGGTAAATCCACTGTTTCTCATCTCTGAGTTGTTGCGCTGCCTCATTATACAAACGACATAACCTGCCCAACTCATCCTCTTTCTGATAAGCAAGTAGAGTTGAAAAATCGCTGTCTTTAAAGTTGAGTAAACCGCTCTCAAGTGCCTGTAATCCAGCAAATAATTTTCGCGTCAGCATACGCAGTACAATCACGCCGACACACAGCGCAGACAGAGCAACCAGTACCCCGGTTTGCCACTGTACAAAGAAAAATATGGGCGCACTCACAGTCGCCACAGCAACAAATAGCGCTAAATGAAGCTTTTGAGCAATCGACAATCCGGGAATTTTCATTTAGTAATCAATACCGTATTTTTGCAACCTTCGATAAAGTGCCTGACGACTCATGCCAAAGTGTCGGGCTACTTTCGCTATGACGCCATGGAACTGCCGCATAGCTGCTTCCAGTTCAGCCTTCTCCGGCTCTTGTCTGTCCTGAGCGGGAGACGACTTTACACCAAACTGTGTGCCCGGTTGAAGACCAAAATCTTCCGCTTCAATCGTGCCAGAAGGATTCAGCACCGCGGCGCGCTTACAGGCATTTTCTAATTCGCGAACATTCCCGGGCCAGTCATAGCCTAGTAGTGCATTTTCTGCATTCAAAGCCAGTTCTCTGCCGGGCAGAAAGTGAGAAGTCAAAGGCAAAATATCATCATTACGAGCCTTAAGTGGCGGTAAATTGAGCTCAATCACGTTTAGCCGATAGTACAAATCCTGACGAAAACGACCACACCGAATGTCTTCCGGCAAATCCGCATTGGTGGCTGAAATAACGCGGACATTTACCCGTCTTGTTTCGACTGAACCGAGGCGCTCGAACTCCCCGGTTTGCAACACCCTCAGTAGTTTCATTTGTCCGGATAAAGGTAAATTCCCTATCTCGTCGAGAAACAAAGTGCCACCATGGGCTGCTTCAAAGCGTCCAATACGCTGTTTGTTTGCACCAGTATACGCCCCCGCTTCTGCACCAAATAGTTCTGCTTCAATCAGCTCCTGTGGCAATGCACCCGCATTGACCTTTATAAAAGGCGCATCTCTGAGCGGGGAATTTGCCTGAATGATCTCGGCAATTTTTTCTTTGCCACTGCCATTGTCTCCGGTTATTAGCACTGCAACATCCGACCGGGCAACCTGCACAGCCATATCCACGACCCGTTGCATCGCGCCGCTGCGATAAACCAGACCTCGCAGATCAGCGCCAGCGTTCAATGCTTCACGCTGCTGGGCAATGCGCTCATGTTGTTCATTTTGTTGTTTTGCTTGTCCCAGCGCAATCAGGTTGGCGACAGAGGTGAGCAATTTCTGATCGTCCCAGGGTTTGGCCAGATAGTCCGCGGCACCCGCTTTGACCAGCTCAATGGCCATTTCCAGCTCGGTCCAGGCAGTGATCAGGATCACCGGTAAGTGAGGGTTAAGGGATCGTAATTCCCGGAACAAGGCTTTGCCTTCCTCTCCTGAGGTCGTATCAGCCGTAAAGTTCATGTCCTGAATCACCAACGAAATACGCTGGTAACGCACGATCTGCAACGCTTCAAAAGGTGTTAAAGCCGTTTCAACCTGGTAGTCATGGAGTTCCAGCAGCAATGAAAGTGCATCCAGCACAGCCTGGTTATCATCGACAACGAGTATCTTATTCATCATTATTATTGTGCTCGTGTTATATGCGGGGGTCTGTCATACCCATTACTTTCGACCTCGTACCTTTGAGTGTAACATGTTTCCCTTAATTATCAGTCGGTAATGGCCATACAAAAAGCGTAATACCTGCTTTTACACAAGTCCCGGCAACAAAATTGCCATTGCCGGGACCTTGGTTGGTCGTATGAAGGCGTGCTTTACACGCTGCGTGTCGCAATACTCGGAGATATATTGGCCGCTCGCAGCGCAGGCATCAGTACCGACAGTAAACTCATCAACAACAGTAATCCGGCAGTCGTCGCTATGAAGTGATAGCCCAGCGCAGGCACGGAATACCAATTCATCAGCTTTTGTCCAAGCAGAACCGCCGCTGCCCCGCCCAATACCAATCCAACACTACATATGAGCGCGTTCTCGACTACAAAATAGCGTACAATGGCAGACTTTCTGGCGCCCAGAGCGCGACGCGTACCTATTTGTTTGGTGCGCTTACTGATATTAAAGGTGGATAACCCAAACACACCCAGTGCGGTCACGACAACCAATACCACAATCAGCGTCATCAGCATGCGCATCATCAGTACATCCTTAGCATCATAACGGGCTTTTTTCTGATCCAGGCCGGTCACATCGCTAATTACTCGCTCACGGTGGCTGGCAAGCATAAGCTCCTCAATCTGACGCATCACCTGTGCCCTAGCTTGTGGCGCAGTGCGAACAAGAAACTTCTGAAAATTACCGACCCTGATCATGGGGATCATCGCCGTTTTTGTACCAAAGCTGCTTTTTGGCCATTGGTTTGCCATAGTGTCAACAATCCCTACAATTGTCAGAGGATCGGCGCCCCAATAGAGCGTCTCTCCCAACCCCTTGCCTTGACCAAACAACTCATCAGATAACGAGCGACTGACAATAATAACGGACGGGCGAGCATCACTTTCGTCAATCACAACAACATCCGCTTCTGTAAAATCGCGCCCTTCAGACACTTTGACACCTAACGTGTTTAGCAAATGTTCGTCACCGGTAACATAGCCCATGTTGACTCTTTTACTTTCTTGCGGCTCAGGTTTGAGCTGCATGCCACCTGAGCTGCCACTACCAGATAGCACAACGGAGCTCACTGCTGCTGCATCTATAACCCCATCGAGGTCACGTAGTATTTGCTCATCCAGCTCAACTTGCTGAAGTAAATTAAGGTTTTTATCAAAGTTCAGCGCATTAAATTTAAAGATCTCAGCTTCCGGGTAGCCTGTATCTTTATTCAAATAGGTTAACCTGTCCTGGATAATAGAAACGGCATTACTAACAATGGCCAGGGTAATAGCGAGCTGAAGGATCAGCAATACAGCACCCAATTTTGAACGCATCAGCGCGTTAATAGTTGGTTTTAATTCAAACATATAGCGTTCCTTCTATTGCACTTTCAAGTGTGTGGCTGGGGTGGTTCGACAAACGAGCCATGCTGGATAAAGCCCAGCCAAAATACAGGCAGAAATTGCAAGTACTGGTGCACTCAATAGCATCATCCAATCCATATTGGCTAACCCGGCGTAGTAATTGTAAGTCTGACGTACCCCAAGCAGGCCAAGTTGTGCAAACAACACACCCAAACTGCCCCCTAACAAACCCAGTACACCAACCTCGACCAGGTGCTGATAGAATACCTGTCGTTTGCTGGCCCCCAGCGCTCTTCTGACACCCACATCAGGGGCTCGGCGCATAAACTTGGCCAGTAGTAGCCCAAGAATATTGGCGACACACACTGCCAGGAACATAAAGCTCAAGCCAACCAGAATTTTATTGTCTTCACTGATCACATCGTTGTAATTCATCCAGGCGTTGACATCTTGTAGCGAGTACTGAAGTGTTTCTCGGTTAAAACGACCCAGTTTTTGTTGTTGTTGCATGTAGGCCATCAGCATATCGCCATAGACTTGACGCTGTTGTGGCGTGTCGAGCTGCACCCAGAATTGAACCCAAAGCATTTCCGAATTCATTTTATCGTTAAAGTCTCTGGTTTCCTCAAACTTCCAACCATTGGTGTTGCCCCAAGTGTCGACATCATAGGCTTTAACATGGCTAAACGGTGCAAACATTCTCTCGGCCTTGCCAAAGCTACCATTGTTCAAATCATAGAATTTTATTGTGGGGCGCCACTTTTGTGTAACACCTACTACCTCATGACGACGCTCACCAAGGAACACCGACTCCCCTACTACATCGGTCTTACCAAAGAGTTGTTTAGCCATTTCCTCATCAATCACCACAACGGGGGCAGCATCACGCTCTTGCTCTTCAGTCCAGACATTGCCATGTAAAAAGGTCAAATCAAACATGGTAAAAAAGTCACGTCCGGTCACCCGGGTATTTTCTATAAAAGGCTTACTGGATGCCGTGTTCAGGTGAACCGAAAAGCCAGAGCGCAACATAGGTGCACGAAGGTAATCTCCGGGCAATGCATCAAGGTTAATGGCATCTGTATAGGTCAGCTGATATGGGATATCATCTGGTGTTCGCCAGGTTTCTCCGTCATCCATCGTTTGTAGTTGTACCGCAAACAAACGTTCACTTTTGTGCGGAATAGGGTCCATAGACATCATGTGGTAAACAGACAAAGTTGTCATCGTCACCCCAATGCCGATGGCAATGGCCAGAATCATCAAAAACGTCACCAAGGGTGTCTGGCGCAGGCTACGCCAGGCTAAGTCAATATAATGTATAAACATATTAACCTCCCGCTGCTAACGGCGTTTCAGCCGAGCGACCCTGATACAAAGTAAAATCGGTAACTCTGCCGTCGACAATCTGAATGTTACGTGGCGCACGGCGCGCCAATTCAGGATCATGGGTTACCATCACAATGGTTGCACCTTCACGGTTTATCTGCTCCAGCAACTCCATCACCTGACGTGCCATCAGACTATCCAGGTTACCAGTGGGCTCATCCGCCAGCAAAAAGCGCGGACGCCCGGCAAGTGCTCTGGCAATAGCAACGCGCTGTTGCTGGCCCCCAGACAATTGTTGTGGTAAATGTTTGGCGCGTCCTGCCAGCCCCACCAGTTCAAGGCATTCTTCAACCCGGCGTTTGCGCTCTGCCGATTTAATGCCTCGATAACGTAACGGAACCTCTACATTCTCATACAAGTTTAAATCCGGAATAAGATTGAACCCCTGGAAAATAAAGCCAATTTTCTGGTTCCTCAGATCGGCTCTGGCGTTGTCGTTGAGCTTGCCAATATCAACGCCATCCAGGCAATATTGCCCGCCACTAAAGGGCTCCAGCATACCCGCAATATTCAGAAAGGTGGTTTTACCTGAGCCGGATGGGCCTGTCACAGCCACGAACTCTCCTTCGGCCACATGAAGGTTAAAATCCCGCAGTGCGTGAGTCTGTACCATTTCAGTCTGATAGACTTTACTGATTGCTTTCATATCTAGCATTATCGTTATCCTTTTTATCTCAGTTGCACTAGGGGTGCATTTTCAAATTGTTCATAATTAGACACGATGATCTGATCGCCGGGAGACAAACCATCTAAAATTTCGACTTCGTTGACACTGGAGGCGCCCGTACGAATATCCATCCGCGTTGCGACTTCGCCTTGTATTCGATAAACCACTGAACCACCGGCGTTCATAAATGAACCGCGGCGGACCTTTAACACATTCTCTTTTTGATCCAATAAGATACGGGCAGATAAGCGTTGATTTTGTCGAATGCCATCAATATCACTGTGTTCAAAACGTACCCTCGCTGTGACCTCCCGATTACTGACCTCAGGAGAAATCGCAGAGAGCTTACCATAAAGTTCACTGGCGCCGACCTTGAGCACAACCTGCATACCCAGCCCGAGCTCATTGGCGTAACTTTCGGGTACTTGTAACTGTGCTTCATAAGCTGATAAATCAACCAGTGTCATCAATGCCTGTTGAGCAACCACTGCAGCCTTAGTTTGCACCATCAGATTGCCAACCAGTCCACTCACAGGCGCATTGATCTCAAGCGCGTTCACCTTGCGCTGTAGTTCATCAACAACTAACTGCTGGCGCTCGACCAGGTTACTCGCAGCGGCCAGCTCAAACGCCAATGTATCTTTACCCAATGCAACTTCTTGCTGAGCGTGTTGATAGTTCAGTTTGGCTCGGGCCAAATCGTCTACCGCTTCTTCCAGGTCTATCTGACTGATCAGGTTTTTCTTGATGGAAAGTTGTGCCCGGCGGTTTTCCCGCTCAGCGGCATCTAGTGTCACCTTGGCCAGCTCCAGGCTGCGATTTAGTGTCAAAGTTTCGCGTCTGACTTCAAGCTGCTCTCGGGCTAGTCCATCTTGCAAACGGGCAAGCTCAGCTTGTTGTTGCTTAAGTTCATTGGTGAGCGTCGGGCTGACAACTCTCGCAATCACGTCGCCCGCAGCCACTGTGTCTCCCGCCTTAACCAGCAGGTCAACAAACCCGGCTTCGGGGCTGTAGACCTGAGGTGCATTTGCCGCAACTATCCGGCCACTGGCAAGAATATCACGGACAAAATCGCCGCGGGATACAGTTGCAAATTGCAGTGTATCGCGTTCAAAAGAGCGGCCTGTATTGTCGGCCACTGAGAGTGCTTGTGCTGTGATCGCCAACGTGCCACATAAAGCAATCACACCAACCACTTTCTTCCAGTTCAATATCTGTGGCTTAACCTCTGAGTCCTGCTTACTGGTGTCTTTAATCATGAGTACTCCTATCTATTGGATTCCATCTCATTTCTCACTTCATATTGTTTTATCACTATCCCGGCTAACAGCATCAGACAGGGTGAAATGACAAAACCGAAAAACATCAACATATTGAAGTGTCCTGTTATCTGTTTGACAGAATGAATACCAGACTCGTGCCAACTTTTAAGCTTTTGTTTTATATTGATTTTATTTTTTAATGATAGAGTGAAAAGTGTCCGCGGACAGAAAAAGTGTCCGCTCACCTTGTCGTGTCGGACAGGTTGCACGCGCTTGAACAGTGCTTTTTGTCTTGTGTAACTGATAGTGGTGGCGAGCTGTTGCTTCGAGATAAGTGAGCTAAGGAAATACACCCGGCATCGAGATAGCTTGAATTCCGGCCCAAGTTTAGACACACTGCCGTTTTAAATCATAATGATAACAAACAAAATGAAATCAATTATCCTGATGCTCTTAGCCCTGGTCTCTCTTTCCTCCTATGCATTACCTGAGCGTATTGTGCTGATCCGTCACGCAGAAAAAATGACCGGCCCGGACCCAGAGCTAACCGAGCAAGGACATAAAAGAGCACAACGGCTCGCAACGCTACTTATTCCTTACAAACCAACCGCTTTGTTTTCAACAGACTATTACCGTACTAAGCAGACACTGGCCCCATTGAGCAAAGCTACTTCAATGTCTGTAGAAGTATATGATCCAAGTAAGCTGGCGAGTTTTGCTCAGCAGCTTAAAGGCTATTCCGGTACCTTAGTTGTTGCAGGCCACAGTAATACAACGCCTGAACTGGTTAAGCACTTAAGCGGGCAGGCAGTCAGCATCAGTGAGAAAGAATTTCACAAGGTGTTTATCGTAAGCTGGCGGGGTGATGGTAAGGCGTCAGTGCAAGAACTGGTTTCAAACTAAAGCGCACCTGTATATGGGATTTCAGAGTCAGCAGGCCTGCCAGCAGGCAGGCCTCAGAGTCGCAAGTTAGTGACCCGTTTCGTATTCTGCCTGAGCAGTATTGGTTCTTTCCCAAGTGCCGTCTTTATAGAGAATTAGCGCAGACGCTTTATTGTTTGGCGAGTATGCGCGGATTGTCACACCACAACTTGTGCCACCGCTACAGTTGGCAATACCACTCCAACGCACTTCCTCAACAGGCTTGGTGATATTATTAATGTAGAATCGCCCACTTGTAGAGTTACCAAATGAGAAGTCAATTGCACTACAATAGGCGGTGCCATTACCCCAGCTTTGACCACCGCTTTTGGGGTAGATATCGCAGACCATTTGTGCAGAGAATGCAGAGCCAGCGAATAGTGTACCTGCTACCAGAGTCAGTGCTTTTAGTGTTTTCATCGTTATAATCCTTATCACTCTTTTCAGAGAAATTTTCAATAAAAGGCTGCATATTAATCTTGTTAAGGTTAAATATGCTGGTGTTTAGTTCTTGGTTTTCAAAAGGCTTAGACTGCTCACTAGTGACCAGTTTCGTATTCAGCATTTGCTGTGTTCGTCCTTTCCCATGTTCCGTCTTTATATAGGATCAGCGCAGACGCAGAATTTGTTGTGTAAGCTCTGATTGTGACACTGCAGCTGGTCCCACCTGAGCAATTCGCACCACTCCAGTGAACTTCCTGGATTGGCTTGCTAACATTTTTCAGATAGAAGCGTCCGCTCGTTGAGCGCCCGAATGAGAAGTCAAAGCCCATACAGTTGGCTGTACCGTTCCCCCAGCTAGAGCCGTTACTTTTGGGATAAACATCACATACCATCTCAGCAGAAAATGCAGATCCCGCGAAAAAAGTGCCCGCGATTAGAGCAAAAGCTTTTAATGTAGTTTTCATCGTTATTATCCTTATACATACAAAAAATGTAAAAAAACCAACAATCAAATGATGCTATCGATGCAACATTTGTTAACTAAACTACCCAGTTAAAAAGATCAATGTCAACACTAAAGAAATAAAAAAACACAAATAAAAAACCAAAAAGTCACAAATTATTTATTTTATGAGGCGTCTTCATTTCGCACAACAGATTGAAAAACATGCCAAAAAAATCATAGGAAAAAGCTAACACACTGTAAGAAATAGCAATATTTCGCACATTAGGATTTTGAATATTTGCTCGACCTTAGACACCTAAAAAAGAACGTTCAGGGTTAAGAATGGTTACAGAAGTGACATAATTATTGCTAACCCTTCGCGCATTTTTTCTTCACTTTGTCCTGCAAAGCCAAGACGAATATGTGTGTAGCGAGATTGCGGAAAACGCCAGAAAGCATTTTCGGTTTGAACGTACACGCCCTGCGCGGCAGCTTGAGCGCTAAGGCCAGATACATCCCTATGTGTATTAACCCAAAAAGCCATTCCACCATCGGGTACATTAAATGTCAGATGATGCCCTGCACTCTGATAATGCGTGAGCGCATCTGCCATAGCATCGCAGCGCAAATGATAGCGCTTTGTCATGCGCCTTAAGTGACGCTCAAACTCACCGGATCCCATCCAGCTGGCCAGCGCCAGTTGTAACACAATGTCATTCTTATAGTTTATCAGCTGTTTCAGCGCACTCAGCTGAGCAAGCACATCTGCTCTGGCAACCAGATATCCCATCCGGGCACCAGCAAACATGATTTTTGAAAAAGTAGAAACATAGATCACAATACCATGCGGATCACTGGCGGCCATTGGTTGGAGCGCAGGGCAGCGATAGTGAAACTCATGGTCATAATCGTCTTCAACAATAAACACACCATGCTCAGCACACAATTGATATATTGCCATGCGCCGTGCAACAGACAGAGTAACCGTTGTCGGGTACTGATGAAGCGGTGTTAAGTAAAGCAATTTAATATGAGTTTGCTGCAGGCGTTCACGCAGGCTGTCAATGCTCAGTCCCTCTTCATCCTGGGCGATACCGTAGAGCGTTGCACCACATGCCTCAAACGCTCGGTGTGCCGGTGGATAACCCAGAGATTCAACGGCAATGCCTTCTCCTGGCCTGATAAACGCTTTGGCGATTAAAAACAATGCTTCCTGAGACCCATTGCACACCAGCAAATCATCACAATCCAGAGCACGGGCACGGCGCAGATAGCGCTGTAGCTGGCTTTTCAGAGCTGGCTCCCCTGTGCTGTGGCTGTAGTGCAAACTTGGTATATTAACGGTACGGCAGGCCTGACTGAGATGGCGACGAAACTCATCGTAGGGGAAATCGGACAGGTCTGCCAGTCCACCAGCAAAGCTATATTGATAACTGACAGCTCCCCTGATGTCAGGCTCTGACAAGGTCAGAGATAACGCAAAGTCTGGCTCGATATGCATGCTATGCTGAGCAGGCAGAGCAACATGCTGACTGGACTCAATCGGCAGTGCCTGATTGACCCGATACCCCCGTCTTTGCTCTGAACATAACCACCCCTGAGCAACCAAATTCTGTAAAGCGGTCATCACTGTATGACGATTTATACCATATAGCTGAGCGAGTTTTCTGGCTGATGGCAGAGGATCATCCGGTTGCAACTGGCCCAGCCTGATGGCTACCCGGATCTGCTCAGCCAATTGTAAATGCTTGGGTTTATCCTGCGTCAGAGGCTGTCCGGTCAACATAGTCATACTCCCCACCAGGTATGAGAAATCCCATCTGGTCTAATCAAAAATAAAATTCTGGTTGTTTATAACCTACCAGAAAACACTACTCTGATCACACATAGTTAGCAGTGAATAAAGGAAAAGCGGATGTTGAAATTGATAACTCTGTCATCAGAAAAAGTACGTCTGGAACCACTTACACGAGCTCACCTGCCACACTTGCGTAATTTTGGCGAACAAACCGCGCTCTGGACCTGGGTGCTGGATAATTATTGTCAGTCAAATGATAAACTTACACAGTGGTTTGAACAGTCTGCTCAGTTCGATCCCAATGCCCAGTTACCTCTGGTGATTGTCGACAAAGCAACTAACAGTATAGCGGGCAGCACACGTTTATTCAGACTGCACCAGACGAACCTAAGTGCTGAAATTGGCCATACTTTTATTGGCGAACAGTGGCAGCGCAGCCACATAAATACACATACAAAGTACTTACTACTCAAGCATGCTTTTGAAACTCTGGGCCTGGTGCGCGTGCAGCTGCGTACACATGAACACAATCAAAAGTCACGGTCGGCTATCGCCCGTTTGGGTGCGCAATTTGAAGGTTTAATCTTGAAGGATCAACGCATTGCAACTGATGCATTTCGCAATACCGCCCAGTTCGTTATCACCGATGACATGTGGCCTCAGGTAAAAAACAAACTGGAGGGTTGGTTATGAGTTATCCACGTACCGCATTTTCTGAACACAACACAGAGCGCCTGTGGCAACTGATAGCGGAGCATCCCCTCGCAACTTTGGTTGTTGGGGAGTCTGACACGCCTTTTGTGCATATGTCTTTAAGCCTGAACAATGAAAAAACCCACCTGCTGGGGCATGCAAACCCGGCGAACCCACTTACCAGACTGGACAAAACACACTTGCATGTTTTGTTCAGAGGACCGGATGCTTATTTATCCCCCAGTCAGGTAACGGGGTTGCCGCTGCCAACCTGGGATTACGCCACAGTTCATGTCCACGGACAACTCTCGGAAATCACACATCCGGAGGAGAAACGTTCAGCGTTACTGCACCAGCTAAAGCAATTTGAGTCGCCCGTTAATCCCTGGGATATGTCGGTACTCAGTGAAAGTCAGATTGCTAAGCTATTCTCGCAGCTGTTTTTTTTCAAAATAGAGATAGAGTCAATTACAGGCACATTTAAACTTAGCCAGAATAAAAATAGCGACATCCGCCAAGCTATAGCGCACCTGCTTGAAGCTCAGGGCAACCCACTTAGTCGCTATTATTAGCAGCAAAATGCGCGATCAGTGTTTGTGTCAGTGCAATAATCGGTTCATCACACTCATCCTGAGCCCCACAATTGGCGATCAATCCGATCGCCACATCCTGCTCGGCCAGGTAGACACTTTGTGTAATATAGCCAAACTCATTGCCGCCATGATGATACAAGACACCGTCATCGTGCTTTTCAACCATCACCCCTAAGCCATAATACAGCTCAGCATGCAAAAAGTTCGGCAACCAACGAGCTGTTTGTAAATGTGCATCGCCGACCATATTGCGATAAATGCGCTCATTAACAGGGGGCTTTTTAACAACGATGGCTTTGAGTAACGTTGCCATATCCCGTGCACTGGATGAAACCGGCGCATCGGCCAGTGCCGTATTCACAATCAGCTGTTTTGTGTTGTAACGCTCACGGTATGGCAGCACAAAGTCGGGCTCCTCCATGTTAAAGAAATAGCCGGATGCCACGTCATCTGCCGCGACGTCATACCCTTTTACAAAGGTCTCAGTCAAACCCAGCGGCTCAAGGACATGCTCGTGCAATAGTCGACCAAGAGGTTGTTTTAACTTGTTTTCTATAACCACGCCCGCCAATACATACCCCGAATTTGAATAGGCAAACCCACGGCCTGGTTCAAAATAAGCAGGCTGTCCCAGAACAAACTGCAATGCAAAACGGTTGCCCTTACGGTGCGCCTCGTCTGCCAGTTGCGCTCGAATAAAATCCAGCTCACCCACATCATTGTATTCAACGATCCCGGCGCTGTGATTTAGCAGCTGACGCAATGTCATGGTTTCAAGATTCTGGATGCGGCCCACCATATATTTCGGCACCCAGGGCAATACAGGCTCATCGAGACTCAGCAACTTTTTATCATCCAGTATGGCCACCAGCAAGCCCACTAGCTTTTTGCCTGCACTGCCATTGGGGATCCGGGTCTGGCTGGTCATGGGCGCCTGAGTCTGGAGGTCGGCATATCCGGCGCTTCCATAATAGCGCTCACCTGATGTTTCAATATACACGCTTACACCCGGGATAAAGTCCGATACTAAATCTACCAGCAAGGGGTCTATCTGCCTGTGAAGACCGTTTTCAGGCTGCCTGACTTCACTGTATACAGCGCGTTGCGTCCCGCCACAACTGCTGACTAACCAGATCAGCATGGCAAGCCACACACCTGGTTGCCCCGTTTTAATACCCATCAGTTGATTTCCTTGTCTATTATTGTGCCTACAAACTACTTTAAATTTCGGTACAAATACATACACTAAGCAATATATCCATTTGAATATTATTGCATTGGTTGGCTTATTACTGGCGGTAGACGTATTGCATCCTGTGATTTTGTTTGAAGCATTTAATCCGCTCACCACCAACCTTCCCCTGATAATGCTAAGCGCTTTATTATTGCCCAAAGTGCCGTTAAAAAAGACAACTTCTCGTGAATAAAAATAAAAAACACAATTATGAGATCCGACATGCAAAAACCCAGGACTGTCAAAGCCTGGCTCTATTGGCTGCTCGGGTCTGGCTGGACACTTACGCCAAAGACCAAGTTAAGCCTGAATATATCGAGTATGCGAACAACACCTTCACCCCTGACTATTTTCGGTCTTTGCTTGAGCGGCCTGACTACCGGCTGCTTGTCAGTGAGCAGGCTGGCGTGTTACAAGGTTTTGTACTACTCAACCTTAGCGCTCACTATCAGACATCAGACAATGGCTATGAAGTCGAAAAACTTTACGTAGACAAGCCATTTCAGGGCTCAGGGCTGGGTCGTGCTTTGCTAAACCAGGTCGCGCGGCAGTTTGGCAAGCCTATGTGGCTTTACACCTGGACAGAAAATGCAGCCAATCAGTTTTATCGTCGGCTGGGCGCACAGCAAATTGGTACTCTTAGTTTCGAGGCATTCGGTAGTACAATCAATAACAACGTTTATAAAATTTCCCTATAAGGAACATATAATGAAGTACATACTCCTGATTTTCTTTTTCGCGCTGCTAAGCGGCTGTCAGGCCACATCATCTGAGCGAGGTATTACAGGCAACGCCGAGTTTACCGCAAGCGACCCTGAGTATGGCTTTGTGCCACACAAACCAATCAAACTGGGCGGCTTTTTGCGTGGCTCCAAGTATGAAGGCAGCCATATTGACTATTTTCAGAGCCTGACCGGCCCTAATGGCGAGCCCGTCGAGGTAAAACGACTAGGCAGCTGCTGCCCGTTTGAAGATAAATCTATGCTTTTTGGTGGTGGTATGCTGGATCAGTATGAACTTAGCTATGAGGGCCAGAAAAAGCCCGTCACGATTTATGTAAACTTGTATCAATTTGAAGCACCTAAAGCACCACAAGGCTTCACTTTATTATAGCAAAAAGGAGGGCATAAGCCCTCCTTCTGCTGTATCACAAGGATAAGTTAATCCTGATGCGCCACACCGGCACGATAGAATGCAGCCAGGTGTGTTTGTAAACGCTGCATGTTTGACCCATTGCCCAAGGTACCATCCTCCGCATTGGCAAGCGCAACTATGCCCGTCTTCGTGTAGGGGTTGTAGCTCATAATGGTATGGGTGCCAGGGTCTCCGCCGTCATGACCCACAAATGGGCCTTGCCAGAACCAGAACAGCCCTTGTGTGTCCATCCAGTAGGTGGGCACATCAGTTTGCACAGACAGCATAGTCGCAATACTTTGCTCACTCAATACGCTGGCATTGTCCAGTGTGCCTCCCTGACTGATGGCAATTAAGAAACGAGCCAGATCGTGCGCGGTGGAATTCAGGTCTCCGTCAAAAAAAGTCGGGTAGCTGAATTCAGGCACATAATGCGCAACACCTTCGATATCTATGGTGTATTGAGGTGATTTTGGATTTTCTTCTGGCAACTGAGTATGATCCCAGTGGGTATTATTCATTCCCAGCGGGGCAAACAGGTTCTGCTGCATATGCTCTACCAAACTGATATTGAGTAGCTTCTCAACGGCATACCCCGCCAGGCCAGCGCCCACATTGCTGTAATTATGAATACTACCTGCTGGCACACTGCCTTCACCTATATATACATCCTCACTATAGTACTGACCATCTGGTAATAAATAAGCCTGATAGAACTCTGTCGAATCTGTCAGTGTGGTCTCTTCACAACTTTCATGACCTCCCTGAGCATATAAAGACAAGTTGGTACCGTGAATATAGTAGCTACAGTTGTATTGCGACGTATCCCGGATGCCTGAGGTATGTGTCACCAAATGTCTCAGCGTGATATCGCGCTCTGAGTTTGGATGACCTACCTCAAACGGCAAATTCATTTGAGACAGCGGAGTGTCCAAATTGAGTTGACCATGCTCTATCAACTGCATCAGGCCAGTGCCCATTACCGCTTTACTGGTTGAACCCACATTCATTGGCGCATGGGCTGTCATGGGTTGATTGGTCTCAAGGTTCGACACACCATAACCCTTTTCGAAAATGACCTGGCCATCTTTAATCACAGCCACAGCCACACCCGGAATGTCCATCTCAGTAAGGCTCTGAGTGAAGATCTGGTCTACGCCGGTAAAGTCAAAGCCGCGACTCGGTACCACACCCGAGGTTTGCATTGCATAATCAAGCACGTTATCAGACATCCATTCGACTTCTTTGGTCGCATAAACGGGCACAGAGATATCAGGCGTCACGCCTGCGACTTCAAGCACCTGGTTGTTAAGGTCTGAATAGGTTTGATGGCTCAATGAACCCGTCCAGCCATTGGGGAGCTTAAAGTCCAGTGCATCTGACACAGCGCCATTAGTCGCACCGCCGATCAAAGTCACATGTGGCAGGGATTTTAGGGTTTGAGTCAGCACTTCACCTGCGCTGTAGGCCAGCTCGCCGGTCAGCACATACACAGGTTTAGTATAAGCCTGGTCGGGCGCCGCTTTGAGCGTTAACGCCTGCTTATCCTGCTGATAATCGGCATTAAGGATCTGCTTGTATGCCACCGTCTGTGCTTTGTCATTAAAGAATCGCGCAATTTCCAATGACACACCATCAAATCCGCCATCATTTACTCGCAGATCGATGATGATCCCATCGCTGTCAGCCAAGTCTTTCATCACTTCGGCCATTAAAGTGCGGGTATCTTCGATGTCTTGCTTTGCATGCGGAATAACCGCAAAGAACTCATCAACCTCAGTCTCTTCGTTCGCCAGCATCGCAGCCTCACGCTCTATCCGAATATAACCTAAATTGCCTTCCAGTTTGCCCCACCCCAGCGCATTACTGTCTTTGTATCGGGTCAGCTTTTTATCTAGAAGATACAAGCCAGTCATTCTGGCAAATGCACTCAGCTGTCCGTCATAAGCTTCGTCGACATGATCTTCCCACTCATCGCCATGACGTTGCTGCATAAGCCAGGCTAAATCTTCATACAACTCAGTGCCACCTTCACCTGAGATCTCAAAACGCTTGTCATCTGTGAGTGACACATGCGTGTCGTCGAAATCTTCAAGCATGGCCTCAAACACGTTCGCAAGCTGTTCTGGTGATGTGTCGGCACTGATCTGCGGCCGGTACGCCGTATAGGCTGCCTGCCAGTCAATGTCTCTGAGCTCAAAAAACGCATAATAGTCGTTAAATGTGTGCCAGAAGTACTCAAAGTTTGCCACCGGATCAACACCGCTGAGACGCTGTTTGGGTTTACATTGCTCACGCATGTCAGTTTGTTTTGTAAACACCCAGTCATTGGTCGCATGGGTGGTAAGCGTCAGTGTACTTTTGTCGCTCTTAATATACTCGTCGAGGTCATCCAGCGCTTTGTAGGGGTGCGTCTCAATCAGCACACATCCAAAACGGTTATACTGAAAGCGCCGTAAATTGTCGCTATCAAACTGCCACAAGTTACCCGTGCCCTGTTGCACCCAGATGCCCTTGTGCTTTGTAAGCGCGTGATCATCATTGCTGTTACCACACCCGGCCAACAGTAACGCCGCACTTACCAGACTCAGTGGCATCCATCCTGTCACCTTATTACCCATCAAATTAAGCATACCTTCGTCCTTTACCATTTTAATTGTCTTCCAGCCCGGCTAATTCAGGCTGGTCCTAATGAGGAGACTTAAGGCTAAATGAACGAGGTGCACAATTCTGTAGAATGCTTAGCTAAGGTTGTTCAACTCTGTAGCTAACTGTCAGCAAGTGTGCCTTAATGTGGTATTTACCGTTTTAAAGTTGGTATTTTATATAAACTTTCTCGCGCTGTTCATTACGCTGTAAAAACCAGACCGATGTCTTGTCGGTGCTATTGAGTAAAACGACTTTTCGTGGTTTACCTTTGACAGGTAGCGCCAGTGGCTGGCTGCGCCGTGACAAACCATTTTTACGCTCACCCAGTGAGAGCATGAGTTTTTGGTCATCATCGAAGAAAATTAAGTCACTGAGCCCATCACCGTTGATATCGGTCACGCTGAATAACCAATCTTGTGACATTTGTTGTAAGTCCAATGCCATATGCAGTGTTTTATTGGCACGGCGCTGTCGTTTAAACTGCCCGTCATGTCCTTGTAAATAAAGCGCAAAGTCTAACTCAAGCGTTCTATTGGACATCAGAGACAACACACTGCCAAGTCCCACCGATGCACTGACACTATATAGATCTGTACGCCCGTCACCATTGAAATCTCCATACCCAAAGTGAAGTAGCTCATCATCCATCTTTAACATCGTGGAGGTTGTATCTGAGACTTGCCAAACTCGGGTTGCCGGATTAAAAAGCCCAGGCAATATCAGCATCCGGTGGGGATCTCCTTCGCCCAATTCCTTAATGAGTAAATCAATAACTCCGTCGCCAGTGGCATCCACCAGAGCACCAAACTGACGAGATTTATCTTCATCTGCAGTAGCAAATGACCAGCTCAGTAAGCTGTCCGAAAATCCGGTCTCGGTGCGCCTGAGCGCAAATATTTGTTCATCGATGGCAAACGTCAGATCCGCCAGCTTATCCTGATTGATATCCAGTAGGGCAAAATGTCCTGGCAACGAAATCGTCAGCGCGTAATTTTCAGACTGATGTGTACTCAGGGCGTAAGTGTGATCAAGCTTCACCTGCTGCCGCTGAAAACGGCCATCCTGTTGTTGTAGTAACAAAGTTAACTGACCAAAATGCGGCAGGATAAAATCACTCAGGCCGTTGTCATCCAGATCCATACTGAAACGAATATCTCGCAGCGTACTCAGCAACCAGTGGGGACTTTGCTGATATAAATGCGGTGCTTTTACAAGCGGTGTTATGCCGTTTTTTGTATATTGATAGATGCCATCTTGTGCCAGCACCACAGGGACAGGGGCAGATTCACCGGCCAGTATCGCTAAGTCCATCGCCACAGCGCTAATATCGGATGTCCTGAGTGTTTTCACAAACTGGTAGCCTGCTTTATCATATTGATAGGTTTCAACATCACCCGCTTCCCCTGCTACCCACAAATGCCGGGATTCTCCCTGCTGCCACTGTAACGGCAGTGCACTACCCAGCATGTGTGCCTGTGCCAGGCATGGGAACCCCAGAGCACCTGCAAGCAATAACAACAACCAGTAAAACCAAAGTGGTAAGTTCATTTTCATTGTCCTTCTTTGAGTAATCCAATGGGACTGCGGCATAGTTGTTTGCGACTAAGCAAGATACCGCTGGCAGCAATGGCCAGTGCGATGGAGAGCGCTTCCACCAGCATCATCAATACACTGCCCTGATAGGACATCGCCAGATTCTGCCGATAAAATGCATCAACAAAGCTGTATATCGCTGCGACAGCACACAAGGTGGGGATCAAAGTGACCGTTAGCCACTCAATCAAAAGGATCCTAAAGCCCTGGCCAGGTGTTAAGCCAAAGCTCAATAACAATCCGTTACGGGTCTGATCTTTTTCCATATGAGTCCGAATGGCCGCAACCATCAGAAGATTACTAAGTAAGGCAATAAACACGCTGTAACTCATGACCAGTGCAATCAGTGCCCTGACCTGACTGCGTATTTTACCCAGTAACGCATCCAGTGTGACAAGACGGAGCTGAGGATGTTCACGCCATAACTCCCCAATCGCCGAAGTGCCCGCAGTATTGAGCTCAATGCTACCCATATGATAAACAGGCCCACTCGACAGAGGTGCTCTGCTTTGTTGCAAGACAAACCAAAAGGTCACCGAGCTTCCACCTGGTTTAAATTGATGTACAGAGTTAATTGTGGCTGAAACCCGCTCACCAGCGACATCGAAATAGACAGTGTCACCAAGCGACAGTGCCAACTCAATGAATACCTCATGATCAACAGAAACACTCGCCTGTGAAGGGGTCGTATCCCAGCTTCCCTCTGTCAGAGTGATGTTTTCAGGCATATCAGCATGCCAGTGCAAATTGATTGGCTGTTCCAGACGGCGCTGTGTATCACTGGGCTGCACATCTCGTTCAGCCACCGCAACGTCGTTAAAGTGGGTCACCTGAGCCAGCTGAAAGGGCTGCATTTCTTTGATACTGCCCTGATACCGATCAACAAACGCTTCGAGCGCTGTTTTTTGTTCCTCATTGGCACGACTGACAAACACATTGCCCTGATTCTGATAAAGGTAGAGCTCCAGCATATTGGTCACATCCCGGCCCATATTGATACACAGCAGTAATAAAGTCACACTTAGGCCTAGCGCCGTGATTTGTACCAACTTGACCGACATCCGCTTACGTAACAGCAACATGCTAAAATGCGCCAATACCCAACGTTTTGGCATCAGATAGCCACTGAATTTCAGCACCAGCCAGGTGACAAACAAGACCAATACCACACACAAACCCAATCCACCCAACAGCATGCCACTGAGTAGCCAGTTGTCGGTATAAATCAGGATCAGTGCAACCAGCAGTCCTGCCGGGCTGCACACCGCTAACCAGCGCATATGCTTTTCCTCAGTGCACTGTTCAATCAGTGAACGAATATCACCTCTGAGCAACACCAGCCACATAGGCAGTGCTATGAAAAAGTACACGGCGGTCGCCAATGCAAGGGCACTAAGCAGATCTTGCCAATGCCAGTTCAGCGCGAACCCGTCAACATAAAGTTGCGCCAGATGGCTCACACCATAGCTTGCCAGCAAGGCGAGCAAGAGTGCGGGGACCACACTGAGTATAAGAATGATTGCACCAGCACTGATTGCTAAAGCAGGCAACATACGACGCTCCATACCACAGGCCAGCAGTACAGAGACGCTTTTTTTGAGTGGCTGGATCTGTACCTGGCTGCATAGCCACAGGATCAACACGGTCAAAAGCACAATAAGCAAACTGAGTAACCCAAGAAAGTTCTGAACCCGCTCCCAGACTTTGGCAAGCGGATAATTGTTCAAAGATTTACTGATCACCTGCACGCTAGGTGCGCTAGACTGAAATTGCCTGATAGCAGCGTGCAGCCCGTTGTCATGCAGCATCAGTGCTCTGCTTAGATGCGGCGTCAGTTCGCCATCGGGCAGACTTAACTGAGACACCATAGCACGCATATCACTACCAAGGCCCTCAAGGATCCTGTCAGGTTCAAGCAGCAGTAGAGCAGAAACACGCAGCGGCACGCCGTTTAGTTCAAGCGAATCTCCCAGCTCTACCGCCAAAGCTGCTGCTAACCTTGGCTCAAGCCAGATTTCCCCCAGTCCCGGGCCTTGCTGCATAAGCCGCGCATCAAGCCCTTTACTATCACTGATGTGAATGTCTCCCTGAATCGGATAGCTGCTATCCACGGCCTTTAGAATGGCGCTCTGATGCTGAGCGTGATTGCTGAGCGTCACACGGTACTGAGACTGCATACTGTATTTAGTCGCATGTGTTGTTATCCAGTCCAGCTCCGCCTTTTGCCAAGACCGCCTTACTGTCACCTGCGTGTCTGCACCGAGCGTCGATTGCAGATTTTGCGCTAAAAACCGCTCGACGCCCTGTCCCAGTAAGCTGCTGAGTAGCAAATAAACAAATAAAACACACAGGGCAGCGAGCGTTAGCCAATATTTACCTTGTACAATCTGCCTCCAGAGCAAGGTGTTGAACACCCTGAGCGCATGTATCGGAGACATTGCCTGGTTGCGAACAGCGGGATCAGATGTCATCGTCTGTGCTAGTGACATGGTGTCAGCCTCCCGTGGCTGAGACGATAAGCTCTGTCCATTCGCCTTGCCAGAGCCATATCATGCGTCACTAAAATTAATGACGCGCCGCTTTGCCTGGCGCCTGCCAGCATGAGCGTGATCACCTGTTCTGCGGTTGTCTCATCCAGATTGCCGGTTGGCTCGTCTGCAAATAATATTCGCGGCTGGACACACAGAGCGCGTGCAATCGCAACCCTTTGCTGTTCTCCCCCGCTTAACTGATTCACCCCCTGATCCTGCCGCTTTGCCAGGCCCATCTGCGTTAGCCAATGAGCGGCCTGCTTGGTGGCATCTTTATGGCCTCTTAGCTGTAGCGGTAATGCGACATTATCGAGGGCATTTAGCTCAGGCAACAAATGAAATTGCTGGAACACAAAGCCACACCGGGACAGTATCTCGGAGGCTTTAAAAGTCTGATTTTCAAAGCGGTAGCATACGTGGCCCGATTGCGTTGCTTCCAGACCGGCAAGCAAGGACAACAAAGTTGATTTGCCGCATCCGGAAGCACCAACAATAGCAATATGCTCTGCGGCTTCAACGCGCAGTGACAATGCATTGATCAGTGGTAGCTGAGTACCATTATGTAACTGTATGGTGTGGGTTAGGTCGCTGACCTCGAGTGACAGAGCCATGCCTGAATCCTTGAATCATTAATCGTGGACCCAGCATGCGCCCTCAGGTGTGAAAGGAACGTGAAATTGCAACCGCGCTTTTTTACACGCTCACAGTGCGAAGGTTCATACCCGTTTAGTAGTCAATACTCTTTGGAAGACAAGCCTGCCCAGTCAGCTGTTTCATCAGCATAATCAAGTGCACCTGTCCCTGTGTGACAGGCAAAATGCGCTGCACGCTTGCCCCCTACCATTGGTACAACGCTTTATCCAACCATAAGCTGAGTGGTTAATTTTTACCTTCCTGTTTGCGATTACAGTCTAATTTATAATACGGTTAATCCTGAATTTCATTGAGTAATGGACTGAGCTCAACTTTCGCCTTGAGTCTCGAGGCTATCAAATATAAGCCAGCCAGCTTACGATGAATAAACAGGGCATCTACCGGTGGGGTGTGCCACTGCCGGGACTGAGTGCTCAACGCTCTACCCTGTTCACTGATCTGCTTTGCCAGGCCACTGGAGGCAAAATCAAAGGGTCCACTTGCTCTGAGCGGTGAAATAGCCAGCTCAAACAAAGACAACACGGCATTTTGGTAGTGTGGATCTATATCATCAGAAAAATAGCCTATCTCACAAGCGGCCTCTTTTAGTTTCTGTCGGTTCTGCTCAGCGCCGGCCTGAAGGAGCTTTTTGTAACCCAGGCACAGTGAGGAAGAAATGGTCCTGGTGGCACCAAAGTCGAGCAGTACAATCTGATCTGTGTCACGGTTGTACTGGTAATTGGCCAGGTTAGGATCTGTCTGGACCATTCTTAACTCAAACAGTTCGGTGAAAAACAAGGCTATCAAGCGATAAGCTAATTGGTTGCGCTTTGCCTGCGGTAAAGACGTCATAGCTTCAAGCGGCTCACCCTGAACAAACTCCATCGTTAACAGGTGTTTTGAACTCAGCGCAGGATAGCTCTTCGGTACCTTAAAATGTGGGTTATGCGCAAGCGCCTGCTCAAATGCACTCAGCGCTTTTGCCTCCTGATGATAGTCGGTCTCCACCAGCAGCTGCTGCTTTGCCTCTTCAACCAGCGGCGTTATGTTCAGAGTTTTTGGCAACAAACCTGAGAGCTTGATCAGGCTAACCACATTGTCTACATCACTGTGGATACTGTCGGCGACACCCGGATATTGTACTTTAATCGCTAGCGGCAAACCCTGTTCAGAAGTTGCCTTATGGACCTGACCAATTGACGCACGGGCAAAACTATTTAACTCAATATGGCTAAACTTATCCAGCCAGTCGGGGCCCAGCTCTTTTTCCAGGGTCGCAACCAATTGCTTGTGTGGCATCGGGGCCGCATCAGAGCGGAGTCGTTCAAGTAACACAGACAGCTCAGCAGGTAACAGCTCACCGGCATCCATAGACAATAACTGGCCTAATTTCATAGCCGCACCGCGCAGGTGAGATAACTTCTCAGCTACCGCATGGATATTACCTGGCTGTAGCAGTAATTCAGAGCGGCTTGCTTTTTGACCACTTAATGCCTGCTTGGCACCTGCAATCATCACATTAGAAGCAACTTTACCCGCCAGACCGCCAAAATGTGCGAGCCTGCTTAACCTGCCCGATGGAACGCGCCGCGATTTATTATTCAAATTTCCACTCCTGTGTCTTGGTGTAACTCTTTTTACGTACGATACCGACATTTTGTTCAGATGGTGCAACTAATGAGTATACCGCCTGGCATTATTTCCTAACTCATTGAACTCATTTAGCCTTGTCTGATTAGATCGCAAAAGACTGAACTTTGAAAGAAAAGCGTATCATTAACTGGCGTGATTAAACAAAGCCCTTATCGCCAGACGTAACATCACGGCGGAAAAGAGCGATCTAGCCATTCCTCTAAGCTGTCGATTGAGGCCAGCTTGACCTTACGGGCTGTAAGTCGCTCAACAAGGCTCAGGCGTTTTATTGATTGTTAAGAAAAGCACCAAATAGCGATACTAACGTAGAATTGAAAAACCTTCGAAGACAAGAAGCTTGATATTAAAGTCTGGACGGTCAATGCACCAGACACCTAAAGAATTTATGTGATGTTATCCACCGTTTCTGTGACTTTGCTGTGAGTAAATCCGCCCTACACTAGGCCAAGCAGCTATTATACTTGCGTTATGGTAACCAATATGTAAAATTTCATAATTCGTATTTTAGGGAAAAGCAAATAAATGAAACGTACGATTTTAGCTATTGCTGCTTCAGTTATGATCACCCCAGCAGTTGCAACAACAGGCGGAGGCGTTCAAGGCGGCCCTCCAGTGCTTATCGCAACGGGTGGGGTTATCATTAAACCTGATACACACTTAATAGCCACAACTGGCGGTGGAAACCAAGGCGGCGATCCTGCATCAAATATGGTTGCATCGACTGGTAGCAAGGGCCTGGCCCTCGCATCTCAAACAGTGGCGGCATAATCATTAAGCCGACGACTGAAACACTCGCGACAACAGGGACTGGTGATCAGGGTGGGCGCCCTCGCCTGGCTTAAATACTCAACAGGCGTTCAGAGTTGAGCGCCTGCCTCTATTCCAACATTGGCTTATGGAACCCAACATGCAATATAGAAGGATCTTTCATGTTGTCCATCCATGCCACAGTTCAAGGTCCAATAACCTGTTTGCTTACCCTTTGGAGGCTAAACGCCATCAAAATAGCAGCATAAAATTTAGAAAAGCGAGTTTAATAAAAAATATATGACAACTCCAGAGATACTGGAACGCTTTGATATTACCGCTATCACCTTGTACCGTTGGCAAACTAAAAAGCAGGGTAACAGAGCATTATTCCCAAAGGTTAAAATACAGAGCAGACCCAATCATTACCTTCGACAAGAAGTTGACGATTGGGAAGCCGCCCTGTGACTATCTCGCATCGCTCCTATTTACTCGGGGTGATGTTACTTACATTGTCCGGGAAGTAAATATCGAGCTTTCTCATGATTAAATTTTCAAAATCTTTGGCTTCCAAAGGTTCTTCCATAAAACTTAAATAATCATCTAAGGTAGAAGCAGCTGAACCAGCAATACTTTCAATAAAGTCAGCAATTTTGATTAATTCAAAATCGAATGGTCTCGATTCCTCTGGCAACATATTGAAATATGCTACAGTACCGTCATATACGTACGCTTCAACAATTGCGTACTCCATGTCTAACTTAAGCTCTTTGTACAAATATCCAGATAAAAACTCACTGAAACCAACTCGATCTTCACGAACACGGCTTTCGAACCTTTGCTCATTTATTAGAGCTCTTTGCTGCAAATTTGAACCGAAAATTGTAAGTTGTCGCTCAAATGATTGTGACGCTAATTTCAAAAGAATGTTTCGATGATCGCTTGCCGCAATATAACCCGAGAACTCCAAATCTCTTATAGGTCCGTAACCTGGGTTATTCTCTTTAATAAATGCAACTCTGTTAGTATCGACACACATTAGGCTCATGTCAGACTGGTTCTTCAACACATCAACAACTGCCGACGAAACTGGACACAAATCATATAAACAGGTTTGTATCGTGTTAGCGAAAACTTCTGTAGCCAAACCTTCATCTATGACACGGTTTCTAGCCTTAAACATACAGATAGCGCTTTCTACAGATAGCTCGAGCTCCACAGGGGATTCTGCCAATTGCGCCATAAGTGAAGAGTAATTTTTACCAGCAAGTATCTGTGCCCACAAATCAAAAGTTCTGCACTTTGACTTCAGGGATAAAGATTTCTCTTCTGTATATGCATGAAAAGCATGAGCGGTCGTTTTTAGAGATACGTTATCGAATTTCATTTTTTGTTCCTCTGCATCAGTTCCGGTGGCCGTTTAAACTCCAATGCATTCAAAAAATGAATGAAACTTCATGAGGGTATATGTTTGTTGATGGTCGGCCACAACCAAGCCAGTTTTACCTGCCTGCCGACGCTAACTAAAAGCGCCATTCCGACATCAAGGCTATCCTCTCTCCAAAGCAAATGCAAGAAGATCATGCGGCACAGCGTTCGATGAAATCTAACCAGCCGTCATACATTTATACAAACTACTCTGTACATCTGTAACTCCACCCAACCTAGTACAGCTCATTAGTAGAATTATGCTGCCTCAAGGTAGCCAACTGGAGTCATGTCTTCCAGCGCATCGTGAG
>NZ_JBSWYM010000027.1:0-46411 GCF_056161105.1 Pseudoalteromonas sp. AWH4_217 | reverse complement strand
CCCCGTGTCGGTGGATGCGCATTATAGGGAAATCGAAACCCAGCGCAACCCCTTTTTTGAAGAAAAGTGAGAAAAACGGTGCGTTCGGACAAAAACACAACGAAAAGCTGATTTATTCACCTTTCCCTCTTAGATATTTCCTCATTTTCTGTACAAACCCCGTCTTTTTGTACAAAATCCTCGCAGGATTTATGTAATTAAAATAGGAAAATCATGAAAAAGTTCAGTTTAGCTGTATTAGCTGCACTCTCTACAACCGCTTTTGCATCAGAAGAAACCAACAATCCACTTTCCTTTTCTGCAACCATTGGATATACCACTGGTGGTGACACATTAGGCACATTGGTCTATGAAGACGACAGTGACAACAGTGTGAAGGCTGGAACTGGCGTCATTCTGGGCGGTGGACTTAACTACGCACTTAACGAAGACTTTGATATTCGCCTGAATGCAGCATTACACATGGACTCTGCCGATGCAGAAAACGGCGATCTTACATTTAGCCGCTTCACCTGGGAAGCCATCCCTTATTACAAAGTAAGCGAACAGGTGAAACTTGGTCTTGGTGCCGGGCTGGATACGTCTGTTGAGCTGGACAATGATTTTGGCAATGATATCGAGTTCGATAGTGCAGGTAAATTCATTGTGTCAGGCATGTACACATTCGAAGACTGGAATGCCAGCCTCGAGTTAAGATACAGCATGGTCGAATATGAAGTATCAAAGATCGGCAGTTATTCTGTAAATAATGAACTCGCAAGTGCAAATAAAGTAGATGCGGATCACTTTGGTATTTTGTTGCACTGGAACTTCTAAGACGGTGCTATCGCAACGGTGATAATCTTTTCACCAAACGTAGAAAAGCCGGGCAATGCCCGGCTTTTCTGTGTCTTAACTAGTAAGACTTACTCTGCAGACTGCGCGTCTTCTTGAACTTCTTCGGTCGCAACTGGGCGATCTAGTAGTTCAATGTAAGCCATTGGCGCGTTGTCACCTGCACGGAAGCCACACTTCAGAATACGAGTGTAACCACCTGGACGATCCGCAAAACGAGGACCGATCTCAGAGAACAATTTACCAACTACTTCTTTATCACGCGTGCGAGCAAACGCTAAACGACGGTTTGCTACGCTGTCAGTCTTAGCCAGTGTGATTAAAGGCTCAATTACACGGCGCAACTCTTTCGCTTTAGGCAAAGTTGTTTTGATGATTTCGTGCTTCACCAAAGAACCAGCCATGTTGCTGAACATCGCTTTGCGATGGCTGCTGTTACGGTTTAATTGACGACCACTCTTACGATGGCGCATGACCCTATCCTTCTAACTAAACTAATATAGTAACTTAGATTACTCAGCCAGACTTGCAGGTGGCCAGTTTTCCAGGCGCATGCCCAGAGAAAGACCACGTGAAGCTAGCACGTCTTTAATTTCAGTCAGAGACTTCTTACCAAGGTTTGGTGTTTTCAGAAGCTCAACTTCAGTACGCTGTACTAAGTCACCGATATATTGAATTTGCTCGGCTTTCAGACAGTTCGCAGAACGTACAGTTAGCTCTAAGTCATCGACTGGACGAAGCAGAATAGGATCGAACTCTGGCTTCTCTTCTTTTTCTTCCGGCTCAGAAACATCACGTAAGTCTACGAATGCTTCCAGCTGCTCAGCAAGAATAGTAGACGCACGACGGATCGCTTCTTCAGGATCCAAAGTGCCGTTCGTTTCCATATCGATGATTAGTTTATCTAAGTCTGTGCGTTGCTCAACACGAGCTGACTCAACCGAGTACGCAATACGCTCAACCGGGCTGAATGATGCATCAAGCAGCAAACGGCCGATTGGACGCTCATCGTCATCAGAGGATAAACGACTAGACGCCGGTACATAACCGCGACCACGCTCAACGCGAATGCGCATGCTGATCTCACTATTGTCAGCCGTAAGGTGACAGATCACATGCTCAGGGTTGGCAATAGTCACGTCTCCGTCGTGCTGGATATCAGCCGCAGTCACAGGGCCTACACCAGACTTAGTCAGGGTAAGGAAAACTTCATCTTTACCTTCTAGAGATACTGCCAGACCTTTCAGGTTCAACAGAATTTCAATGATGTCTTCTTGTACGCCTTCTTTCGCGCTGTACTCGTGCAATACACCGTCAATTTCAACTTCTGTCACAGCACAACCAGGCATAGATGAAAGAAGTATACGACGTAGAGCATTGCCTAGTGTGTGGCCGAAACCACGCTCTAGAGGCTCTAAAACTACTTTAGAACGCGTTGAGCTTACAGCGTCGATATCGACTAATCTTGGTTTTAGGAATTCGGTTACAGAACCCTGCATTTTATCCTCTCTTAACTCTTAACTTTACTTCGAGTAAAGTTCGACGATTAGTTGTTCGTTAATGTCCGCAGACAGATCAGAACGCTCTGGTAGGCGCTTGAAAGTACCTTCCATTTTCGAACCGTCAACTTCAATCCAAGTTGGCTTTTCGCGTTGCTCAGCCAACTCTAGAGCAGCGATGATACGCGCTTGCTTTTTAGACTTCTCGCGAATTACTACCACGTCTTCTGGAGTAACTACGAAAGAAGGGATATTAACAACACGACCATTAACCATAATCGCTTTGTGGCTTACTAGCTGACGCGCTTCAGCACGTGTGCTTGCAAAACCCATGCGATATACAACATTGTCCAGACGTTGCTCTAGAAGCTGAAGCAGGTTTTCACCTGTGTTGCCTTTAAGGCGAGCAGCTTCTTTGTAGTAGTTACGGAATTGCTTCTCAAGTACACCGTAGATACGACGAACTTTTTGCTTTTCACGTAGCTGTAGACCGTAGTCAGATAGACGACCTTTACGTGCGCCGTGCTGACCAGGTGCTGTTTCTAGTTTACACTTAGAGTCAATAGCTCTTACGCCGCTTTTAAGGAACAGGTCAGTACCTTCACGACGACTCAGCTTGAGCTTAGGGCCCAAATATCTTGCCATGTTCTTTCTCCTAACCTATTAATTATACGCGACGTTTCTTCGGTGGACGACAACCATTATGTGGGATTGGCGTCACGTCAGTGATGTTTGTGATACGGAAACCAGCAGCATTCAATGCACGAACAGCAGACTCACGGCCTGGACCTGGACCTTTGATGAACACTTCTAGGTTCTTAAGACCGTACTCTTGAGCAGCAGTACCTGCACGCTCCGCAGCAACCTGTGCAGCGAAAGGAGTAGACTTACGAGAACCACGGAAACCTGAACCACCTGCAGTCGCCCAAGAAAGAGCATTGCCTTGACGGTCAGTGATGGTCACAATCGTGTTGTTGAAAGATGCATGAACGTGAGCCATGCCGTCAACAACCTGCTTTTTGACCTTTTTACGACGAATTGGTGCTTTTGCCATAACTTACCCCACCTTATTTCTTGATAGGCTTGCGAGGACCCTTACGAGTACGCGCGTTAGTCTTAGTACGCTGACCACGTAGTGGAAGCGAACGACGGTGACGTAAGCCACGGAAACAACCAAGGTCCATAAGACGCTTGATGTTTAGTGTAACTTCACGACGAAGATCACCTTCAACAGTGTACTTGCCAACTTCTTCACGAAGGATGTCAAGAGTTTCGTCGTTTAAATCGCCGATTTTAGTAGTTTCAGCGATACCTGTCGCAGCTAAGATAGCCTTAGCGCGAGTTTTACCTACACCATAGATGCTTGTTAAACCGATAACAGCATGCTTATGATCAGGAACGTTAATGCCTGCGATACGGGCCACTAACATATCTCCTATAAATAAACCTGATTATCATCTTGCTGGAAAGCCCGTATAGGATACCCAACCGACATTCAGGTTTTACCAATGAAACAGGCTAAGTAGATTACTTAGCCTGCACGACTAGATTTCTTAGCCTTGCCTTTGCTTGTGCTTAGGCTCACTGCAGATCACGCGTACCACACCGGCACGTTTGATAACTTTACAGTTACGGCAGATTTTCTTAACGGAAGCACGTACTTTCATTACTCAACTCCGTAAACAGACCTTAGCGGCCGTAGCCTTTAAGGTTCGCTTTTTTCAGCACAGAATCATACTGATGAGACATCAGATGGGTCTGTACTTGTGCCATAAAGTCCATGATAACCACAACGATAATCAAAATTGATGTACCGCCGAAGTAGAACGGCGTTTGCCACGCCATGGTCATAAACTCGGGCACCAGACAGATAAAGGTAATATACAACGCACCGGCCAAAGTCAGGCGTGTCATTACTTTATCAATGTATTTAGATGTCTGCTCACCTGGGCGAATGCCTGGAATAAATGCGCCAGATTTCTTCAGGTTGTCTGCTGTCTCACGCGGGTTAAATACCAACGCAGTGTAGAAGAAGCAGAAGAAGATAATCGCTGCTGCAAGTACCATCGCATACAGAGGCTGACCAGGAGTCAACACTGCAGAGACGGCTTGTAAGAAGTCAGCAACTGGACCTTCACCTTGACCGAACCAGCTTGCAATTGTACCAGGGAACAAAATGATGCTGCTAGCAAAGATTGGTGGAATAACACCCGCCATATTTACTTTCAATGGTAAATGCGTGCTCTGCGCTGCGAAGACCTGACGGCCTTGCTGACGTTTTGCGTAGTTAACAACGATACGACGTTGACCACGCTCAAAGAACACTACCAAATAAGTTACAGCGAATACGATTACCGCAATCACAACCAAAGCTAATACGTTCAGATCACCTTGACGCGCCATTTCTGCTGTCGAACCGATTGCAGACGGCAGGTTAGCTACAATACCAACAAAAATCAGAACCGAGATACCGTTACCAATACCGCGCTCTGTGATTTGTTCGCCCAACCACATCAGGAACATAGTACCGGTTACTAAGCTCACCACAGCGGTGAAGTAGAAACCGAAACCAGGATTTACGACTAACCCATCCATCATATTAGGGAGGTTAGTGGCAATACCGATAGACTGGAATGTAGCAAGCACAAGCGTACCATAACGCGTGTACTGACTGATCTTCTTACGACCTTGCTCACCTTCTTTCTTAAGCTCTATCATCGCAGGATGTATATGCGTTAATAGCTGCATAATAATTGAAGCTGAGATATAGGGCATAATACCCAGCGCGAGTACCGAGGCACGCTCAAGCGCACCACCGCTGAACATGTTGAACATTTCAACAATGGTGCCCTTTTGTTGCTCGAAGAATTCGGCAAGTACGGCGGCATCAATCCCAGGGATCGGCACGAACGAACCTAAACGGTAAATAATGATAGCACCCAATACAAACAGTAGTCGGCGCTTCAGTTCCGCTAGCCCACTCTGTGCGCTTTGCATATCTTGACCTGGTTTAGCCATAGTGTACTTCCTTAGTCTTCTACCTTGCCTCCGGCAGCTTCGATAGCTTCGCGAGCACCTTTAGACACTTTAATGCCCTTAACGGTAACTGCGCGTGAAACTTCGCCAGATTTAACAACTTTTACGAACTGGATGTTCTTTTTAACGATACCAGCTGCTTGTAACGCGTTTACGTCTACCACATCGCCTTCAACTTTAGCGATTTCGTATAGGTTAACTTCAGCAGATACTAGAGATTTGCGAGAAGTGAAACCGAACTTAGGCAGACGACGTTGCATAGGCATTTGACCGCCTTCGAAACCAACGCGTACTTTACCGCCTGAGCGTGATTTTTGACCTTTGTGACCACGACCACCAGTCTTACCAAGACCAGAACCGATACCACGGCCAACACGCTTACCAGCTGTCTTTGCACCAGCAGCAGGTGAAAGTGTATTCAAATGCATCGAATTAACCCTCTACCTTAACCATGTAAGAAACTTGGTTGATCATACCGCGAACTGCTGGCGTATCTTCTAGCTCAACAGTGTGGTTGATACGACGTAAACCAAGGCCACGTAATGTAGCTTTATGCTTCGGTAAACGACCGATTGAGCTACGTACTTGAGTTACTTTTACTGTGTTTGCCATGGTGTCTTACCCCAAAATTTCGTCAACGCTAAGACCACGTTTAGCAGCAATGCTTTCTGGAGAATTCATGTTCTCTAGAGCGGCAACTGTTGCACGAACGATGTTGATCGGGTTAGTAGAACCGTATGCTTTTGAAAGTACGTTCTGTACACCAGCAACTTCTAGTACTGCACGCATCGCACCACCGGCGATGATACCTGTACCTTCTGATGCAGGCTGCATGTATACTTTAGAACCAGCATGACGACCCTTGATAGGGTGCTGCAAAGTATGACCATTAAGGTCTACTGAGATCATGTTACGGCGTGCTTTTTCCATTGCTTTTTGAATAGCAGCTGGAACTTCACGTGCTTTACCGTAACCGAAACCTACTTTACCTGCGCCGTCACCAACTACAGTCAGTGCTGTGAAGCTAAAGATACGACCACCTTTAACTACTTTAGACACACGGTTTACCGCGATTAGCTTTTCAGCCAATTCAGGCTGTTGTGCTTTTGCTTCTACGTTAGCCATTGTCTACTCCTAGAATTGCAGACCGGCTTCACGCGCTGCATCAGCAAGCGCCTTCACACGGCCGTGATATTTAAAGCCACTGCGATCAAAAGCGATTTTTTCAACGCCTTTGTCAGCTACGCGCTCAGCGATTGCTTTACCAACTGCTTGAGCCGCTTCGATGTTGCCTGTGCCTTTAACTGTTTCAGCAATTGCTTTTTCAACAGTAGAAGCAGCAGCCAGTACATTACCCTCAACGTTAATTACTTGAGCGTAAATGTGACGTGGCGTGCGGTGGATAACAAGGCGAGTTGTGCCCTGTTCGATAATATTTCTACGAGTGCGCTTAGCACGACGTAGACGAGCTGTTTTCTTATCCATCGTCTTACCTTACTTCTTCTTAGCCTCTTTACGACGCACGTATTCGTCAGCATAACGTACACCTTTACCTTTATAAGGCTCTGGCTCACGGTATGAACGAATGTTAGCAGCAGTTTGACCAACCAGCTGCTTGTCTGCGCCCTTAACAACAATTTCAGTTTGGCTTGGAGCTTCGATAGTGATTCCCTCAGGGATCTCGAAGTTCACAGGGTGAGAGAAGCCAAGAGTTAAGTCTAATACTTTACCCTTAACTGCCGCACGGTAACCAACACCTACTAGTTGTAGTTTCTTCTCAAAACCTTCGTTAGCACCAATGATCATGTTATTGATCAACGCACGTGCAGTACCCGCTTGAGCCCAAGCGTTAGCAACTTCACGTGGAGTTGTAGTGATAACGTTGTCGTTAAGTGAAACTTCAACCGCAGCATTGATAGTGCGCGTTAATTCACCGTTTTTGCCTTTAACTTTGATGTCCTGGCCGTTAACTGTAACTTCAACACCGGCAGGAACAGTAATAGGAGCCTTCGCTATACGAGACATAGTTCCCCTCCGATTAAGCTACAAAGCCAATGATTTCACCACCAACACCAGCGTTACGCGCAGCGCGGTCTGTCATCAGGCCTTTAGAAGTTGATACGATAGCGATACCTAGACCACCCATTACCTTAGGTAATTCGTCACGTTTCTTGTAGATACGTAGACCAGGGCGGCTAACACGCTGGATGTTTTCGATAACAGCTTTGCCTTCGAAGTACTTAAGTTCGATAGTCAATTCTGCTTTAACGTCACCAGATACTGCGAAGTCACCGATGTAACCTTCGTCTTTTAGTACCTTAGCAATAGCTACTTTCAGCTTTGAAGTTGGCATAGTTACAGATACCTTCTTCGCAGTCTGACCGTTACGGATGCGTGTAAACAAATCCGCAATTGGATCTTGCAAGCTCATGTCTTACTCCCGTGATTCTATTACCAACTAGCCTTTTTAAGGCCAGGAATTTCACCGCGCATAGCAGCTTCGCGTACTTTGATACGGCTCATGCCGAACTTGCGAAGGTAACCATGTGGGCGGCCCGTGATGTTACAACGATTACGTTGACGTGAAGGGCTAGAATCGCGTGGTAAAGACTGTAGCTTTAACACTGCATCCCAACGCTCATCATCAGATGCGTTAACATCGCTGATGATAGCTTTTAACGCAGCACGCTTTTCAGCATACTGAGCAACTAATTTAGCACGTTTTACGTCACGTGCTTTCATTGAATTCTTTGCCATAACCCTACCCTTACTTTTTGAATGGGAAGTTGAACGCTTCTAACAACGCACGGCCTTCATCATCTGTTTTCGCAGAAGTAGTGATTGTGATGTCCATACCGCGAACACGGTCGACTTTATCATAATCAATTTCTGGGAAGATGATTTGCTCACGTACGCCCATAGAATAGTTACCGCGACCGTCAAAAGACTTTGCGCTAACACCGCGGAAGTCACGAATACGTGGCATCGCGATAGAGACTAGACGCTCTAGGAAATCCCACATACGCTCGCCGCGTAGGGTTACTTTACAGCCAATTGGGTAACCTTCACGGATCTTAAAGCCAGCAACAGATTTGCGTGCTTTAGTAACCAGAGGCTTCTGACCAGAGATAGCTTCTAGGTCAGCTACTGCATTCTCTAGAATTTTCTTGTCAGCTAGGGCTTCGCCCACACCCATGTTTAGTGTGATCTTTTCGATCTGAGGGACTTGCATGACAGAGCTGTAACCGAACTTTTCAAAAAGTTCTTTTACTACTTTGTCTTTGTACACTTCATGCAGTTTCGCCATCGTCTACTCCAACTATTAGATAGTTTTACCAGTAGACTTGAAGAAACGGACTTTTTTACCGTCTTCAAATCTAAAACCTACACGATCTGCTTTGCCAGTTTCGGCATTGAAGATCGCGACATTAGATACGTCGATAGACGCTTCTTTCTCAACAATGCCGCCAGCTTGCTGTAGTTGTGGTACAGGCTTCTGGTGCTTTTTGATGATATTGATGCCTTCGACAAATACTCGACCAGTATCAGTTACAACTGAAAGCACTTTACCGCGCTTACCTTTGTCTTTACCGGCTAGTACGATTACTTCGTCATCACGACGGATTTTTGCTGCCATGATCGACTCCTTATAGTACTTCTGGTGCTAGTGAAACGATCTTCATGAACTTTTCGTTACGTAGTTCACGAGTCACAGGGCCGAAGATACGAGTTCCGATCGGCTGTAGGCTATCGTTAAGGATAACAGCAGCATTACTGTCGAAACGGATCAAAGAACCGTCTGGACGACGAACGCCTTTTTTGGTGCGCACAACTACTGCGTTTTTAACATCACCTTTCTTCACTTTACCGCGAGGAATCGCTTCTTTAACAGAAACTTTAATGATGTCGCCAACCGCTGCGTAGCGACGGTGCGAACCACCTAAGACTTTAATACACTGCACTTTGCGAGCGCCGCTGTTATCAGCAACGTCCAGCTGAGTTTGCATTTGGATCATCTTGATGAGCTCCGGTGTAATTACAACTCGCCTAGATTTTGTTTAAAACCTAAGCATTTAGATTAATTTCCACTCAAATTACGAACGTGTCGTGTTTCAAGGGCGGGCAATTGTAACAGCAAAGCAGCGCTAAAGATAGTTCAATTTTTAATTAATTTGACTACACCGCTGTGCCGAACTTGCTGTAAAACAGGGATATGGGGACAAACCACCCGTTCACAAGTCATGCAGTGAAACTAATTATGCAGGTGGGATGAAGCAGCATCGATTATAACCCACTCTCAGCGCACAAAAAACACTCAGGCGAAGTTAATTACGATGCATTTTTATGTAAGTCCCCACTTTATTAACGGTGTCGACCCAATAGCCATTTTCCGGCGCTTGAAGGTAATGAATTAATTGTGACAACACCTTACTATCCACACTGTAAAGTCCGTTTTCACCGACTTCATGGCCTGCCAGGATGATCCATTTGTTGTCTTCGCGCAGTGCTTCGATCATTGTTTTCAACTCCTCAAAGCGCATACCATCCATGCGTATTCCTGTCAGTTGCGCGAAGTCAGTGTAGGTCGGATTGTTAGCAGTTTCATCAAGCCAGGTGCGCCCGGAACTGAAATGTTTGGCAATCAGAGGCACATAACTTTTCACCTGAGCGCCGCGACCAACAAAGGTATTACCACAGGGGTAGGCAAAACTTTTTGGCTCTACACTGAGTCGGGCTTTCAAAAACTGGTTGGTTTTAAGAATGTCCTGTTCCAGCCAGGCAAGATCAACCTGCTCCAGCCCTTTATCCTGTGCTCTCAACCAGGCAAAGTTGCCTGTACACAAATGAGAGTGGGTATGATTGCCGAGTTCATGGCCTGTAGCCACAACTTTACGCCAATCGTCTAGGCGCGCTTGTACAGGATCTGGCATCACATAAAAGGTGGCCTTCACGCCATACTTATCAAGAATTGGGACACCTACGTCTAGTTGACTTGCTCTGGCATCATCAAATGTCAGACTCACCGCATATTTCGCTCCCTCAGGATAGCTGAATACATCAGCTTGCTGCTTGTCTGTTACCGCCGGAGTATTGGCCTGAGCAACAGACAGGCAGAGCGTGCAGCCTAAAAGAGTCAGTAGTCGTGTCATGCTTGTCATACATCCCTCCACAGGAAAAAGACCAGGTTTAGATTTTACTCAGACTTTTATTCTGACAAAGCCGAGTAAATTACGTAACTGAAGGTTTTCTGAAGGAAGCTTATGGTGGGATTAAGGCTATGAATTTGTTGTATAACATACCGGGCAACTAAGCCCGGCATGAGAATATTTGTTGTCTGCTAGCCGCCAAAAAAGCCTTTCAACTTGTCTTTGAGCTTGTCTTTTACCGCGTCTTTGGCTTTGTCTTTAGCCGCGCTACTCAGATCCAGCTTAGTTTCCACCTTGTGGAATGGACCCTTAATTCTGACTGGTACTTTAAAACCTGTGCTGTCGTCCTGGCTCTGCTGACCTTCAATGGTATCGACAATGCCGGTAACCACTCGATAGTTCAAATAGGTTTTTGGCAAGTCAACTTCACCTTCTCCGGTAATACGGATCAAAGGACTTGCTAAAATCAGGTCGCGGTTACGGCCAACCCCATTGAGAAATTGAAAGCTGCCAGTCAGTGCCGAGAAGTCTGTTTTCTGGTTTGGGTCAAAGTCGGCATTGATGCCCTCAGAGACAGAAGAGAAGTTGCCTTTAAGCATCTCTTTGCCTTTGCGCACCATTTCAGCCAGGTTGGCGCCTTTAACCCCCCCATCTTTAAACTCAAATGCTAGCTCCCCGGCCAGCGCCGAGACAAATTGTTTCTGGCTGACGCCCCGGGTTTCCAGATCCCAATTCAGGCTACCCTTACCCAGCACCTTGTCAAAACCAATCGCATCGGTCAGAAGCGGCTCGGCATTGATATTATTAAGGGCAAAGTTGGTAGTGATTTGATACGGCTTAGTTGCTGCATTAACATGAATCACCCCTTTACCGTTACCTTCATAAGCTACAAACTTATCCATAGACAGCTTTGCTTTTCCCTTATTCAGTGCAACAGAAAACTGGTTAGCACCTAGCTTAATCTCTCTGGCGCGCAGGCCGCTGGAGCGGATCACGACGCTGGCGTCGAGCATATTGAGTGCCGACAAATCGATTTCACTGTCGTCCCAGACAATGGGTTGTGGTTCACCCGGTGCACTCTCTGGCTGCTTGGGTGCCTCAACCGGCTCTGGCAAATAAGGATTCAGATCCAGCATACCCAGGTCAACATCGGCCGTCACAGCCAGGCGCTCTCCCAGCTTAATCTCACTACGCCCCTGAATATCGAGCTTATCCAGTTTGGCTTTTAAAGACTGCAATGCGAATACATCATTGGCAAAACGCATTTCTCCGGTCATTTCGAACTGATTAAAGGCCTCGGGTTTGGCGTTCAGTTCAACCTTTTGCCACTGCGCAATGTCCTTTACTGAATCACCGGATAACGTCAGTGCCCCACTGAACACCTTACCCTGCTCAGTGATCTGGCCATCAAAGGTCATGTTAACCAGACGCGATTCAAGCATCTGTGAAAAGCTGAAGTCTTTGCTCTCTATCGCCTTTGCAGGCGTGTCAACGGTCATGTTAAGGGCAAACATTTCTTCCTGAAAGGTGACCTTGCCATCTAGTTCCAGCGCCTGATAAAGAGATGGTAAGGTAATAGTCAGAGCTAAATCAGACAACGTATGACGCGTGCCGGATGTTTCATCAGCGTAGATCAGCTCACCACCATAAATAGCCACTTCGCCCAGAGCAATATCAAACCCTGCTGGTAATGTTACCGGGCCTGATGAAGCCGGTGTTTGCTCTGTTGGTTGTGTCGGTGTGGCGCCCTTGCCCAGCGCCAATACCCAATTGGCCTGTCCCGCGGCATTCTTTTCCAGCAGAATCTTTGGATTGCGGATCACGAACTGCTCTAGCTTAAACTCTCCGGAAAACAGCGAAACCCAGGGGATATGGACTGCCAGCTGCTCCATCGTCAGCATATGAGGCTGACTACCACCAGACATATTGTCAAAGCGTACATCGTTGAGGGTAATATTCAGCCGCGGTAAAATGCTGAGCTCGCTGTCGCCTGCGATTGCCAGCTTACGGCCGGTATTCGCTTCGACCTGTTGCTCTAACTGCGCAATAATCGCGGAAGTCGGGATTAGCATCGGAGCGACAACAACGGCAACCAACAGCAATAACACCAGAGCGCCTATCAGTTTGAGCACGCGTTTCATATCTCTTCCTTTATAAATCATCAATGACTCATTCTATGATAGCGATTTGGTTGATAAATTCACCTTCACCCGGGAAGATTTTTCAATCTGGACTATCTCGCATTGCACTTGTGAGAGATCTCGGTATGATCCACGCCCTTGTCAGTTTTACCGACCTTTCGCTAAACTGAATAGTCTGTATTTAACCCTCTAGTTGGAGAACCGCTGCGACATGAAGAAGCTGCTCATTTCACCGTCGAACATGGCTTTGGGCGAACAAGAAAGTCAGATTTACCAGAACATCCTGAAACAGGCGACCGAGATCAGTCTCAACCTGATGGCCGTAAAGGTCGAAAATCATCCTGAAGACTTTCTGGGGTGGTGCTATGAACTGCTGGATGTAGCGAAGAACCGCATTAATTTTGAGCTGCTTGACGACCATCAACTGCCTATCGTGAAGAAGCTTCAGGATATGCTGATCAGTGCCATCAGCTTTTTGCAGCTAAAAACTCTGCGTATTGCACCCTGGCCTGTGATCTGCGAATTCATTCGTCAACGTGAGGCGGAGTTGGCACTGGACGAGCAGCTAAAACTGATTGATTACCTGGCCCCACTGCGTGCGACCCCCTTACAGGACATGATCAGCGAAGATCGCCTGGCATTCAGTGGCAAACACGCAGCCAGCCTGGATACCAGTGTGTATCAGTTTGATGTTGAGTGGTTTGCGTCAACGAAAAGTGCCAAAGGGTTCCATCAATTATTGGCCGACTTGCCCGGCGAGTTTGATACTGCGCTGGCCCATATCCCACTGGAAGGCGAAGTGACGGAGCAGCATTACCAGGAGTTTGTACTGGCTTACCTGATGGCATTTGGTCACAGCGATGAAAAGCCGACTCTGGCACCGGCTACTCGCCTTTTGGCAATGCGCCGCCCGGATGTGTTCACGCCGCTGGTCAACAGTAAGCTGGATGCCCTGTGTCAGGCGTTGGGCATTGCGAAACTGACCAACCGGGATTTCGAACGTTACTGGCAGGATGTGGTTGTTTCCATCAATAGGATGCCCTGGTTTGCAACGGGTACTGCCGCAGACGACTCCGAAGCCCGCCTGCTTGCTATTAAAGCTTTACTGCCGTGCTTGTTCTATTATGCAGACGAAGATACGCCGCAGAGCTCAAACTATTACAAACTGCTGAATAAGCCTAAGCGGACAACAAGCAGTGGTGGGACCAAAACGACTCGTCGTACGAAAGAGTCAGCAGAAACGCTGGTTGACCGTGCTTTAAGTGATGATAGTATTCCGGAACATATCCGAGCCAAACGCGACTCCATTATTGCCGAAGTAGAAAAAGGCCGCAGCGTCGATGAAACCATCTCACTGATGCGTACCATTTTCGGGTAACTGAAGCATTCACTCAGATAATCAGGCAGTAGACAAGCTGCCTGATTATTGTGCAACATCGAGCCTATCTGCACCAGCTGCGTGCATACTTACGCCCAGCTTAACCTGTAATACACCACGCTAAAATAGAACTACATCTATAAGAATCAGTCACATAAAATAATAAAAGCATAATTTATTCAAGACTGGCTTAGCCATTGCACCCTCACGCACGACAACAACTTTGTGCTCCAGAGGACTCTACATGAATAAAAAACACTCATTGATCTGTGCAATCTCACTGCTGCTCACCCATTCGATGGCTTTCGCAGAATCTGCCGGTACAGTCAGCGCCAATGTGGCCGCCAGCTCAAACTATTTCTGGCGCGGCATTACCCAGTCAGACGATGGTGCCGCAGTCTCCGGCGGGCTGGATTACGACAGCGGCAAGGGATTCTACCTTGGCGCCTGGGCATCCAACGTAGATTTTGGTGATACGGCCAGCACCAGCTACGAGTTAGATCTCTATGCGGGATTCAGTGGCGAGTTCAATCAAGTGAGCTATGACGTGGGCTATATTCACTATGCCTATCCGGACGCAGCAGGAGATATCGACTTTGGTGAACTTTATGCCTCTCTGGGCTGGGAATTTATCACCATCAAACTGAGTCACCTGACTACCGCCCAAGATGATTCCACCACAGAAGAAGACATGTTATATCTCGAACTGAACGCAGCATTTTCGGTATTTACAGAGTCTGAACTGGGTCTGCATATTGGCCGCTCCAGTGGTGATACCGTCATGGAATGGACGGGTGAGGATGATAGCTATATGGATTATGGCGTCAGTTTAAGCACCGGAGGGTTTACACTGGGATTCGTGAAAACAGACCTTGATGCCGATGATGACATCAAGGCTTATGTAAGTTATGCACTGGACTTTACGCTCTGAGTCCAGTCCCTCACAGGCTTAAGGCACGCTATGGCCGGTCGATGCCTGCCAGATACGATACCATTGCTCACGGGATAAAGTCAGCGTACGTGCCGCCACGGCCGTACGTACCCGCTCAATGTTACCTGTGCCCAATACCACGGACGGCTTACTTGGGTGCATTAACAACCAGGCATAAATCACCGCATCGATGCCACTGGCACCTACTTCTTCAGCCACTTCACTGAGACAAGCACGCAAACGCATCGCCTTATTATCTTGTGATGCAAACAGGCGTCCCCCGGCCAATGGCGACCACAACATAGGATGAATACTCAACTGCTGACACTGATCTAAGGTACCGTCATCCAGTGCCTTCATCTCATAGGGCGAAAACTCCACCTGGTTAGTCACCAGCTTAAAGTCAAGGCGAGACTGCAGCAGACTCAGCTGCGAAGGAGTGAAATTAGACACTCCAAAGTGCAGTACATCACCATTTTGCTTGAGTGTGTTAAAGGCTTCAGCGACTTCATCTGCATCCATCAGATAATCAGGTCGGTGGATCAACAGTGTATCGATGCGATCTGTGCCAAAGTGCTGTAAAGACTGCTGCACTGAGGCAATGATATGGGCTTTACTTGAGTCATAGTGATTGGCTTTGCCCGCCAGTCCCTTACTCGCCAGAGCCGGACGAATGCCGCATTTGGTGATGATACGGATCCGCTCACGGACCGATGGCTCTAATGCCAGAGCACGACCAAAAGCCGCTTCGCATTCATACTGGCCATAGATATCGGCGTGATCGGTGTCACGTATACCCAGCTCTGTCAGTTGCTTTACAAAATCTAAAGTCTGAGCCGGGCTGTGCTCCCAGTCCAGTAAACGCCAGAACCCGGCGACCAGATCGCCCATTACCTTGTGTGTCATAAAATCGTGCCTATGGTTGAACTTACTCGTTTTGCTTTCTCTGTGGCCAGTTCACAGCTTTCATCACGCGCCAGTGCAACCCCCATACGGCGCCGGCCTGCCACTTCAGGTTTGCCAAACATACGTAAATCGGTGTCGGCTTCAGAAAGGGCCTCGGCGACCTGAGTAAAACTCAGTTGCTGTGACGTGCCGTCGACCAGTATAACACTCGATGCCGACGGTCCGTGACACTGAATATTAGGAATAGGCAATCCCAGAATGGCCCGCACATGCAGGGCAAATTCACTCAGGTCCTGAGAGATCAGGGTCACCATGCCGGTGTCATGAGGACGCGGCGACACTTCACTGAAATACACCTCGTCATCTTTGATAAACAATTCAACCCCGAACAAGCCCCGGCCACCCAGCGCTTCGGTGATCTGCTCGGCCATTGCTTTGGCGCGCGATAAGGCCAGCTCAGACATGGCTTGCGGCTGCCAGCTTTGCTGATAGTCACCATCCTGTTGTACATGACCAATTGGCTCGCAGAAACTGGTGCCATCAATATGGCGAATGGTCAGCAGGGTAATTTCATAATCGAAGTCGACAAAGCCTTCAACTATCACTCTGCCCTGACCTGCACGGCCACCCTGTTGCGCATACTCCCAGGCGGATTCAAGATCAGCCTCACTGCGCACCACACTTTGTCCCTTACCAGAAGAGCTCATGATAGGTTTGATTACACAGGGCATGCCTATCTCAGCGACCGCACTGATGAATTCCTGTTGTGTATCAACAAACCGGTAGGGCGACGTTGCCAAACCCAGCTCTTCCGCAGCCAGCCGGCGGATCCCCTCACGGTTCATAGTCAGCTGCGTAGCTTTCGCTGAGGGCACGACGGTATAGCCCTGCTGTTCCAGCGCCACTAAGGTATCGGTTGCAATGGCTTCAATCTCAGGCACAATATAGTCAGGCCGCTCTTGCTCAATGACAGCTGCCAGCTTGTCACCATCGAACATCGACAGAGTGTAGCTGCGATCAGCAACTTGCATCGCTGGCGCATGGTCATAGCGATCCAGTACCACCACCTCTGCACCAAGTCGTTTAAATTCAATCACCACTTCTTTACCCAGCTCGCCACCACCACACAATAATACTTTGCATGACGTCGCACTAAATGGTGTCCCAAGAGGTTTTACTTTCATGACTTGATCCTTAATAACGTTCAACAGATTGGCACAAACAGTAGCACACTTTGCACTGACAGCATCGCAAACCAGATAAACGAACCGCTTAGCTAATGTCCACCGTCGCAGAATAAGCAGGACCATCGAGCAGACTCAAAGTCAGCTCATCTTTGGATTGTAAAGCCCCTACTCCTTTGGGTGTGCCGGTCATAACGATGTCACCTGGTAACAAGGTGAAATATTGAGCACAGGCCTTTAACAGGGTATGCAGGTTAAAAATCATCAAGCTGCTGTCTCCGCGCTGCTTTAACTGGCCATTTTGCCAAAATGCATAGTGCAACACGCTGCTCTCATCCAATCCATCAACCGGTCTGAATGGTGTAAGGCTACAGCTGTTATCGTACGCTTTCGCACGTTCCCAGGGATGTCCCTGTTGCTTCAATTCAGACTGTAAATCCCTTAACGTCAGATCCAGCCCCGTGGCGATACCACTGACGTGCTCTAATGGCGCGCTTGTAGTGTGGTCTATCTTACTGCCTACCAGGAGTACCAACTCAGCTTCGTAATGGTGTTCACCCAGTGCGCTATTAAGTCTCAGTGGTGATTGAAAATGGCAGAACGCCGACGCGGGTTTGATAAAAAGTAAAGGGCTATCCGGTACCGGATTATTGAGTTCTTCGGCATGTGCAACATAGTTACGACCCACACACACCGCTTTGCCAACTGGCAATGCAATCGACTCACCTGATTCCCATACATGCTTATACATAGTGACCTCCGTTCAGAATTGAGCGGCTATAGTAGCAGATCCCAATACAGTGACAGAGTGCTGGTTGCGAATGTTCAATATAACCAGTAGGAATAACCGGCGCATTTTTACTCTAGTCAGCAAAGGTAAAGTAAAATTGCCGTCAGACTATCGCCAGCTTTACATTGTGCCTGCACACTGAGTGTCGGTCAGTTGCAAGGGAAGCGCAGTCAGGATATAACAAATTATAAACAAAAAAGATAAAGGTAAATCATGAAACAACATGCGAACGTGCCCCTCAACGACTTTATTGAATATTCGCAGGATGAAATGCTCAATCGTGCCACTGCATTTCTGGATGAAGCCAAGCGCCGTCATACCATCCGCAGTTTTAGCGACCGACCAGTACCCAAAGAGATTATTGAAGCCTGCATTAAAACCGCAGGCTCAGCGCCCAGCGGCGCCAACCACCAGCCATGGCATTTTGTTGCTATCCACAGCCAGGACGTGAAGAAACAGATCCGCGCCGCCGCTGAACAACAGGAGCAGGCTTTTTATGAGGGTCGTGCAGGTGAAGAGTGGCTCGATGCCTTAAAACCGCTGGGGACCGATGCAGACAAACCTTATCTGGAACATGCTCCCTGGTTAATCGCCATCTTCAGCCAGAAAAAAGGCGGTATCCACACGGAAGATAAAAATACCAACTACTATGTGCATGAGTCCGTTGGCATTGCCACCGGTTTTCTGATCCAGGCCTTACACCATGCGGGTCTGGCAACACTGACACACACCCCTAAACCCATGAGCTTTCTGACTGAAATCTGCCAACGGGATAAGGAAAATGAGCGTCCATATATGCTGTTAATTGCCGGTTATCCTGCTGAAGACGCCACTGTGCCGGAACATGCTCTGGTTAAAAAGCCGCTTGAGGAGATTGCGACTTTTCTGTAGCCACAGGTAATGCCGTCGGTGAACCCGTTACCAGGTGCTCACCGGCGAGCAAGCCACTGACCACTTCAACCTCATCGCCATATTCATTACCCAGACGGATAAACCGGCTCTGAACCTGCCCGTTATACAACACCTCCACTTTGCTAAGCTGCCCATACTGCTGGACTAAAGATTTGGGGATCAACACAGCCGAGCGCGGGGCTACCGGAAGTTTCAGCATTGCATACATTCCCGGGATCACTCCCTGCATCCACTGCATATCCAGCTTAACCGTAAAACTTCTCGCCCCGCTATCAGCTACAGGCACCAGCTCACTAATGGTGGCGTACTGAGTTGCCTCTGCAGCCGGAATACTGATTTGGTGACGAGCGCCCACAGTCAGCTCCGTGAGCAAGCGCTCCCTGACCGACACTTCAACCTGCAGTTGTGCCGGGTTATAGATTGAGACTAACGGTGACCCGGGGTTGAGCATGGCACCGGGTTCTTGCAACCGCGCCACCAGCGTACCCGAGATTGGTGCCCTGACCTGAGTATAACTCAATGCCACTTCTGCGCCTTTGTACTGTTGCTGCAGCACCGACTCTCTGGCTGTCAGCTCATTGACCTGAGTTTGCCACTCATCGACCTGATTATGTGCAACCAAGCCGTTGCGCTGTAAAGCCTGGGCACGCACCAACTGTTTTCGCGCCTGCGTCAATTGTGCCAAGTTGGCCTGCTGCTGTGCCTTGACCGCTCGCAACTGCGCACGCAGATCGGCATCATCCAGAGTGGCTATCAATTGCCCCGCCTGGATTGTGTCTCCGGAGCGTACGGTCAAACTTTTGAGCTGCGCCAGTACGCGACTTGCAACAACCGTATTGTGTTTTGCGATCACACTGCCCGGGATTTCCTCAACATCGTGAACCAGCCGCTGCTCAATGACATGGGTAGTTAGCTGAGGCGCAGGTGTCAGCGGCTTTTCTCCCGGTGGTGTCGCACGATTAAACAGTCCGGCCATCCAGGCTACTGCGAGTAACAATAGCAGTATGGCCGCAATCGGGCGTAACAGGCGAATCTTAAACATGAGTGGTCTCCAAACTGTCAGAAATCGAGGTCGGGGCCGCTTTATCATCCGATGTTCTAAACACCAAATAATAAACAACAGGCACAACCAACAAAGAGAATAAGGTCGATGCAACGATGCCAAACATAATTGCCAGTGCCAGACCACTGAATACCGGATCCAGAATAATCACCAGATTACCCAATAAGGTCGTTCCCGCGGTCAGCAATACCGGTCGCATGCGCACACTACCTGCGCGGACCAGCGCCGCCAGCAATGGCATGCCGGCTTGTCTTGCCTGAGTGATAAACTCCACCAGGATCAGAGAGTTTCTGACCACGATTCCAGCCAATGCAATCATGCCAATCATAGCGGTAGCTGTGAACAGCACGGGATCCGGCGCACCTGCAATAGTGCGCTCACCAAATTGATTCAGTGCCCAGAAGCCCGGCATAATCCCTATCATGGTCAATGGGATGGCTGACATAATGATCAGTGCCACTGCATTAGAAGCGGTCTGCCAACGAAGGATCACAAAGATAGCCGCGAGCGCAAAAGCAAAAGCAATCCCCATATCACGGAAAACCCGCACGGTGATCCGCCACTCTCCCTCCCCACTGAAGCGATAACTGGTCCCCTCTGGCAGCTGCCATGGTAGTGCACCGCCATTACTGAGAAATGTTCTTTGCTGCCAGGGGATTGCCTGCGTGTCACTCTTTACGGACATGCCAGCTTGCTGCTCATCGGCCACCACATCGGCAATCACCTCCGCAGGTGTACGGCCGTTCAACTCAGCAAAAACATAAATCACTGGTACCAGGTCTTTTCGGTAAATCGCGGGCTCAACCGCCAGAGTGTGAACCTCTCCTACTTCTGACAAAGCCACCATAGGTCGAGCCGCACGACTCAGACCAAAGCCCTGTTGCTCCTGGGTCACATCACCGGAGCCTCGAATTTGGGTCGCGAGTAAGGCGGACCAGCGTTGACGGTCCGCATAGGCCAGCTGCAAGTTGATAGGTACAGGTTGCGCCTCACGCGGCTGATACAATAGTCCTGCCTGCATGCCTTGGCTGATCAGTGTCAGCGTTTGATTAATTTCAATGCTACTCACACCGGACATTGCAGCTTTTTGCTTGTCAGCGACAAAGCGTTGCAGCGTGGCGGGTGCCGATAAAGATGTATCAACTTCCACAACATGTGCTTCCTGGCGCAAACGTGTCATCAATTGCAGCGCCGCTTCACGGTGCGTATCTTCTGAGACAAAAGGTTCAGCATACACTTCTGCTGTCAGGGTACTCATCACAGGCGGACCCGGCGGCACCTCAACCACTTTCACCACCGTGCCATCACGATTAAACTCAGCCAATGCGTCGCGCAGCCTCAGCACCACAGCATGGGACTGATGCACACGCTCGCTTTTGTCTAGCAATAACACCCTCAGCTCTGCCAGATTGTCACTATGGCGACGATAATACCCGCGTACCATACCATTGAAATCCATACTCGAAGGCTGGCCCACATAGGCAGCAATGGCGTTCACCTCATTGATCTGCCAAACTCGTTGCTGCAGCGCACGTGTCAGACGCGCAGTGGCTTCCAGACTACTGCCCTCCGGTAAATCGATCAGTACCTGCACTTCGTTTTTGTTGTCGTAAGGTAATAACTTAAGGGGCACAGCCCGAAACACTGGCAGACTGGCACTCAGTACAAATAACGCCAGTACTGCCCATAACATCCCTTTAGCTCTGCGCGGCGAACGTAACAGTGGTGTAAGTAAGGCCGCATACCAATGATTATCCTGGCTCGGCACAGCCGATGACTTCGTCGTCAGCAAGCGACTGGCAAGCCAGGGTGTGATAAAAAACGCCACAACCGTTGATATCATGACACTCACGGGCACGTTAAACGCCATCGGTGCCATATACGGCCCCATCATGCCGGTAATATAGGCCAGTGGCAGAAATGCCATCATGATGGTCAGCGTCGACATCAATAAAGCTGTCCGGATCTCCGTCATTGCCGTCACTATTTGCTGCTTTCGAGACTTACCAGGCAGCAAAAGGCGGCTAATGTTGTCGATGCCTGTAATGGGGTCATCCACCAGCAGGCCCAGTGAGAGGATCAACGCAAACAGCGTCACCCGATTAATGGTATAACCAAACGCCCAGTCCAGTGCCAGGGTGATCCCATAACACACTGGGATCGCCAGACCTACCACAATTGCGGGTCGCCAGCCGAGAAAAACGCCGACAAAGATCACCACGGTCAGCACCGCAAAGACCAGACTGGCCATCAGGTCATTCACCTTCTCATCCGCTGTCTGTCCGTAGTCGCGTAGTACCTTGACCGCTACCTCAGGCGGCAGCAACTGGGTCTGTAAACGGCGCATCAGTCGGTGAACCTGTTCTGCTACAGCTACCGCATTACTGCCCTTTTGCTTGGCTACACTTATGGTGACAAGAGGTAATGACTGATGTTCATGATTGAGCGCAAGCCACTGATAATGCTCTGGCTCGCCCGGACCATCCTCAATGCGGGCTACATCTTTCAGTTTAACAGCGCGTCCGTTCACCACAGTGATCACTAATTCCCGTAAGGCATCAGAGGTGCGTAATACATCGCCAGCTTCCAGGACAATCTGCTTATTTCCTGCAACACGCTTCCCTACCTGCTGGAGCTGATTGCTGCTCTGAATGGCCTGTAATACATCCAAAGGTGTACTCTGGTGCGCCGCCAGAGCGGTTGCATCCAGCCATACGTTTAACACCCGTTGCCGTCCTGCAACCACTTTGACTTCGCTGGTATCAGGCAGCTGCTGTAGCTGCGTTGATATTTCCTGCGCAAAACGGGTTAAGTCATAATCATCATATTGCTCAGGCTTTTCACTGTACAAGCCCAACATCACAATAGGCACATCGTCCACCTCAACCGGCCGGATCTGCCAATCACTGACGACGGCAGCCATCTGATGCTCATTGGCATAGAGTTTTGTATAGGTATTCAGGATGGCCAGCTCTCGGCTTTCTCCGACATGGAATCGCAATGTCACAACCGTATTGTCGCTGTTGGTCGTGGAATAGACATGCTCGACCCCGGGGATTTGCATTAATAGCTTCTCCAACGGCGTGGTCACCAGGCGCACGACTTCTGGTGCTGCAATGTTGGGCGCCGTCACATGAATATCAAGCATCGGCACGACAATCTGAGGCTCTTCCTCCCGTGGCATGAATTGCAGCGCCAGTGCACCCAGTACTATGGCAAAGAAGAATAACAGGGCGGGCAAGCGGCCAGACAAACTTTGCTTCAGTATGTGTTCCGTCCAGCTGGTCATGGTACTCATGAGAGGTCCTTATCCGCACAAAACAGCTGGTAAAGCTGGGCCAGCAACGCAAGGACTTTGTCATCCGCAATGCGATAATAGACTGTCGCCCCTTCTCGCCGAGATGCAACGACGCCGGCTTTTCTCATTGCAGCCAGGTGTTGAGACAAGGCCGACTGAGCCAGCGGGACCTGGGCATTTAACTCACCCACACTGAGCTCTGCACTTTGCAAACTGCATAAAATCATCAGGCGATTCCGATTGGCGAGCATTTTAAGTAAAGCCTCAGCCTGTGCAGCGCTGTCGGCCATAGCGTGTAGATCCATACTTCCTCCCACAATGAGTCTGAGATCAGTATAATGCAAAACATTAGAAGTTACTAATATTAGATCTTGCTAATATTAAATCTTGCAATATACTTGAATGCAGGAGGTAAAGAATATGAGACTTGAAGCCACCATCAGACTGATCGCCGGCAGTATGCTGATCCTGTCGTTTTTACTGACCTGGTTTATGGACCCACGCTGGGTGTGGTTTAGTGTGTTTATTGCACTGAACCTGATCCAATCCGCTTTTACTGGCTGGTGCCCTATGATGACATTACTTAAAAAACTTGGAATGGAGAATTAACCTATGCTGACATCCCCGCAGGACATATTAAAAACCGTTCGGCCTAACCAGCGCTGTATCACAGCCGAGCAGGCCAAAGCAGAAATAGCGACCAATCTGGGCCTGCTGATTGACGTACGCGAACCTCAGGAACATCAGGAAAAAGCCGCACCAGGTGCGCTGAATATTCCCCGAGGTGTGCTGGAATTCCAATTACCAGCGCTGGAAAAAGACCCAGGCAGGCCGCTGTATCTGCACTGCGCTGCTGGCAGCCGGGCTGTGTTTGCTGCCGAACAGCTCACGCGCATTGGTTACCAGAATGTCAGTGTGATCACTTGCAAAGCCGATGAGGTATGTCAGGTCTTCGCCTGACGGGCGGCGATATCAGCATCTGAGCGAGTGACACTTTGATACAGCCAGACCATGCGATCAAGAAACCAGGTTTTGCTCAGGATCACACCTAAGGCCCCAACACTGGTGCTAATGGCTTCATGAAACCACAAACCTACGGCACACACCAGTGTGCTCAGTGTCAGCAGTACCATAATCACTTTGATCACCTGATAATGCACTAAAGGTACCCGCTCGAGCTGATAGATCAGGATTTGTTCACCCAGAACGGCTTGTGACGCCCAATTGTGCGTATCTCTGGGCTTGCTGAAACATCTGGGATTCAGCCAAACCCAAAGCAGCAATGCCACCAGTACAGGCCAAAAAGCAATGCCAAGCCAGTCTCGCCACCACAAACAGGCAATCATCAAAGGCAAACAGGAGTAGCGGCTCCAGACACTCCAGGGGTTGGCATGGCGTGCCCATACTTCTTCGCTCATGGCGAAATACTTGGCGGCAGTTCGTTGCATCATATCGACCTCACAAGATCAGTTTACTTATCAGCCAGTGTAGCCAGAGTCGGCGTTACCCTCTGTTTAAAAGTGTCAACGGCCGAGTACATTTTCTGACCCTTTGGCGCAACTCGCTAACAGCACAAGCTCCTACCCTGACCTTACACTGAGCACACAATAACAACGCATTCGGGTTATTCAGTTAAGGAGACAATCATGTTAAAAGGCTTTTCTCTTCTCACCACAGGATTGCTTATCTCTGCGCTGCTCAGTGGCTGCGGCGACACCAAAGATCACCGTGGCGCAGTACAAAAGCACCCGGGAGTCTGGCAAAAAACTGCCTACGGCGAAGCGCTCGATATCTCGGCACAGAGCCTAAGCCGCTATGAGTTTAATACCTATGCTTGCATCAAAGTCGCGCAGCATCCACTGCCACTCAGTGATGAGTTTGAGGTAGCCCAGGCACAGTTACGCAACAAAGAACAACTACAACTGACCTATGCAGGCGAAGTCTACCCGCATATCTATGATAGTCAGACATCACTCCCCGAGGTTTGCCAGTCACCGTTATCCGTCAGTGCGGATGCCAGTCCGGTACAGGTTTTTGAGTACTTCTGGCACGCATTTAACGATTATTATGCCTTCTTTGCCCTGCGCGATATGGACTGGCAGGCACAATACGCCTACTATCGCCCTCAGATCCAGAACGAGATGTCTGACGATGCCCTGTTTGAAGTGCTGACGCAAATGATTGACCCCCTTGCCGATGGCCATATCTCGGTTGCCAGAACGCCGGGACATCCGTATTTTGTGATGAAAGACGCGCCTATTTTGCGCGCAGCCCGCGGCACAGCCAGCTATTATCTGCGCTATGACATGCAACTAAGCGACGAGCAGGTCTTCTCTGAGCTGGTTCTGGATTCACTGACTGTCAGCCAACAATACCTGCTCGCTGACAGCATAGGCAGTTTTCCTGCAGAGCGGCAGGAAAAAACCTTACTCTGGGGCAGAACCAAGGACAATGTTGGCGTACTGGTGATCAACAATCTGTCACAATACAGCAGTGACTCGGATGCTGATGAGACTGAGCATCTCGACGCTGCCACAGTGCTGATAGATAACATTATGACCGAGCTGGCCGATACCGATGGGCTGATCCTCGACATTCGCAACAACATAGGTGGCGACGATGCCATTGCCCTGGCTATAGCCTCTCGGTTCAACTCATCTAGTCGCTTGGCGTTTAACAAGCAAGCACTCAATCGCGCAGGCCAGGGCGTATTACTCAGTCAATCTCTGAACGCACACCCCAAAGCCTATACCCAACCTGTTTACTTACTCACCAGTCAGCTGACGATCAGTGCCGGGGAAGTTTTTGCAATGGCCATGATGCACCTGCCACACGTCACGTTAATCGGGGAAGAAACCTCGGGGGCGTTGTCGGATATGCGCTTTTTCACCTTACCCAATGGATGGGAAATTTCACTTTCCAATGAAGTTTACCGGGATGCTCAGGGCATGTTATATGAACAAAAAGGGATCCAACCAGATATTTCCGTGCCTGCCTTTTCCATGCATGCGCTGGAAAGTGGCCGCTTTGAAAGCTACGACCTGGCGCTGAATTTGCTCGGCAAAAACACCACAACATCCTTGTCCGTCAATGAGTTTGAACGTCAGATAACCGCATTGCAGCAACAGGGAAAGATACCGGCGGTCGCCGTCAATATTATTCATCATGGTCAGTCAGTCTACAAAAAAGGATTTGGTCAGGCGGATACTCAGGGCACAGCGGTTGATGCACACAGCCGTTTTTATCTGGGTTCTGTCAGTAAAACGCTATTAGGGGCCACCTTAGCGCATGCCGTTGAACAGCAGCAAGTGGACCTCGATATCCCCATTGTGCACTATCTGAATTTCTCTATCGATTTTCCGACTCCTCTTGCTCAGGCCATTACCTTACGTCAGCTGATCACCCACACCAGCGGTATCATGGACTTTGAGGACGTATATCGTTGTACCTATTATATTCATGAGGACGGAGGCAGCTTATATAATCGAATCAGTCAAAATCCCGTTTGTGCTGAGCCAGTTGATACCCACCCTGGGAAGTTTTTCTCAGCCTATCTGACACAATCAGGCAGCAACTACCACACGCAAAACTTTGTCAGTCGCTTTGCTCTGACGAACAATCAAGCCGCTATCTACACGAACATAGGCTCTGCCCTGGCCGGCTATGTCACTGAACTTGCCAGTGGCAAAACACTGCCTGAATTAACCCAGCATTTTGTCTTTACGCCGCTGGCTATGGCACGCAGTGAATGGGCTGTAACAGAGCCTCGCGATGCTGTGGTACAACGCTATATTCACCACCCGGTTAGTCAGCAGTTGGTCCCTTTACCTGCTTATGGCAACATCACCTACAGTGAAGGAAGCGCGATCTCTACTGCGCATGACCTGGGGAACTTTCTGATAGCTGCGATGCAGCAAGGTCAATTCAATGGCCAGCAGAGCCTGTCTGCCAACGCGGTTAGCGCGATGCTCAGCCCGCAAACACCTGTCCCAAGTATCACAGTTGAGCGAGGGTATTTCTGGGGAATCGATGGTGATAAGATTTATCATAGTGGCGATGATCCAGGCGTGCTCACTCAGATCTACGGTGATTTACGTCACCAAAGTGGTTTTGTATTGCTTACCAATGGGGATTCAGGCAACGAAGCCAGCGCACAGGCTTACGACAATATAGAGCGACTGGTTCTGCAATTTAGCAACAGCTTCACCGCGCACACCAGAGCCACACCTTAGAATGTATTAGTGTGCATGCGCCCCGTCTCTTCTGATAACAGCTGAGGCGGGATAGCAGGTAGCTGATACGGTGCGACCAGCTTATCCAGGATTTTGTTTTCCGCCATCTGACGCATGTGATTACTAAATTCACGACCAACATGGCTTTGTGCAAATTCACGGCTCATTGCCATATGACCATAAATCACCTGAGTATGACGGTAAGCCATCTTTCTCAGCTGATGGGCTGGCTGCGACAGCACATTCATTGCCAAATCGGCAGTGTCTTCCACGGCAATAACCAGATCGACCCGCCCTTTGAGCACCAGATCAATGGCAACGCGCTCAGATGGTACTTCGACTTTATCAAGCCGTGTATCTTTATCAAAACGTGGGAAGAAGGCAGCCCCGCGCATTATTGCGATCCGTTTGCCAATCAGGTCTTCGTAACGCTCAACTTTTACTTGGCCATGCTGATGCCCGTAAAAAACATAGGAGGAAGACAGCGCCATGTAGGGCGGTGTCACAAACGACATCTGGTTCTCACGCTCGGGTGTTCTGACCAGGCCACCCATTACATCAACCTCTCCCTGGGCCAGCATGCGAATACAACGGGAAAAAGGACAGGGCACGGCCTTGACGGTTATGTCTTCGTCACTGTGGTGCTTAATATAATTGAGGATGTCGAGGATCAGGCCTTTTGCATTCCCCTTTTCATCCAATGCGCTGTATGGCGGTGCGTGATCGACCGCTACCAGAATTTGCTCATGGTCAGCAAAGGCCTGTTTTGTTGAATACAAGCTCAATACCAGCATGATTGCTAAAAAAAACTTCATTGCACTACCTACCTCTTGGGCAACTCAGCAACCTAACTCGTCTCCATGTCACAAATATGTCATAAAAAGATAAAATCTTAATCGTAAAGATAACACAAGGTCTCGCGGCTTACTCTGGTTTTTTGTGATTTATTTCGTTTTGATGACTCGAAATAACCTGGTAGGGTCGCAACGAAAAATAGGGCATCACCGTCAGTACATGATCAAGCAAGTCGGCTTGCAAATGTTCATATGGTACCCAGCGTTTATCCTGACTAAAGCAGTATAACTCTACAGGCAAACCATACTGCGTGGGGGCCAACTCTCGCACCATACACAAACATTCCGGATTCACTTGTGGATGCGTTTTCAGATAAGCTTCGGCATAGCGGCGAAACAAAGACACATTACTCCAGCGCTGCTCAGTACTATGCTGCACAATCTCTGCCACCTCAGGCAGCTCTTGGCTCAGCGCGCTCAACTCATCGGGACTCAGTAAGTGGATAGAATCAAAATCAATATAGATAGCTCGCTTTATCCGGCGTCCGTTGGACTCCTGCATGGCCCGCCAATTTTTAAATGAGTCAGAAATGATTTTATAGGTAGGAATCGTAGTTACTGTGTTATCCCAGTTGCGCACGCGCACGGTATTAAGACCCACTTCGATCACCTCACCGTCGGCACCAAATGCATCAACCTGGATCCAGTCTCCGGTTGCCAGCAGGCGGTTAGCCGCAATCTGAATACTGGCCACTAACCCCAAAATGGTATCTTTAAACACCAATAAGGTCACGGCAGCGATGGCACCAAACCCGGACAAGATATACGTTGGCGACTTATCTATCGCCAGGCTGATCACTAAAATGGCACACACAATAAAGATCAGCAGTTTGCTGACCTGCACTAAGCTCTGAATAGGGACACTTTTGGCAAATGGCTGCTGGTTATAAATCGCGTTCACTATGTTAACCAAACTGCTCAGCAAGAAGCCTATACTGATCACCAGCAAAACCTGAGAGACCACGCCCAGCACGTTAAATAACCACAGCGGCGCAATAAACAGCGCTTCTTTGAACGCGATAAACATCAGCGTACACATCACCAGCGAGAAACGGCCGCTGAATTTACTCAGATAAGGGGCAAGAAAACCGATTTTAGATGTTGAGTACTCACTTAAAAAGTGCTGAATACGCGGCAGTAGCCACTGGCGGATCAACCAAAAGACCAACAGCAAGATCACCAGCGCAAGTACATTGGTACCCAGTATCAGCAAACCTGAATAAGAGGTTGAGCCGACCCAGGGAGCCAGCACTTCACTGAGGTGCGTTACCTTCATGCTTGCTTCACCTCATCGACACACACCGTGCCCTGCCCCTGTTGTTGCTCCCAATAAGCAGTCAGTTGCGCATCTTTGTCGAGCCACAGCTGATTCAGGTAAGCCTGAAATGCCACCCGGTATTGCTTGTCTGTCTGGTAGTTGCCCAGTGGCACACTGGCCATTGATAATAGTCGGATACGCACATCGATGCGCTGCAATTTGCCACACATAAAGCTGCGGCAGATATGCTGATCCGGGCTCTGATAAATCACCGTAGCATCAAGCATGCCGTCGAGTTGCTGTGCCAATACTTCTAGCGCGAAAGCCACTCCACCCGCTTTGGGCTTGAGCAAATTGTGAAACTCTCCCCCCTGACGCTGGTGCTTTTGTGCGGTAAAACGAGTCCCTTCAACAAAATTAATCACCGTCGTAGGGTGCTGTCGAAAATGACGACAACTGTGCCGCGTACGCTCGACATCCATCCCTTTAAGCTTAGGGTTTTTAGCGATTTTCGCCTTGCTTGCACGCTTCATAAAGGGCATGCCCAGCGCCCACGCACCGGTGCCGATCAGCGGCACGTACTTGAGTTCATCTTTAAGAAAAAATTTAGGTGCCGGTAATCGCTCTAGTGCGCTAAGCACCACAATGTCTAACCAGCTGATATGATTGGCCACCAACATATACCAGGCCTGCTCACTCATTTGCTCAGGCAAGTCCAGCACGACCTCAGCACAACCAAGCTGAAGGCCCAGACGATTGCCCCGGCACCAGCCTTTATATGCCCAGTGCAGTATGTCTGACACACCGCGCAGTGGCAAAATACACTTTACCAATCCCAATGCAAATACGACAACGCCCCACAGCAGGGTGTTGACCAGGAGTATCATAGTAGCCAGCGATCCAGCTAGCCAGGCTGGTAAAAACCTTTTCAACATACCACCTCCTTCACCTAAACAAAAACTCAGGACTGTTGCGACTTTTCATGCTGATCGGCAGACACGACAGCCCGGCTGTGATCCGCTGCCAACGCCTCGAGTTGCTGATCTTTTTGCCCCCACAGACGGTTTAGCTCGCTTTGAAAGCGCACCCTGAATTCATTGTCATTACTGTAGTCGCCAATCAAATCCTGACTGACTGGCATCAACTCAATCTGCACGCTAACCTCGTCAACGCGCCCAGCTACAAAGTCCATAAAGCTGGGAATACCACCAGGATAATGGATGGTCACATTCACCACCTGATTGATCTGCTCTCCCATTGCCTGCATCACAAATGCGATACCACCCGCTTTTGGTTTGAGCAGATGCTTAAAAGGGCTATTCTGACGCTGGTGCTTTTGCTCTGTGAAACGCGTCCCTTCGACGAAGTTGACGATACTCACCGGCATGGTTTTAAACTTTTCGCATGCCTTACGTGTAGTTTCAACGTCTTTACCGCGCAGCTTAGGATTTTTCTTCAGCTGACTTTTACTGGTCCGTTTCATAAACGGAAAATCAAGCGCCCACCAGGCAAGTCCAAGCACAGGCACGTAAAGCAGTTCTTTTTTCAGAAAAAAGTTCAGAAAAGGAATTTTACGGTGCAGTACCCGCTGTAAGATCAATATGTCTACCCAGCTTTGATGGTTGGCAATAACCAGATACCAGTCTTTCGCTTTCACGGTCTCAGGCATCGACACATTGAGTTGAAATGGTGAAACAACCGATTGGTTGAGATTATTACCTGCAACCCACAAACTGGCACACCCTTTTGCAATGCGGCTGGCGACTTTTTGCAAAGGCGCAATTGGTAAGAGTTTGAGCACCCCTAATAAAAAAATAGGAATAAACCAGACCAATGTATTTATGGCGTATAACAGTAACCCCAGCACCTGACGGATTAACGACATGCAATGTTCCTTTACTACGACTGACGATGGTGTGAGTGATTGCACACTCAGACCATATATTTAGACAAACAAGCTGGCCCTATTACATCATACCGGGGCCTCGGCTGCCAAGGTTCGTGGGGCAGCCGGTACTTACTTACGAATGGACGGGAACTTAGTCTTCAAAATAGGTATAGCCACTGAGTCCGGCATGTAGCTGTGCCAGATAGTCAGCTTTAGTCGCCTCATCAACCGCCAGTGCAGAGATTTGCGTGGTAAAATTCTCTGCCAGTGCGGCTTTGTCATAGTGTACAAATCTCAGTACATCTTCAACGCTGTCGCCTTTGATGGCATTGCTCAGCTCGTAGCCTGACTGAGTGAGTTCCACATGAACCGAATCGGTATCGCCAAACAGGTTGTGCAAGTCGCCGAGGATTTCCTGATATGCCCCCACCATAAACATTGCAATATGGTACTGCTCACCCGGCTGATAAGGCGGAATAGGCAAGCTGGATTCAATCCCCGCCCCTTCTACGTACTCCCGGATCTGGCCGTCTGAATCACAAGTGATATCCTGAATCACCGCACGTTGAGTCAGAGGTTGGTCCAGCGCCGCGATAGGCATTACCGGGAACAGCTGCTGGATCCCCCAGACATCCGGTAAGGACTGGAATAACGAGAAGTTCACAAACAGCTTATCCGCCAGCTTTTCATTGAGCTCGTCCAGCACTTCGCGGTGCGAGCGCGAATGAATATTCAGGCATTCTTTGACTCTTTGTAAGATAGTGAAATACAGCTGCTCAATTTGTGCCCATTGCTGCATGCCAATCAGGCCATGAACATATTGATCATGACCATCACCAAACAGGTGCATGGCATCATGGTATGTTTCTATCGCCAGTCTGGGAGTCAGCCTTTGCAATGATAACCACAGCTCCTGCTGGATATGGTGTGCTGATTGCGTTGGCGCACTGGGGTTGACCTGATAAGGCGCTTTTTCCACGTCAATCACGTCGGTGATTAGCACTGCATGGTGTGCCGTCAATGCTCGGCCGGATTCAGTGATAATATCCGGATGACGCAACCCGTGCTGCTCTGCCACCTCGGCAAAGGCACCGACCACGTTACGGGCATATTCCGCCACCGTGTAGTTCATTGAGCAGGCGCTGCGAGAGCCGGACCCTTCGTAATCCACGCCCAGGCCACCACCCACATCGACTGTTTTCAATGGCACACCCAACTGAGACAGCTCGGCATAGTGGCGGGCACACTCGCGCAGTGCACGCTGAATGTCACGGATATTGGCGATTTGCGAGCCAATGTGGAAGTGCACCAGTTGCATTAAGTGCAGTTTGCCTTGCGCTTTGAGCTTGTCCACCGCACTGAGTACCTGACTGGCTGTCAGACCAAACTTCCCTTTTTCTCCGCCTGTGTTCTGCCATTTTCCTTTGCCAATGGAATTGAGACGAATACGAATGCCAATGGCCGGCTCAATGCCCAGAGTCGAGATCTCCTTGAGCAAAGTATCCAGCTCAGAGAGCTTTTCAATCACGATCTGCACTTTATGGCCCATCGCCTGACCGATCATCGCCAGGCGCAGGAACTCGCTGTCTTTGTAACCATTGCAAACAATGGTGATGGGATCTTTGGCAATGCCCAGTATCGCCATGAGTTCGGGTTTAGACCCGGCTTCAAGACCAACCAGGCCGCTCGGATGTGCCAGTAACTTACTGACTACGGAGCGTTGCTGATTCACCTTGATAGGATAAACACAAGTGTATTGCCCCTGATAAGATTTGGCTGCAGTTGCCTGTGAAAAAGCCTGTGTCATGGTCTCGACGCGGCTATTGAGAATATCGGTAAATCGTACCAGCACGGGCAAAGTCAGGCCTTGCTCCTTGAAGCGCTCGGTTAACTCAACCAATGAAATAGCCGGTTTTGCGCGATCGCCATCGGGATAGGCAACCAGCTCCCCCTGCTCATTGATGTCAAAATATCCTTCACTCCAGTGAGTGACGTTATAAGTAGCACGTGCGGTTTGCAAACCCCAGGTCATGGCAATCTCTATTAACTAGCTTTACAGACTGCATATTTTAATACTTAAGGCCAAGATGTGACAATCTTTTGCCAGACCAAGCAACAAAACAGGCCCGTCATTTTGGCGAGCTTTGCTGGCCGAACTACTTTCTCGCCTTGTTTTGTTCCTAACCGAGTCGTCGTTTATGCGCTAAAATAGATTGAGCTGGGGCGAAAGCGCTGGCAAAATCTCTGAAAATTACATCTGCATGAAGGCAACAATGTCAAATTTAGAAGCAAACCGCTGGTTTACTGAGATCAGCGACCGTGATGGCAGCGCGTTCTCATTGCGCGTCAACCGTAAACTGGACGAGATCCAGTCGCCATTTCAGAATGTTGAAATGTACGAGACCACAGATTTTGGTAATCTGATGATCATCGACGGCTGTACTATGGTCAGTACCCGGGAAAACTTTTTCTATCATGAGATGATGAGCCACCCGGCTTTGTTTTCTCATCCGGCACCCAAGAATGTAGTGATCATCGGTGGTGGTGACTGCGGTACGCTACGTGAAGTACTCAAACACCCGGACGTAGAAACCGTGACTCAAATCGACATTGACGAAGTCGTTACGCAAATGTCATTAAAGTATTTTCCTGAACTGTGTGCCTCTAACGATGACCCGCGCGCCACCGTGATGTTTGATGATGGCATCAAATATATGCACAACGCAGCGCCAGAATCCGTTGATGTGGTTATTGTCGATGGTACCGATCCGGTTGGACCTGGCGAGGGCCTGTTTAACCATGCATTTTATACCAGCTGCCTGAAAGCACTGCGTCCGGGCGGTATTTTGGTTCAGCAAAGCGAGTCTCCACTGATGCACATGACCTTGCTAAAAGAAATGCGCCAGGCCATGCTGGATGTTGGCTTTGTTGATCTGCAAACCCTGCCATTCCCGCAACCTATCTACCCAAGTGGTCTGTGGTCAGCAACACTGGCACGTAAAGGCGAGATGTTTAACGGCTTCCGCGAACAGGATGCCGAACAAGCTGGCTTTGACACCGAGTACTACAACACCGGAGTACACAAAGGTGCGCTGGCAACCCCTGGGTTTATGCGCCGTGCTTTTGAAAGCAAAGATTAATACCTGCTCACTGGCAGCGTTTGTCCAGACATAAAAAAACCCGGCATCTGCCGGGTTTTTTGTTTTTTGCCTGTCAGTTATTCCTGATGGTACTGACGGCTGAATTCATGTACGGCGTTAATAAACACGCCTGCATTCTCAGGGTCCACATCTGGAGTAATACCATGACCCAGATTGAACACATGTCCTGATCCCTGACCATAGCCAGACAGGATATGCTGTACCTCTTCACGAATACGCTCTGGTGTACCGTGCAACATAGACGGGTCCATATTGCCTTGCAGTGCGACTTTGTCACCCACACGGCGTCTAGCATCAGCGATGTCGATTGTCCAGTCCAGGCCAACCGCATCACAGCCCGTTGCCGCAATGGCTTCAATCCACTGGCCGCCATTTTTGGTGAACAAAGTGACCGGTACTTTACGACCATCGTTTTCACGGATCAGACCATCTACGATCTTATGCATGTATTGTAGCGAGAATTCCTTGTAGTCGCGTGGGCTTAGCACCCCACCCCATGAGTCAAAGATCATCAGAGACTGAGCACCAGCTTTGACCTGTGCATTCAGGTAGTCAATGACGGAATCCGCGACTTTATCGAGTAGCAGGTGCAAGGTCTTAGGCTCCGCAAACGCCATTTTCTTGATCTTGCCAAAGGTCTTGCTGCTGCCGCCCTCAATCATATAGGTCGCCAGTGTCCACGGCGAGCCTGAGAACCCGATTAACGGCACTTCGCCTTTGAGTTCACGACGGATAGTGCTCACGGCGTTCATCACGTAGCCCAGCTCATCGGTTGGATCCAGCTTAGGCAGCTTTTGCACATCGCTCAGCGAGCTGATTGGACGTTCGAATTTAGGGCCTTCCCCTGTTTCAAAGTACAGACCCAGTCCCATCGCATCCGGAATAGTCAGGATATCGCTGAATAAGATCGCCGCATCAAGCGGGTAACGACGCAATGGCTGCAGGGTAACTTCACACGCCAGTTCCGCGTTTTTACACAGACTCATAAAGTCGCCGGCTTGCGCACGGGTCGCTCGGTATTCAGGAAGATAGCGACCAGCCTGACGCATCATCCAAACGGGCGTAACATCTACGGGTTGCTTCATCAACGCGCGCAGGTAACGATCATTTTTCAACTCGCTCATAGCGTAATTTCATTCCAATGCTGTAAAAATTGCTCAGATTGTATCATTAACTTGAATACGTCACTATTGAAACAGCATGCAAATTCCCGTCAGTATGATCTGGATTAACAGAACTCAGAGAGAGCGGTCACTTTTCACCCAACACGCGTAAAATTAAAACCCTTTTACTTCAACAAATTACAAACCAGACTTAAAACACTCGATTAAACTGTTTGCAACAAGGGTAAAAGCTTGCTATAAATTTGCTGCGCTAAGAAGAATAAAAACACCTTTAAAACCAATAATAATAAAGCTCTATTGCTAAACTGCATTGATAGCCGCTCAGGAATACCACCTGAGGCGGCTTTTTTGTTTAACTTTTTTAAACATATCTTCAGTCACCCTACCCAATACTTAACTGTTTGACCTGTAAACAAGAGTTATTACCGAACCTACATCAGAAACACTTCCTGCAAATTGCTCACTTGGTAAAAAAAGAGGTTGACCTTTGCATCAGTTTTCCTTTTTATAGAGGTCAGATAAACAATTTCGGCATAACCGGTTTTCGGTGTTTACTATCAAGTTTTGACCCCATTTTGGGTCAATCTGTGCCGATGTTTTTGGCAAGCCACGGGCAGATAATGACCCGCTAAGGAGATAACTATGCTGTCACGCTTAGAACAAGCCCAACAAAGGTGGGGAGGTAGCCATAGCGTTATCGACAACTGGTTAGCTGAGCGACAGGAGCTTTTGCTGCTGTATTGTAAAGTCGCAGGACTGTCACCTTTCGAACAAGATGACCACGCCCTGCCTGACCAGCTACAGATCCAGACTTTTTGTCAGATCCTGATGGATTACCTGTCAGCCGGGCACTTTGAAATTTATGATAACCTGGTCGCAGCCTGTAAAGAAAAAGGCCCGCAAAGCCTGAAACTGGCGCAGTCTCTGTATCCTAGGATCACAGATACAACCGACCTGGCACTGGACTTCAACGACAAGTACGCAGAAATGCAATCAGATAATCTGATGTCTGATTTTGATAAGGATCTCTCTGAGCTGGGAGAAGCACTGGAATTGCGCTTTGCACTCGAAGATGAGTTGATTGACAACCTCTACGCCAACCACAGTGAAGACTGATATACGTTGATTGAAGACCCAATAAAAAAGGACCGCTCAGGTCCTTTTTTATTGTCTGTTTTATCAGCCCCACCGATAGACGAGGCTGGAACAACACAACATATTACTCAGAGTCGTGTGCGTGACCGTGGTCTTTCTCTTCCTGGATTTCAAGTAGCTCTACTTCGAATACCAGTGTTGAGTTAGCAGGGATTTTACCCAGGTTACGTTCGCCGTAGCCCAGCTCTGAAGGGATAGTGAACTTATACTTAGAACCAACTGCCATTAGCTGCAGACCTTCAGTCCAGCCAGCGATAACCTGGTTCAGAGGGAAAGTTGCAGGCTGGTTGCGTGAGTAAGAGCTGTCAAATTCAGAACCGTCCAGCAAAGTACCTTTGTAGTGTACTTTAACGATGTCAGTGGCGACTGGTTTTTTACCTTCGCCTTCGCTCAGTACTTCATACTGAAGACCTGATTCGGTTACAGTCACACCGTCTTTCTTAGCGTTTGCGGCCAGGTACTCAGCGCCTTCCGCTTTGTTCTTCTCAGCATCTGCTTGTGCTTTTGCAGTTTGCTTTTCACGTACAGATGAATCTAATGCAGTCAGCACTTCACGAATTTTCGCTTCGTCCAGCTTTGCATTGCCATCCAGCGCATCTTTGAAACCACGCATGATCAAAGCCTGGTCTAACTCAATACCCAGCTCTTTTTTGTCTGCCATGTCTTTTTGCAGGAAGTTACCAACCGATGCACCGATACCATAAGCCTGCTGCTGAACTTCTGTTTCCAGCTTCACTTCTTCAACTTTGGCAGTTTTTTCTTCTGCTTTTTGATTACAAGCGGTCAGTGCCAGAACTGCGGCAGCCACTAAAGATAACTTAATTGTGTGTTTCATGTTTTCTCTCCGACAAACCCAGGCTCAGAGTGCGACAATCACTATCCTGGTTGGGTGTCTTTGTTAAAATTATATTAATCTTAAAAAGGGTGGATGCCACATTAACATCCGAAGCGCATAAAGCCAAATTTCTCTAATTTGACATAAAATTCATTTCGTGATCGGCGACATTCATGTACCGATAGGCTAATATCTGTTGAGCGGCCTCTGCAAATTACCCACTAGTCTACTCGGTGCAAATCATGGAGTTAAGAGGAAATACCGAATTTATGCCCAAAAATTTACGGCACAATACAAAATATGCCTTATTACTCATCACTTCATCACTATCTGGCTGTTCAGGGGACAGCTCTGACGCCCTGTTAACCGTCGAACATGCCGCCCGAGGTGCATTCGCCGCCGCTATTTCACACGATGGGCGTTACAGTTTAGTGTCATCCATCGAACATGGGGTGGTTTTATGGGACAACACCACACATGGACTAAAATATCAGTGGTCCCAGTCTCAACAGGCCGATGAACTGGTTCACTCACTGGCCATTGCCCACGATAACTCCAGCGCCGTCACAGCGGCCAATGATCGCTTTGCCATCTGGCGTTTATCTGACGGCCAGAATATTGGCTATTACCAGATAGAACAAGGCACCATCAGAGACATCGCAATCAGCAACGAAGGTCGCTATGTCCTATACGGACGCAGCGACAACGTCGTCGTACATCTCGACTTAGATAGCGGCAGGCGCATAGAGTTCCTTGGTCACCAAGAAAAAATTAATAGTATTGCGTTGTCACCCAATGGCCACTTCGCATTAAGTGGCGCCAACGATTACAGTGCTTACTTTTGGGACACCCGTACCGGGCAGGTGATCCACCGTTTTAACCACCCCAGCCGGGTCACTAAAGTCGCGCTGGATCCCGAGGGACGTTATGCCTTTACCGCTGACAGTATGAAAAAGGCCAGTATCTGGCAGCTCACTTCAGGTGAAATCAAAGCGCAATTACAGTATATTGCGCGACAAAAGATATTCAGTGCCGTGCGCTTTAATCAGGATGGGCGGTTAATTGCAACAGGCTCACCAAACCGACAACTCACCCTGTGGCAGGTTGAAGACGGTGAAAAACTCGCTACCTGGCGCGTAAAACCAAGGCAGGGGAGCCGCCCCAAGTCTGCCGTTGTCTTTGATGTCGCATTTACAGGAGACGATGCAACCCTGCTGACAGAAAGTTCCAGCGGCCTGTTAGAACAATTTGCAAGAGAGTAACCATGACAGACCTCGAAAATCGTGTTAATGAGCTGGAAGCCAAAGTGGCGTTTCAGGACGATACCATAGAGACTTTAAACAATGAGCTGAGTGCGCATCAGGTACGCCTTGCCAAAATGCAGCGCCAGATTGAATTACTGGCTGAAAAGATTAAAGAAGGTAAAGACTCGGGTATGATGCCGCAGCATCAGGAGCCGCCTCCGCCACACTATTGATAGTGCTACGGAGCCGTTCTGGCTCCGATTATTCAGGTCTGAACACACCAATAACCTGTTCAAACTGGCGCGTTGAAGCCTGAACAGCCTCTTTCGGTTGCGTCATGATATGACCACACTTCACACATTCAACCTTTTCCACGTCGTGCTCTTTGTACAACATCATGACGTCTGCTTCATGACATTCAGGGCAGGATGCTCCTGCAATAAAGCGCTTTTTCTTTCTCACCTTTAGTTACCTCAGGTTTGTGGTTCAGTTTACAACTCACAGTATGGGCACAGCGCCCTCTCCGTGTATTTTATCCTATATTACTCACTGTTGATACGCTTGGAGTGTCTTCGGGGATCCGTGTTATGATGAGCGCACTATCAAACAGTGATGTAACGGTATGATCCAGCTTTCGACTATTGAACTTATGCGCGGTGGTAAAACACTGCTGAAAAATGCCAGTGCCACCTTATTCCCACAGCACAAAGTGGGTTTGGTCGGGGCCAATGGCTGTGGCAAGTCCTCCCTATTTGCTTTGCTCAAATCAGAATTACACCTGGATGCGGGCGAGTTACAAATCCCGAAAGACTGGTCCATTGCATCTGTAAAACAGGAAACCCCGGCACTGGCTGTCAGTGCACTGGAATACGTGCTGCAGGGTCATCCGGAATACTATGCCCTGCGTAGTGCGCTGCACAGTGCCGAAGCATCCGGCGATGGTGCCGAACAGGCGCGCTTGCATCAGCAGATAGAAGTGGTTGGCGGCTATGGTATTGAAGCCAAAGCGGGAGAACTACTGCATGGCTTAGGGTTTAGTAATGCACAACTCAGCGATGCTGTGAGCGCGTTTTCCGGGGGCTGGCGAATGCGTCTGAACCTCGCTCAGGCACTGATCCGCGATGCCGATCTGTTACTGCTGGATGAGCCAACCAACCACCTTGATCTCGATGCTGTATACTGGCTGGAGCGTTTCTTAAAAGCCTACCAGGGCACGTTAGTGCTGATCTCACACGACCGTGAATTCCTTGATGCCGTGGTCGATCAGATCTGGCATGTCGACCAGCAACAGCTCAATGTGTATAAAGGTCACTACTCGCAGTTTGAGCGCCAAAAGGCCGAGCGCATGGCGCAGCAACAGGCGTTGTACGAAAAACAACAAGCTACCATTGCTCACCTGGAGCAGTTTATTACCCGTTTCAAAGCCAAAGCGAGTAAAGCCAAACAAGCACAGAGCCGGGTTAAAGCGCTGGAACGGATGGAAAAACTGGCCCCCGCTCATGCCGACTCGCCGTTCAGTTTTGAGTTTAGCAACCCGGACAATATGCCTAACCCACTGATGACACTGGATCAGGCTCAGGCCGGATATGGCGATGTGACTATCTTACACAAGATCAAACTCAACCTGGTGCCAGGCAGCCGCATTGCCCTGTTGGGCCGTAACGGCGCCGGTAAGTCAACGCTTATCAAACTGCTCGCAGGTGAGCTATCCCCGCAGGCAGGGGAAGTCTTTCAGCATCAGGGGCTGAAAATTGGGTATTTCGCCCAGCACCAGCTGGAGTCGTTGGATCTTTCTGCCAGTGCGGTAACCCACTTACAACGTCTTGATCCTCAGGCCAGCGAGCAATCATTGCGCGATTTTCTGGGGGGATTTGCGTTTAATGGCGACAAAGCGCTGGAGCCGGTCAAGCCGTTTTCCGGTGGTGAAAAAGCGCGTCTGGTGCTGGCCATGCTGGTCTATCAAAAGCCTAACCTGTTATTGCTGGATGAGCCAACCAACCACCTGGATCTGGAGATGCGCCATGCGCTGGTCATGGCACTGCAAGGCTTTGAAGGTGCAATGGTCACCGTCTCGCACGATCGCCACATGCTTAAACACACCGCAGACGAGTATTACCTGGTTGATCAGGGCGAGGTGAGTGCATTTGGCTATGACCTGGATGCCTATTACCAGTGGCTACTCAACGTCAATAAAGAAGCGGTGCGCAAAGACAGCTGTGAAGACAAAGCCCACTCGAGCGTGAACCGTAAAGAGCAGAAACGCCTGGAAGCCGAGTTCCGCAAGGCTGTTCAACCGCTGAAGAAATCGATAGATAAGCTCGAAAAAGAGCTGGATAAGCTCAGCGCTGCCCTTGGCGAAGTGGAAACGGCATTGGCCGACAACGACCTGTACTCAGAGCAAAATAAAGGCAAACTCAGTGAGATGCTGGCTCAACAGGCCAAGCTGACACCTCAGCTGAATGACACCGAGGAAGCCCTGTTACTGGCGCTTGAAGAGCTGGAAGAGAAACAGGCTCACTTCGAGCAAAGTGGCGAAATATGCTAGATGCCGAAGAGTTCTGGAGCTATGCCTGCACGCACTATGCCCGTGCAGGTATGCAGGACGCACTACTCACGCTACAAGAGGCTGAACACAAAAATGTGAACCTGATTTTGTTGCTGATGTATCTCGACGAACTCGGTATCACGCTCACAGCTGAGCAGTTTGCAGAACTGTGCACGGAGTGCGAAGCATTTGACCGCTGCGTTTTGCACCCCCAACGTAAAGTACGCGCCACACTGAAGCAACAGCATAAGCACTACCAGGCTTATGCTGAACTGCGTCAGCACATGCTCAAAGCGGAGCTGGCCCAGGAGAAGCTGCAACAGTCTCTGCTTATCGACTACCTTAATCAACACCCTCTGCAGCAAAACCCAACACCAGACAATCTAAATCACTACCTGACACCCGCTCAACAAGCCTGCATCCCCACAAAAACATGATCGGGATCAAGCAATTTACCAAGTCCCGCGTGGGCACTGGTGAAACTTGATCTTGATCATATCTGCCTTGTGAGTGCTCGACTAAGATTACCTCATCGACAAATCAGGAGGCACAGACATGAACGTATTCTTCAGAGACTTTTTTACTGACCCAGTGTTATTTCTCTCTTTCGGCATCTTGGGCGTGGTAATCGTACTGTGTTGTTTCTACGTCTACTATTTCATCAAGAAAGTGCAAGAAGCAGAAGTACCTGAGTAACAGTCGACACTCTTTTATGTTATTCGAAACATGTTGTTAAAACGTTAAGCAATTAGTTCCCGTTCTAGAATTAAGCACGACGCACAAAGCACCTTATCAGCCCTGCTGGTCGGGTGCTTTTTATTATACCAATTTCACTTAATACCTGTTCAATTTGACGGAGCAAATATGACGCTAACGGCGTTAAAAATTTCTCATTTAGAACAACTAAATAGCAAAATTTTCGCCTTGTTATCGACCATATTTTCTCGCCTCAAAATAGAACACTTAATTAAGCAAATTGGTATTACCCGAACATTTTTTGGGTTATTTCCCTCAGTTTGATACACTGATCCCATTTCAGGCTCATCATACCAGTCTCGCCAATATCGCGGACAACACAGAAACAAACCACAATGCTACTCAGGGTATGAGCTTCGCCGTTGCAGAGGTATTTACAGGAAATACGAACCACATGTTAAAGCCGTCAGAGTTAACCTTTCAACCCGCCTGGTGGATGCGTAATCGCCACTTGCAAACCATTTTGCCTCGCCTGTTCAGACCCACTCTGAAAGCCAATGTACGCTATGAGCATCTCGACACACCCGACGATGACTTTTTGGAACTCGCGTGGGCAAAAAATGCAGATGAACACGCTCCCTTGGTTGTGGTCTTGCATGGACTCGAAGGTAATATCAACAGCTTCTACGCAAAGGGTTTACTACGTGCATTGACTGCCACCGGGTTGGATGCCGTCCTGATGCATTTCCGCAACTGTTCACGTCAGGTGAATCGCCAGCCCAGAGCCTATCACAGTGGCGAAACGGGCGACCTAGACTTTTTGCTCCGCACTTTGAGGCAACGTTTTGCAGAGCGCCCAATATACGCCGTGGGATTCTCACTCGGTGGCAATGTATTGGCCAAATATTTAGGTGAACAAGGTCGTAATAGTCAGCTCGATGGTGCTGCCGTGATCTCTGCGCCCTATCATTTGTCCTCCTCGTGCCAGGTGATCCGAAAAAGTTGTTTTAAACTGTATCAAAAGTATTTGCTGGATCGCATGAAGCGATCGTTCGCCCGTAAGTTTGATCAGATAGAGCACGCCTTACAGATCGGCCGCGACGAGATACAACAGATCCGCGATCTGTGGCAATTTGATGAGCGGATCACGGCGCCATTGCACGGCTTTAAAGGCGCTGAAGATTACTACGCCAAGGCCAGTGCTCAACCCTATCTAAAACAGATAGCCACACCAACCTTGCTGATCCACGCAGCCGATGATCCTATGCTATCGAGCCGTGCAGTGCCCACTCAGGCTCAGATCAGTGATCAGGTTACCCTGGCCGTGTCACAGCGTGGCGGACATGTGGGCTTTATTTCAGGCCGTAATCCTTTTAAGCCGGTTTTCTGGCTTGAGCAGATCATACCGGCCTATTTGCATTCATTACACACTCATCGAGTTTAAGAAATTTATGATCATTCCATATCAACAACTGGACCCAACCACATTGAGCAATCTGATTGAACACTATGTGTTGCGTGAAGGCACCGACTATGGTGACAATGAAGTCAGCACAGAGCGCAAGGTCGAGCAGGTTCACGCTCAACTCAAATCGGGTGAAGCTCTGCTTGTTTATTCCGAGCTACACGAGTCGGTGAATATTGTTTCAAAAGCTCAGTTCCACGCCATGCAGACACAGGAATACGACTACGAATAAATGCGGTCAGCCAGCCTGGCTGACCGACAGAATGAATTGTAGATAAGCACCAACTTGCTACAATCGATACACACTACAAAGAATAATAAGGTCAATCCATGAAGTTACCCGCTACACTCTGCGCACTGGCTTTAAGCCTGTCGAACGCCTATGCCAACGATATTCAGGCGTCTGAGCGCGCCAGACACATCGCGAAGCAAAATATTCTGATCGATACCCACATTGATGTGCCCTATCGTATTCTGGAGCACTGGGAAGATGTGACAAAAGCCACCAAAAGCGGCGACTTCGACTACCCTCGTGCTGTGCAAGGTGGATTGAATGCGCCGTTTATGTCGATCTACATTCCTGCTAATCTGGAATTTGAGGGTAAAGGCAAGAGTTACCAGCTGGCTAACCAGCTGATCGACGGGATGGAAGCGCTGGCACAACGTGCACCAGACAAGTTTGCCATGGCCTACAATACCAAAGACATATTTCGCCACTTCCGTGAAAAGAAAATCTCTGTCGCTATGGGCATGGAGAACGGCTCGCCTATCGAAGGCGATATGGCCAACCTGAAGCATTTCTTCGACCGTGGTGTGCGTTACATCACACTGGCCCACTCGCAAAGCAACCATATTTCCGACTCATCATACGATATTCGCCGCAAGTGGAAAGGCCTGAGCCCATTTGGTAAAGAGCTGGTCGCAGAAATGAACAAGATTGGCATGTTGATCGACGTTTCCCATATCTCAGATGCTGCGTTTTATCAGGTAATGGAGTTGTCAAAAGTGCCTGTGATTGCCTCACACTCATCCTTGCGTAAATACACACCAGGTTTTGAGCGCAATATGGATGACAAGATGCTTAAAGCACTGAAAAAGAATGGTGGTGTGATTCAGATTAACTTTGGTTCCAGCTTTGTTACCAGCAGCTCACGCGCTTGGTACGACCAACGTAATGAGGCAGAAGCGCAGGCCACCAGTCAGGGCAAGAGTAAAACCGATTTCAGAGCGGCTTATCGGGCGAAAAACCCGTTTCCTTTCGCGACCCTAGAACAAGTACTCGATCACATTGATCACGTGGTTAAGCTGATCGGCATAGACCATGTAGGCATTGGTTCAGACTATGACGGTGTAGGTGATTCATTACCTATCGGGCTAAAAGATGTTTCGACGTACCCGAACCTGGTTCAGGGACTGCTAGATCGTAACTACACCGAAGGTCAGATCAAGAAAATCCTCGGCGGTAACACCCTGCGTGTATGGCGACAGGCTGAAGAGTACGCCAGACAGTTTTAATACAGTCTCTACTTTCCTATTTCGGAGGCTGCCCGGCAGCTTCCCGAATTAAACTCTCTCAGTTCAGACTCTACGATGCGCACCCTCAACTTTATACAAAATAACAACAATCACAAATAGCTATTTACAACTGTGCAATTAAAGTGCTAACTTCAATTCGCTAGAAAGGAATTTTTTAACTCTAGCCAATGAAAATCAAATAATAATTTAGTTGTTTAGGGAAATGAAAATGAAACTATCACTACACAAGAAAAGCTTGAAAAAACTGAACGCATCTCAGGATCTTAATCGTAATGCAACACCGAATGTGGCTGGCGGCGATTATAACAACACGCTTACCTGCAGAACGCTATACCCTGGAGGTACTTGCCGTGATACTGTGGACTGTCCATCTGGTGGATGTAACCACTCGGATCTTATGAGCTGCAACAGAACAGATTACAGCTGTCTGTGTTAATGCAGGTCACAGGTCCTGACGCGTGTGTGTGAACACACGCATTTAAATACTCACCACACCGAACGAATACCAAGCCTAGGGCATGGAAAGACATTAACTGCCCAACCCACCACAGATTAGACATAAAATTGTGCTGAATCATAAAATTGTGCTGAATGTTACAAAGCTGGATTAATGAAGAGTAAACCGACAACATTCGGCCTTACCACTAAAAAGTGATTTCGGGAGACCTTGATTTATGAAGAGTGAATCGACGACCTTCGGCGTTACCACATAAGGAAGTGGTTGCGGGAGCCCTTGATTTATGAAGAGTGAACCGACGACCTTCGGCGTTACCACATAAGGAAGTGGTTGCGGGAGACCTTGATTTATGAAGAGTGAATCGACGACCTTCGGCGTTACCATAAAAGGAAGTGTTTTCGGTAGACCTTGATTTATGAAAAGTGAACCGACGATATTCGACGTTACCACATAAGGAAGTAGTTGCGGGAGCCTTTGATTTATGAAGAGTGAACCGACGATATTCGACGTTACCACATAAGGAAGTGGTTGCGGGAGACCTTGATTTATGAAGAGTGAATCGACGACCTTCGGCGTTACCACATAAGGAAGTGGTTGCGGGAGCCGGATTTGAACCGACGACCTTCGGGTTATGAGCCCGACGAGCTACCAGGCTGCTCCATCCCGCGCCTGTATTTTCAGTGTTTTACTTCTACTTAAAGAAGTTGGTAGTCAGATTTGAACCGACGACCTTCATTCGTTACCACTTAGAAAGTGGTTGCGGGAGCCGGATTTGAACCGACGACCTTCGGGTTATGAGCCCGACGAGCTACCAGGCTGCTCCATCCCGCGCCTGTATTTTC
>NZ_JBSWYM010000026.1:0-49278 GCF_056161105.1 Pseudoalteromonas sp. AWH4_217 | reverse complement strand
CCAATCAGTCAGCCAATCAGTCAGCCAATCAGTCAGCCAATCAGTCAGCCAATCAGTCAGCCAATCAGTCAGCCAATCAGTCAGCCAATCAGTCAGCCAATCAACCAATCAGTCAGCCAATCAACCAATCAGGTAGGACGAGCAATGTATTCCTTTTCCTGAGAACGTTGTAACAACATTGAGCAACCTTGGTGCTTAGGCTGCAACGTGAGTTGTGTTTGTCACACTGAGATGCAGGTTATTGCAAACGGCTGCCTACTTCCTGACAAGCGAACTCTACATGACCTGGTGGCCAGCAAAGAATCAATTGTGGCGATCCTCACAGGATAGTTATTATTGCTGTACTGGCTCATCACTATTGCGTCTATGATTTTGAATTTTAATGATATTTTGTGTTTTTTGCGATTTTGACTTGATGTTTTTTGGTTGTTAATTTGAATGAGCGTTCAGGGGGAAGTGCTGCACATAACCCACTGTGACCAATGTAAAACAGATCAATAAAAGGTATTGGTATGAACTTAAAAATTAGTAAAAAAGCAATTAAGAACCTGTCTCTCACCGAAGCGGCACACGTGGCTGGTGCAGGAAGATCTCAGGCGGCTGATGTGATTGATGACTCATGTCAGAGTGTTTGCTCTATGCAAGCGTAACACTTCGCGCTATGTGTTGTGGCCATAAATTAAAAGTATTGGAGTTAGATATGTTTACTATTGAAAACGCTCACCTGGTATCTGGCGGTCGTGCGGAAGGAGGGTGTATCCCTCCACATTTAGACAAGCTGATTAATCGTTAATTCAGCATATTGACCTGATTAAATCCTAAAAGGAGATTGTATGTTTAGTTTAAAAAAGAAAGTAATTAAAAAGCTTGTTGCTAAAGAATTCGCCCAATCAGCGACGAAAGACGTTGCGGGTGGTCATGATTTTCAGCCAAGTGCATTCCGTGGCTGCCAATCAAACGAAACTCGTGAACAGTTCATAAACTAACAGGAGACTATGATGAAACTGAAAAAAGTAAATCTGAAAGTACTGAATAGTGACGCTACTTTGGTGAAAGTCGCAGGTGGTTGTCCACATACTGTCCATGGCTGCGGCGATGTAGACAGAACCATCCCTGTTTTGAATGAAATTCACTAATCCCTGGCCAATTGGAGCGTCTGTAATGAAGCTAAAAGTAACAAAAATCAAAAACCTGAGTGCAAGTAAGTCATTTCCAGTTGATGCAACGCCCGCTGTTGGTGGGGGTTATCATTCATCTTGCGGTGTTGACTGCGGTTGCGGCGATCTGGGTGGTGAGCAACCGGTAATTCGGATACCAATGTAAAGGGTGCTTTTTGAGCGCCGAATAGAAAGTTTAAGGATTAAATATGTACGAATTACACAAGCAAAGTGCGTCAGTAACGCAAGTTTCTGGCGGTGCAGAGCATCATAACCCGTATATTCCGTGTCAGGTAAAAGACTGGTAATCAGGAGCGACAGATATGTTCGAATTAAAAGATACAGCACTGCTGGCAATTAGCGGTGGCCGGGAAGCAGATCATGACTGCACCCGACCAATTCGTGTAACGCTGTAATTGGTACTGAGCGCCCCAGGGCCATAGTACTGACTAGGCTAACAACGCCACATCAGTGTGAGACGATGACTAGAAATATGAAGAACTTAAATACAGCTGAAATATCTATGGTGAGTGGGGCTTCACACCCTGCCGATACAGAAGTTGAATTGCTGATTGAAACTATAAAAAACTGGTTCTGAGGAACCTGAGAGAGGCTAAAATGATGACATTAACACACTCTGATATTGAGCAAGTAGTAGGTGGTATCGTGGAAGGTGGTTGTGTGGATGTATTTGATCCCACTAAGCGCCGCCAGCACTAATTTCACATTTTAAGCTGTCGACAAAGCGACCTTTTTTGGCGGAAAGTCGCCTTTGTTTGTAATGTGAGAATGCTGAATAAATAAGGAGTCTGATTGACTCCTTTTTTTTTTGCCTGGTCATAACATCGGTATCCGCTGCTTTTCTACTCATTTGCACAGTTCATGCACCAATCCAAAGTTGACGAAATCTCTTATACAACACTGCACATCTGCCCTGGTATGGCTGAGCTGTCTTCAAATATACAGGAGACGCAATAGGGTGAGCCTATATCTGATGTACCAGCCCGAACAGAGATTATTTTTAACACAGTAAGTAGTTGCTTGAACTGCTCTGGCAGGGGAGCAGTATGCTTTAGTTCTGCGCCTGTCGACATAAAAAGTTATCTATATATACCTGCCTCTTACTTTCCCGTTACAGCTTTTTCAGGTGTCCCTTTCTGACAATGAGCCAGAGCATTAAGCTGCAGGAAGCGAAAGCGCATTAAGCCCGGTTAGCTGGCATCACCTGAGGGTATCTGTCAGGGCAAAGGCATGTGGTATTGCGTGCCCCCATGACTGAAATCCGGAAGCTCGCATATATAGAGCTGATAGTTCGGTTATTGATAGAAAACAGATTGGGTTAACTCGTTGATATTAATGGTTAAGTGTTTGTTTTTTCTGTTTTGACAATGGTGCTGTCGTCACCCATTATGGCCTCAAGCGCTTAGGTGGATTAAGTGCTGATAACAACTTTTTGGAGATGAATATGTTTACTATGTTGGATAAAAAGCAAGCAACTCAGGTGTCTGGTGGTGATACAACACATAAGATGCTGGAAGAGATGGAAAGAAAGAAAAACAGCAACTAATCGGTTGCTAACCAGACCCAGGAACTACAGCGAATGACATATAAATGGTCGATAGCGAGTTGTTCGTATTGTTTTATGAAATTTCACTGATTCTTTGGGTCGACTTTAGAGTCGTATTTCGAGAGAAGGCACTCTAAGCACTAGATGGTCACTGGGTGCTGAAATGAAAGTGATTTTGCGATGGATTGCAACTGAGTAGATTTAAAGGAAGGTGGATTTTATAAATGTACCACCTTTCCATACACCTAAATAAATTTTTTAGAATTCTTATGGTCAATACTGTTTTAACTCTAATTTTCAAGGTTTTGTGAATTTTTGTTATGCATAGATAGGTTGCCATGATGAACAACATCGCGGGTTTTCTGGCTGATGGCCATACGAAGCCCTGGCTAGAATTTTAAGTAATGAACTTTATGGTTCTGAATGTAATGTCTTTTATAAATTGGCATTGTGTTTCTTTGCGCTCCCTGCGCATTTTTATTTGTATGAGGTGAAATATGTATTTAACCAAAGAAGAACTAAAAGCTGTCACTGGTGGCATCAATAATCAGAATAAAGATCTTTCAAAAATTGAGTGTGATCTTTAAACCTAAACAAGGAGAATAACATGCAAGTCATTGAAAAAAATAACGTACAGTTGGCATTGGTTTCTGGCGGTATCGATGAGGGCGGGTGTATCCTTTTCCCTCCTCAGGACAAAAAATTTAACTAAGTGTCGACAAGCGGCGCAATAAGCCGCTGTTGAAACAAGCCGTGCAGAGACTCTGTGCGGCTTTTTTATGTCATGCATTGGCCCGAACACCACTTGTAATATGTGATCATTTGCAGCTCAGACTGCTGTGAGGCCAGTATCGAGATGCAAAGGTTTGATTTATTCGATACCTTCTTATCTTAAACTTGCCCGTTCAATACCGACTCAACACAAGCACTGTACCTGCTACAAGTCATGACAAAGCCCGTCATATGTTCTCGCAGAATTTTGAGCTGTCAGGCTGCCAGTGCTCTTTTCACCATTACCTCTTTTGAGTGCGCCAGAAATAATTGATCAGTCAAGCTGACCACGAATTTCTACCAGGTACATTTTCTTATCCGGCAATACCCCGTCTGCTACTGGTTTTCAGATTGTGAGCCTGGGTTGTTATTCAGTGCTGTTTGCAACGTCTGCCCTCGTTTTGGCAATAATCAGCGGCCAGCGCGGGTGTTCAGGGTGTGCAATACACACATGAAAATCTCCAATATTGGGACCTGCGCATTTTTGTCATATGAATATTTTTATAACAACTCAGGTATTCATATTTAGCACATAATTAAGGTATACCTGAGGATAATAGTTCTACATAAGTCTTTGTATTTTATGTTTATGTTTGTGTTTTTATAATTTTGATTTATTAAATTCTCGATGCCATGATGCTCACCGTCAAAGCGATGCAACGCACGACACTAAACAGTAATCGGAATTGAAAATTGAACAATTTAAAAAATTAGCCAGGCATTCATACGAACACGATTTCGCAGATGCCTGATTATTTGGAGGCACAAAATGGCGAAAACAAAATTTTATACAGACAAAGAGTTAGCTTACTTACTAAACCAACAACTCATTGGTGATTGCCTGGATGATTATTTTCAGCCTGATGGTCTGGATTGTTCACTGATCAATGTTGCAGACGCCGAACTAAATATCGGTGATGAGCAACCTATTAATTTTTATCGTATGTAAATTTGGAGAGCACCTGAGATGGCATTTATCGTACTTGGACAACAGCAGGATGAACACGCGCAGTATATGCTTGAGAAGCTGAAAATGCGTGGCCTTGATGCTTATCTACTGTCTACGCACGACTTCCCGCGCAAGGTTCAGTTTAGTTATGAACCCAATGAGGAGCTCGGAAGCTTAACCCTTGCATGCGGTAAAAAACTGACTTTAGATGAAATACAAGCGGTGTTTTGGCGTGGCTTTTCAGGTGTATCGGATGAGTCGACCCGAGAAAATTATATGAGTGCGGAGAGTATTGCTGCTCAAGATGCGATGGCGTGTTTGAGAACCTGGTTTTTTCTTGATAACGACACCATCTGGTTAAACAGCTGGGAAGCATTTCAGCATCATAAAGAGAAGCCGTTTCAGTTAACTAAAGTAAAACGTCTGGGTGTACGCATTCCTCAGACCTATGTTGGTAACAATTTGGCGGACATAAAAACCGCGTTCAGTGTGCTTAAGCAATCTATTTTTAAGCCGGTGTTTGGGGGCGCACATACTGAGTTGCTGACGGAGGCACACCTGGAGTCGGAACGTGTGACTGCTGCGTTGGCCAAGTCCCCTATCACCGTTCAGGAGTTTATTGCCGGCACCAATATCCGCAGTTACGTCATAGGGGATAAAGTGATCTCGGTCGAGCTGAAAAGTGATCGGGCAGACTTCCGAGAAGATGACAACATGACGCTCCTCGCGATAGAAACACCGGCAGAGATCATTGAGCAATCGAGGCAGATTGCGCGAACCCTGCATTTGAACTGGACGGCCATTGACTGGCGAAGAAATGAGCGTGGAGAGTACTACTTTTTAGAAGCAAACCCTTCTCCGATGTTTATTGGGTTTGAGAAACGCTCAGGGATCTCTATTACAGACCACTTAGTCGACTACATGTTAGGAAAAGGCTGAGTAATTGACACTTAACAGAGGAATAAGCAATGAAAGAACTAACTCAGATAGAATTCAGCGCCGTGGTTGGCGGTGTGAATACGACGTCTCCTGACCAACCTTGGGTTGACGTCATTGATGCGATTCTTGAATTTTTTGAATAAATTTATATAGGTACCTTCATCAGTCATCTTGGCAGAGACAGTGAAGGAAACCATGCATGTTGCAAGCAATTAAATAAGGAAGCGTTATGCACCCTTTTTCATTAGATAAAGCACACAAACAACGCGTAGCGGGCGGACATACTCCCATCTCTGATCTGCTGGAAGAAGATGGCGGGCCAATTGATATCACTCAGGCTATTCCTGAAGACGGACTAGACCCTGCGCCTATCTTTCTATAATGCTAGCGCGATCAGGCTGAATACCGGGCTTTGGTTTTCTTGGCGGAGTAACCGAGCCTGTAATAATACAATTTAACTCACTATGTAACAGTAATAAGGAAAAAATATGCACCCTTTTTCATTAGATAAAGCACAAAAACAAAATGTCACTGGCGGAAATGCTTTTATTTCAGATCTGCTTGTAGAAAACGGCGGTCCAATTTATGTGACTCAGGCTATCCCGGAAGACGGTTACGATCCAACGCTTATCACTATGTAATACGCCTTAACGGCAAGACGTTTACAGAGAGTGGAGCTGTCCCGAAACACTTGGCGGAGTTATCGGAACATAAGCCTTACTCTCGCTTTTTAACCATGTTAGAAGATTAATAAGGAAAAAACATATGCACCCTTTTTCACTAGATAAAGCACAAAAACAAAATGTCACTGGCGGAAATGCTTTTATTTCAGATCTGCTTGTAGAAAATGGCGGCCCAGTTTATGTGACTCAGGCCATCCCGGAAGACGGCTACGACCCAACGCTTATCACTATGTAATACGCCTTAACGGCAAGACGTTTATAGAGAGTGAAGTTGTCCCGAAGCACTTGGCGGAGTTATCGGGAAAATAAGCCTTACTCTCGCTTTTTAACCATGTTAGAAGATTAATAAGGAAAAAACATATGCACCCTTTTTCACTCAATAAAGCACAGCAAGAAAATGTGACAGGTGGTCTGAAAGAAGATCCGATGACGGAATTCATGTGCGAAAACGGTGGACCTATCCGAGTCACTATGGCGATCCCTGAAGATGGCAACGACCCTTTACCACCTATTTATCCTGTTAAAGACATCATGTAAGAAGGAGTGAACATTATGCATCCATTTTCATTGAAAAAAGAGCAGGAACAAGCAGTAACCGGTGGGCTGAACAAGCGTCCAATTTACATCACTCAGGCGACTCATGAAGACGGTGGCCCGATTTACGTGACCATGGCCATTCCTGAAGATGGCGATGATCCATTACCACTAGAACTTTTCTAATTGTTTGGGGAGTTGAAAGCAGTCGGGCGTGCAACGCTATTTACTGACATAGACCTCCCATGCCAGGTGCCCTCAGGCACCTGATACTAACATGACCGACAGTCGCATCGGGCTTGGCGGAGCCAATTGCGCTAGTCGTTACTTAACGAGAAATAAATAAGGAAACCATTATGCATCCATTTTCATTAAAGAAAGAACAAGAGCAAGCAGTAACTGGCGGGCTAATCAATCGCCCAATTGATATTACTCAGGCGATTTATGAAGACGGTGGTCCGATTTACGTGACTATGGCAATTCCAGAAGATGGTAACGATCCGTTACCGTCGCTTGAAATGTAATTCAAGCTGAATTGCGAAGGGCATTCATATGCTCCACAGCACTAGGTGTAATAAATCTAGTGCTGTAAACCAGAAGAATATCAAAGGAAATCAGTATGAAAGAACTAAATACATCTGCAGAGTTAGCGTCAGCCACTGGTGGTTTTGTTATGGGCATTGGCCTGGGCGATCCTAATGACCCGACTCGTACTATTTGCTAACGAGTTGTGTCTCTTAGTTTTACTTGTTGTTCAGGGCTGAATGTGCATTCAGCCCTTTTTCTTTTCTGCGCTAAACCATAACGGTTTATCAGTTTGAAATTCGGGTTTTTATATTGCTAGTAAGAGCATGGTTTAAGCAAAGTAATGCCTAATGAATTATTGCCTGAAATGCGCTTCTATTGTTAATTATGCTGTGTTGATTATTTACATCAAGTCAGCGCTGAACCTGATTTGGGGTCATTTGCCATCTGAGAAATTTTTAGCTATGTTATTATTAATCAGTAGCTTGTCCTTTATACCAAGAGGCTGTGGGGAAAATTCTTTACCTTTAATATTACTAAATTGTTTTGTTTTTGTGATTTACTATATATTATCGTTCAAGATGATACGAAAGAGTCACTTGGGTTGAAAAATTGTGACTTGTTCTGATTTATTAACTTGCCATTCGCTATTGCCCCAATCCGAATGAAGCCCGGGGATGATGTGAAAGGATATGGGATCATGAGTCACCATGAATGAAGTAAGATTTTCAAGGCAGGTCAAGGAGGTGAGGTTTGGAGCCTGGATACTAGATCCAAAGCGCCAGAGTATATGTGATGGAGAGGTTGAGCGAGAGCTTGAACCCCTGTTATTTCGACTGCTTTGCTACCTTATCATCAACAATGAGCAGATCATCACTCGGCAAAATCTGGTAGAGGATGTCTGGTCGCAGCATTATGTTGATGACAACGCGATCAATCGCGCGATGTCAGAACTGAGAAAGATCCTGAAATCGGAAAGGCAGAAAGGAACAATCGTAAAGACCCACTATCGTAAAGGGTATAGCTTCTTTCTTGAACCAGAAATCGTTTACTATGAGCATGTTGAAAAACCGCCGTCGTCCTACGTTCATGGCAACACTGACTCAGAAAAGCCGGCTTTGCCTGGGGAGGCTGAGCGTGTTACCCAGACTCATGTAACAGCCGATAATCATCGCAAAAGCGCGCTGCGGTGGCGTTATGTGTTGCTGCCTGTGCTTCTAATTTTGCTTCCGGTAACTTGGTATATCATGCCAACAGGGCTGTTTTCAGGAGATCAAGAGACCCATTCACTCACCCGCAGCGACATAGAGGAAAGTGTTCTTTCCTGGCTACCGGGTCGTTATGCCACACTCAACCTGTCACCAAATAAGCAGCACGTTGCATTTTCCTTCATCCAAAATGAAAACAAAAACTATGCACTGGTGGTTAAGTCGCTAGAAAACGGACATGAGAAACGTATTGGTAACCCTGGTGTGAATTATTTTCCAGTGGGGTGGTCGGTTGATTCCAGCTTTATTTATTATCGGGCTGTGAGTGAAGATCAGTGTCAGGTTTGGCAACTCAGTGCAGATTTTATTACCAGCAATCGACATGTTTTTGATTGTACGCTGCACTATACAACGGGTGGTGGCGTGGCGGCAGGCCGCTTTGTGTATTCAAAAAGTGGCTATCGTAACCGCGATGAGTTATCTGTATTAACAAGCCGCGATCTGAGCACGGGTGATGAATTCCAAATTACCTCACCCAATCTGAACTCTTATGGCGACCGCTTTTTAACTTACGTGGCTCAGAAGCAGGTGATCCTGTTTGAACGCCGGCAATACGAATCCAATGAGCTGTATATGACCGATCTGGACGGTGGCAATCAGGTCAAGTTATTTGAGTCGGCGAACCGGATTTGGGCTGTGAACTATGATGCGGAACATGATCTGGTAAGCTGGTTTGATAATACTGCAAATCAGCTATATCGATTTTCTTTGGCGCAGCAACGGCTGCATAGTGTTAAGCAACTTCAAACAGAACAACAATATGCAAGCTCTCAGATACTGGATAGCAATACGTTATTGATGGTGAGTTATCCCTTTCAGGCGGATGTATTCTTGTTAGATCAGCAAACGCTCGGGCTGACAGAGCTCATTGCGAGCCCTTTGGAGGACACATCCGCCACTGAAGTGGGTGACGAGTTTTTATTCCTAACGCGTCAGGGCAATCAGCGCATTGTGAGAAAGCAGCTCGCAGATGGTCAAATTGTGCCGCTGACGTTGCCACAAGACAGCTACACTGCGTTGCGTTATAACGCTGCCAGTGACCATCTATTACTCCAGTACAAAGACAAAATTGAAGTATATAAGCGCTCGGATATGACGCTGGCTGACAGTATCAATGCGCAGGGGGTTGTGGTAGCAGCCGAGTTTATCGGGCCCCATGAGCTAGGCTATGTGGTTGTGGATGACCACAAAGTGAAAAGTCGGGTATTTAGCTATTCCCTGACAGATAAAAAGGTGACGCCATTACCCACGTCGGATTCGTTGTGGATAGGGCGCCTTGATGACGAGCATCTGGTTTCTTTGTCTTCCAGTGACAAAGTCGTGCTATACAACATTCAGTCGGGAGAGATAACCCGAACCGTTGATTTACCTCAGGTGAAATATAAGCATACCCTCGCTATCGGCGAAGGGGACATCTACCATTCTGATGGTGAGACCATCTATAAACTCGATTTTAGCGCGCCGTCAGTGATTTCCGAGTTCTATCAAATAGATACGTCGAAATATGTGATCAGCAATATGAAATACTCTCAAAAACGCGGAGGGTTAATTTTAGACCTGGTTGAAGTCGTGGAAAACCAGCTGATAAAAGTCACGTTAAAAGAAACGGAGTCACTCTAACAGAGTGACTCAGCACCAGCAGGTGTGATCCTTGGCATAACGGAAGAACTCAGGCGTAGCTGGGGGTAAGTCTCCGGTTGGATCAGCGTCGCATGTTGCTCTGCTGTCAAATGCTATCTACCCACATGAATTCACGCCAGTTTGTGAGAGTAAATCTGCCACTCACTACAGTAATAAATAAGAATATTGCACTTTTTCTTCACGATCAGCTCGCCACTTTCACTGTGCGATCTTCGCTGTCTCTGCATCGCATCCAGTAAAACGCAAACGGTGTGAAATGATTCATCACTTTATGGACTTGTGGCGGTGTTGCTGTGGTTTGGATATTTTCCCGCTTTGCAATTTAAACAGGCTGAGACACTGTCTGTGTACACAGTTTTTTGGTTTTTTTGTCCAAAATGGAATTATTCGGCAATCGCAGCAATTCTTACACGGTATTATTCGTATATATAACATTGACCTACGAGCTTTCGCTGGAGGTAAGATAAGATTTGATAATTACCGAATTTGTGATGGCTTGGCTAAGGTAGTTAGTAACGAAACAACATGGTTTCAATCGCACAACTAACCCAATTAGCAGGAGCGTCAGGATGATTACATTAAAAACAAAAAAACTAAAAACATTGTCAAAAAAAGAAATCTTGGGCAGTAAAGAAACACGCGTTATTGCAGGTGGTACTAACACTGAGACTTTTACCGGATCAGTCGATCCTAAGCTGGACGCTTAATACGCAAAACCTTTGCATCACTTTGAGCGATCCGGTGCTGTCCACCTAGCCGTAACAGTCACTAAAGTCGCCACACTCTGCTGTCGTGATGCCTGAACTCAAGGAAAAAACATTGCTGAACATAACTTTTCCCATGCTGGCTGCGGGTGCGCTTGCAGGACAGTTAACACTGCAAGAGCCCAGTAGTGAGTTTTACTACTCCAGAGATACTGTCACCGTGCTGGCTGCACCGCTGGTGACGAATGGAACCTGGATAGACAAGGGCTCGGTACTACTGACCATCCAACCAGAACACGGTGATGAACGCCATTCTCTGGTATCTAAATCGGACGGGTATGTCGATTATGTCAGTGATAAACTGTCACCCGGTTATCGAGTGTCTGCCGGTGAAATGTTATTCATTATTCGTTCAGCGCGTATATTGGCCAAACATGAGCTGACCGGGCATATCTCCGTACAGGAAATCACCCAGCAACAGACTGTGTGGTTGTGCGATCAGGCTAAGGCATGGCCTATGCGTGTTGATGAAGTGACACAAAGTAGTCTGCTGGTTTCAACGCACGTGCGAGCTGGTGACTATGCAGACCTAAAATCAATCAGTCAGAAGCCGCAACTCTCTTTATACAAAGAACGCCATGCCTGTTTGGCTGATAGTATTAAACTGGCGTCAGACATACATTCTGTTGACTGAGTTGGCCAGTAACGTGGCAGCCCAGTCTCTTCATTGTTCTCGCCTGTTTCACCTGGCGGCTTAATTTGCCACGACTCTTTTTCCGGCTGACGACAAGCCGGTTTACCATTCAACCTCAGCTGACGGGCATGCTCGCCTACCCCATATCAGGTGCAAAGTATAGGCACTAAACACAGGTGTAATTGCACTGTCTTCCCATTACTGCGACATAGTGCACACATTCAATGCTGTTTAGCCTTGTCCAAACTACGATTTGCAAGTGATAAAGCTATTAAGTGGTGGGCGTCGTCTCGATACGTGCATTGGCAATAACACTTCATCCTATCATCCGGTTATACATTGCGGGTGTTGTTCAGTTCCAACCGATTTATATCAATCATATCGCCATGAGGGCGGCAAAAAACGTATATCCGGATAATGCGAACCCAGACCAATAAGCCTGTTTAGCCGCCATTGTCATGATCTGTAAGGGCTTGCTATGACGAGCGTGGTTAGTAGACACATTGTTTGTCGGCCAGACCAAATTTGGACCGGTATTGTGGGAGTAGCTGTCAGCAACGCAGGCACCTTGTATGTGCCTCCATGCCTATGTCATGCGTCACTCAGTCAGAACACCTGGGGAGTATAAAATGGCTGAAAAATATGGGGTGAAAGAGACTTCAATATAGACTCTTATCAATACATACAGAGTTCGTTTTATTCATAATAAAAACTCATAAGATGTTGAAATTAAAGTTAATGTTGTTGTTTTTGTGATTTTGACCAAGTCCGTCGAGTGGCGCAGTATAGAGACTAGATTGATTTGACAACACCAACTAGCAATTACGTGATCCGTAAGGAGCAGCCAATGAAAGCACAACTCGAACATTATGCGCATGACCTGTTTGCCAGCAACCATGTACTGAAGTCGTCTATTGAGCAGTTTGAGGCGATAGAACAAGGTGAACAATTGTCTGGTGCATTGCAGGAAATAGCCTCACAGTCAGGGTATGAATGCCTGGCTTTTGTTGATTTTATGCCTATGTCTACCACTGTGTACGATATGAACTTATATGGCCATTACCACAATACACTAGAAAGTCATCTGGACACGCCTCAGATGTATAGCCATTTTAAGTCGGGTATACGTATTGCTGCTATGTCGAATTTACTGACTCATGCGGATGAACTTGATCATCTTTACGCATTGCCTTTACGGGGGGTGTCGGGGATCGTGGGGGGGCTGGTGTTTAATATTCCTGAAGACGTTGCACAGCAAAACAGCATTGAATCCATAGACTGGTATTGGACGCTGTTGTCACCTTACCTGCTCAACGCTGCTTTGCGCTGCCGTACTGTCAGACTCTCAATCACCAAGCGAGAGCGAGACTGTCTGTTGTGGGCTTCAGAAGGCAAAACGTCCTGGGAGATCAGCCAAATCCTGGGTATTACAGAGCGCACGGTGAATTTCCATCTGACGAACTGTATAGAGAAAACTCAAAGTGCCAATCGCCAGCAAGCAATTGTTAAGTGTATTATCAATAACTTAATCTAGTTTTGTGCATAATTTTTGCGAATGCAAGCCAGGTGCTTGCCAACGACAAAGACGATGGAGATAACCATGTTCGGGTTTGGAAATAAAAAATTAAGTAAAGAAATCATTTGGGGGATAGGACCTTCAGAACACCAATCGGGTGGCCTGCTCCCTACAGAGACCAAACGGGATTTGTTTGATCTGTAAGTATGCACCGCCGTGGATATGTGCTTTTAGCGCATGGTCGCAGAGGTGGTGCACTGGCCTCCCCACTGACAAACCATCTGCGGATCAGCGTTGCCGTTTTTATACGATGACGAGACAGCGCGCTCTCCTATTTTAAACACGGCGAGCTTCACCCTCACTCCTCACTTTCCCGCTATTAATGTCTGGCGCCCAAAGGTCAGCTCCATGTCACCTGCAAGTGCATTCTGTGCTAAGCGACTAACCTCAGCAGTATCATAAGCCATCGGTACTTAATCATGTTCAGATATAACCCCTCCCGTACTGGTTGCATCGGTTTGGTTTGTCTGCTTTTGGCACCTACTAAAGCGTGAGTGATGCGCTGTGCGATAGTAACGAGGCTGATCCTGTGCAAGCGACGATCAAATCACGGGTCACAGACCTGAAGGATATCTGCTTAAACGGCTGTCGTGTCAATCTGGCTGGCGTTGGCTGCGTTTTATGTTTCGATACGGCATTTGCCCCTATTTGAGTGGGATATGGTGTGAAAGGCCGCTATATCTGTTTGCATCAATATCTGGTCAGCTCGAAGAACTCGGCCAGCTTAATGGGGCTAAACACTGTTTACTCTATCCTGGTGTGTTAGGCTGAAGCTCACACCATGTTGTTTATCACCTGTACAGATATAGGCAGCCTCGCTGTACGCACAGGCGCTGTTGTTATCGAGCATGCTTCACCATAAGGCTGAGTACTTTCTTACGCCGATGCGCAGAGATCTTGACCGGTGCATGAAAAAAGGGGCCACATTGCTGTGAACCCCTTTACAATCATGATTTGGTTGGCTGAGCGCTTTATTCGTACCGTAGCGCTGCAGAGGGTTTGGTACTGGCTGTTTTAAAGACCTGTATGGCAACGGTCAGCCAGGTGATAGTGCCGACCAGGGCGGCTGAGACCAGATAAATGGCATAGGGATGTGCAACACGTTCATTAAAGTTCGTGAGCCAGTCACTGACCAGCCAATAAGCCACAGGAAACGCGATGACCGCACTGCCTAGCACTAACTTAATATACTCCATAGCCAATAAGTTGATCAGCTGAGGACGTGTGGCGCCTAATACCTTGCGGATGGCCACCTCTTTACTGCGACGCTGGGCACTGAAAGAAGATAAACCAAAAATACCTATGACAGTCAGGACAATGGCCAGGGCGGTGAAGGTGAAGATCACCTTAGATGCTTGCTGATCTCCCTGATAAAGCAGCTGATAGCGCTTGGAGATTGACTCAACATCTGCACCGACTACACCGAGATGCTTTTGCAGTACCTGCTGAACTTCCTGACGCAATGGTGCCAGGTCGGTTCGGGTATGCGCCAGTACAAGGTTGGCCTGCGACATGCGGCTGTAGCCACATATAAAGAACAGCGCAGACGATGCATCGCGAGAGGAGCCAATTTTAATGTTTTCCACAATCCCAACGACTTTAGCACGGATACTCTGACCCTCTTGATTGCCTATCACCACGCGCCAGGTCTGGCCGATGATGCTGTCCATGTCGACCTGATTGGCCTGCATAGCAATATCACGACTGATAATGATACTGGCACTGGGCTGTGATTCATCGCCTTGTTGATACCAGTCACTACTAAACTGGCGACTGAAGTCCCGACCATGTAACAAGGTGAGGCCCTGATTTTCGACCGTCTGATAGCCGGTGCCAATAAAAGGGATCGGCATATTGGCGGGATCGGCACCTGGCCAGATTAATCGCGCCGAGGTATTGGTACTGCTAGTCAGCGCAGTATCACTGATGCCAACACTGGTGACACCGTCCAGGCGTTGCAGGGCATTGGTCAACGCAGAGTGGCGGCTAAATACCTCAGTGGCATTCAGACCGCGGATCTCCAGGCGGTTTTCTTTGGCATAGCCGGTGTCGAGCGTGGTGAGAAAGACCAGTTGCTGATAGAGCACATAGGTTGCGATGATCAGGGTAATAGATAGGGCGGCTTGTGCAACCAGTAAGGACTTACGCACCCAAATGGCTGTGGCGCCACGTTGCAGATCGCCACTAAGCACGCGTTTTGCGTCAAATGAAGCGATAAACAGGGCCGGGTATAAACCTGCAATAACACCCACCGTCACTATGGTCGCACTAAACAGCGCAATAAAGGGGAGGGTAAAGGTCAGTGACAAAGACTTATCAACCAGCTGATTAAACCAGGGCAATGCAAGCTCGACAAACACCAGGGCCAGTAAACCGGCGATCAAGGTGATCAGCACCGATTCCAGCAAGAATTGCAGCATCAGCTGAAAACGCGAGGCACCCAGTGCTTTTTTGACACCCACTTCTTTGGCGCGTTGTGCCGCCTTCGCTGTGCTCATATTAATAAAGTTAAAGCTGGCAACCAGGATCAGCAAGATACTCAGGCCAATGCTGATATGGACATTATCGGCAGAGCCATTGGCTTTGAATTCAAACCGGGAGTGGCCATACAGGTGGATATCCAGCAGTGGCAACAGTGTCACCTGCACCATGTTTTTACCCTTGTATACCATCTCGTTGTATTGCTCAGTGAGCACTTGTTCGAGTTGTGTACGCGGCAGCTGTGCAGAGTCATCAAACCGGGTGCGCAGATAGACATAGGCATCATTGCTTTGCAATGCAGGCTGCCCAGCCTGAGATGGGGTCATGGCGGCAAGGCCATTAAAATCAAAGTGAGTATTGTCTGGCAGGTCAGCAAAGACAGCAACCACACTCCAGGTAATATCACTTTGCACGAGTGTCTGACCAACCACATCGCTCTGGCCAAACAGGCGGATCGCTTGGCTTCGCGACAGGGCGAGCTTAGCCGGTTGTGTCAGCGCAGGCGCGAGTTCGCCATGCAGTATATCCAAAGCGATAAACTGAGTGAGGTTATCCGTGGCTGCAAATACCTTGTCTAACTTTTGCTGTTGGCCGCGGATCATAATATCGCTGCCATGACGCTGGCTCAGATTAAGCAGGTAGAATGCGGCTTCAATATCATTGAGTTTGGTAAATTCCTCAGCCATCAGCGGGCTAGACACAGGCGCATCGAGGCCCATAGAGGGCCAGCTTTGCTCTAGCCTGAAAACATGACTGGCATTGGGCTGGTGGTCATCATAGCTGAGTTCAAACTGGCTATAGAGTGCGATTAATAACGCCGCGCCCAGCCCGATGGCCAGCCCGGTGACGTTAAGCAGCAGGTGAAACTTCTGCCGCAAAAAGGCCCTCAGTGCGCCCATCAGATAGAGTTCAAGCATATGCCGCCTCCGGCACGCTGTGCTGAGCCGCCGGGCGCTCATGCGAGATTATTTCACCATCCAGCAGCCGGACCGTTTTGTTACCATACAAGGCGTCCTGCTCCGAGTGCGTCACCATTACTATGGTGGTGCCGTCTCGATTAAGCTGCTGCAAAAGCTGCATCACTTCTTCGCCATTTTGTGAATCGAGATTACCTGTCGGTTCATCGGCGAGGATCAGGCTTGGGTTACACACTAAAGCGCGTGCAATGGCGACACGTTGCTGCTGACCACCCGACAATTGTTGAGGAAGGTGACCGGCACGGTGGGCCAGGTTGACGCGGGTCAACATGGCCTGTACTTTTTCCTGGCGTTGTTTTTTAGCCACTTTTTGATAGATCAAAGGCAGCTCAACATTTTGCGCCACGGTCAGGTCATCAATTAAGTTGAAGCTCTGAAATATAAAGCCCAGCTGACGCTTTCTTAGCTCTGCCAGCTGTTGTTCGCTGTAGTGCTCAATGGCCTGATCAGCAAATCGATAGGAGCCGCTGGTGGGGCTGTCTAGCATACCTAAAATAGAGAGTAAGGTTGATTTTCCGCAACCCGAAGGTCCCATGATGGCAAGAAAATCGCCTTGCTCCACATGCAGGTCGATGTTGTGTAGCGCCGTGGTTTCGACCTCTGAGGTGCGAAATACCCGGTTAATTTGTTCTAGTTTTATCATGATTGTTCTCGGTTTTTTTGAGGTGTTAGTTCAGCATTAAAGTGTCGGCGTTATTGAACGCGCTGTAGCTGGACGTGATGACAACATCCCCTGCGTTCAGGCCACTTAATACTTCGAAATAGTCGTTGTTCTTTTTGCCCAAGCGGATCGACTTTCTGACGGCTTTATTGCTTTCTTTATCAAGCACAAAGACCCAGTTTCCGCCGCTTGAAGAGAAGAATGCGCCACGGCGTAACATCAAAGTGCTGGCTTGCGCATCACCTAAGTGCAACTCCAGATCAACGCTCTGGCCGCGCTTGAGCTGGGTCAGCTCCGTGGGTAAGTCGAGTTCGACCTGAAACTTAGCGTCTTTCACCCGGCTGTCTATCTTGGTCACAGTCAGTGCAACAGGCTGACCATCAAACAAAGCAATGGCATTCATATCGACGGCGACCTGGTTGAGGTAGTACTCGTCAACTTCCGCAACCAGCTTGTACATATCAGGAATATCAATTTGGCCCAGGCGATCGCCTCGTGCTTTAGATTCGCCAATTTCCGCTGCCAGTTCACTCACATAGCCATCTGCCGGCGCACGAACGAGCAGGTCTTCGAGGTTTTTACGTGCAAAAGCCAGGTTTTTCTGCAACATCTGGGCGCTGTCTTCAAGCTGCTCAATCTGGATATTGCGGATCTCATTTTCCGCTTTTTGGCGTTGCAAAGTGAGCTCTCGGCGCTGCTCGTAGTAGGTCAGGTCTTGCTCTAGTGTGGCAATCTGATCTTTGGTGATTGCACGGTGTGTTTGTAGTGCCAGCGCCTGGTCCAGTTTACGTTTCAGATGCTGGATTTGATGTTCAATTTCTAACAGGTCGCGACGCAGGTTCAGTTTGTTGTTTTCCATTGTCATCTGAGTATTACGTAAAAAGTTAAGTTGTTCTGTAACCTGGGCTTCTCTGCTGATCACATCGAGTTGCAAAGACATGTTAGACAGACGCACCAGAGGCTGGCCTTTGGTAACGTAGTCGCCGGGCTCCACATGCTTTTCCTCAACGCGGCCACCTGAGAGGGTATCGAGCAAAATGGCGCGTTTAGGGGCAATACTGGCTCTGAGTCTGATCTGCTCGGTAAAGGTGCCTCGGATCACTTCTGAGTGAACCAGGGTGCTTTGATCTATGGTCTGTGTCTGCCCCTGTGAGCGGCTGTCCTGATAGGCGTAGCTAATTGACAGTAAACTGCCACACAGACCTGCCCAGATTAATGACTTCTTTAGTTTAGTGTTGCGTGAAGTAGTGATTTTCTTATCCATGGTCATGGGCTTTCCCCTTTGGAACCTAAAGTGAACTTTGTAGATTAAATATACTTGTCGGACGGGGACTTAGTTAGCTGTAAAATACAACAGGATCATGATGGTGTACGCAAAAAGGGCTACCCATCCATGGGCGGCCCGTGTCGGTGTTTGGTCTGTGAGGTAAGGCGTCAGACGAGCTTAACGTTCCCTTGCCCCTCTATATTTAAAAAGCGGTTAAACATATGACTGAAACGGTTTCCTTCGTGCATTATCATCAATAAAGCCGCATTTTGTGTGTAGTCATTAATGATCTGCAGAATATCGCCTTTGCTGGCATCATCGATGTTGGCCAGTGGTTCATCAAGCAAGTAAACACTGGCTGTTTTTAGTAGGCAAATCGCTATCTGACACTTTTTCTTCTGTCCTTCAGACAGACGTTCAAAGGGCTTATCTAAACACTCCAGTATGCCAAGTTTTGCAATGAGTTCGTCTGCTTTTTGGCGATCTCCGCCTTGTGCGATAATGCGGTCAATATTGTCCCCCACAGTGCCAGGCAGCAGACCAAAGGGGTATAACGAGGCGCTGATGTGTGACATCGCCGGTTTTGATATCTCACCCTGGTTCGGTGTGTAAAAGCCTGTCAACAAATGTGCCAGAGTACTTTTGCCAGCCCCGTTAGGACCACTGATCAACACGCGGTCGCATTTATCAACCGTCAGGCTGGTACTCTTTAAAATGGGCTTCGCCTGAAAATCGAAGTCAACATTGTTAAAGCTGATCGTGTCGCTGTCGGTGAGCGGAGTGTGCGCATCGGCATCTGTGGCCAGCGATTTAAATTCGTTATAACGGTCCAGTAATGCATCTAAGGTTGCCAGGCGAGGCACCAAGGCTGAGAGTTGCTCCACCGCATTGATGATCAGGCTAAAGGCGCGTGTCAGTGCAAATAAGGAACCTATGGTGATCACACCCAGGATGACTTGAAATCCCGCGACTATGATAACGGCCAACTCAGTGTAAGAGAGAAAAACGGCACTGATTGACTGATACAGAGCACTGTAACGGGTATTCTTATACTGGGCATCTAGTGAGGCCTGTAGACCCGATTTAATGGTGCTCTGCGCCGTTTCATTTAGCGAAAACAAGCGTACATGCTTATAACTGTCGACAACGGTCGCCAAAATCGACTTAAATTGGGCTTCGGACTCCTGAAGTTGTTTGGTGCTGTCACTGATTTTGCCACTGAAGCGATTCGCCAGAAAATACAAGCAAGGCAGGATGATGGCCAGGGCGAGGGTGATCTCCCAGCTGATCCAGATGGCCACCGAAATGCCCGAAATACAGATAAAGACGCAGGTCGTAAATGCAACCAGGGTATCTATCATTTCTGAGAGCTTTTTCGGTTCATCATAGAGGCGTGAAATATAGTAACCACGACCATGATGGGTGATCTCCTGACAGTCATGCTGATAATAGCTATTGGCCAGGTCGACCGACAATTGTTCCTGTAAGGTATTTTTGATTTTCTGTCTTGTCAGTGTGGTCCAGTAGATAAGCAGACGACCACCGGTGGCAACTGACGTCACAATGATGGCTAACCACATAAAGAAAGACTGATTGCCCTCATTAATGGCATCAATCAGCCATTTTAAGGCGAGCGGATCGACAACAGTAAAAAATACTGCCTGAATTGCAGTCAGTACCAGCAACAATGCCAGGCGAGACTTTTGCGGGGCCAGTAATTGCCCGGCGGTTTTTAAGTTCGATTTACTGATAGGCATAAAAACACTTCCTATATAGCCCCGGTTCACCGGGGACCGTGTGGGCAGTCTGATATTGTCTGACTGCCTCCCTTATTTCTTACAAATCATGCATGAAGCGATGACCACCAGTAGCAAGCCTGTGCAGCATCATACCGATGCCTGAAGAGCCAAACGCATAATCCACAGATAGGCGTACAGAGTGACGGCTTGGGTAGATTTCACCTTGCTGACGGTCGATGGAGAACAGCGTCAATCGTTCACTGATCTCGCAGGCAACCTGACGATAGTGTGTATTCTCGGTGATTTGATAAAGGTCGATGAAAAACTCAACGATGCCTGAGACGCCAATAAACTGGCCCTGGTCAACTGAATAGCGAGAGTACGCAGACAATGCAATTGACTGAGCGAGTTCAAGATAGCTGGTATCACCTGTTTCCCGATAAAAGCGGATCACTACGGCACCAATGCCTGCTGCGCCGTGCTCCCAGTAAGGCAGAACGGTTTTGCTGTCTACCGTTTTACCCCATTGATATTCGCCCTCTGCGGTGAGACCGGCCTGAATATCATGTGCCAGCGCCGCTTTGGCAAACTCCAGTGTGGTTGTGTTATGCGTCAGTTTGGCTAGGTAGAGCAAGAACAGGGCGACCCCGGCGCTGCCGTGTGCAAAGCCAACCGGGGTTTCTTCCTCTTCTGCAACGGGAAAATAGCAACCGTGTTCGGTATCGCAAGCGCGCAGCCTAAGCTGCTGTGCAATGGACTCGGCATGCTCAAGGTATACCGCGTCGTGATAGCGGGTATATAGCTTCAGACACATATAGCCTACGCCGGCCAGGCCATGTGCAAAGCTCACCGCGTCAAACTTATTGATTGAATCAATGGCATAGTCAGCCCAGCGTTTAGCCTGTACTTCACGACCGAGCTCAAGTTCTGCCAGTGCCATTCCGGCGTAGCCGACGAACAGGCCCGCGGTTGAGGTTTGAGTTTCAAAATCGGCGATTTTCTCCAGCAAATGTGGCGGAATATCATGGCCTGTTTTGGCCATAAACACGGCGGGTCCATAGTATCCATAAGTGAGTGCCAGAGGATGGACATCAAATGCCGTATAATCGACGGGCATAAAATGCGGATCGATGTTGGTCTTGATCCCCTGTGAAATAAAGGCGGCGATTTTATTCACCCGGCGCGAAAAGTCCTCCGCATTTGCAACCGGGTGTTGGTCGTAATTGGGTAAGGCCGTAATAAAGTGCGCGCTGGCGTTCGCAAGCTGTGGATTGGCGGTTGCGGCAAGCTTAACTAACGCGCTTTGTGCCTGTTCAGGTTCACCGTCGGCCAGCTTCTGAATGACTTCGATCAGGTAGGGGTTCAGGGCGCAATCATTTTGTAGTTTGTGCAGTAGCTGCCAGCGTTTTTCTGGGGCCAGGGAGAAAATATGCAGCGCCGGAAAAATCATGCTGTACAACGCCATCGCCAGAGCAAACCAGTCGCCTTTATAGGTTGCACCGGTATCCATAAAGTCTTCGTTACTAAACCCGGGAGTCGTCAGTAAAGCCCGTTGCTTCTGAGTATTCTGCTCCGGGTGATAGGCGCCTTCGAAATCAATAAATCGGATTGTTTTGGCCTGTTCGTCAACCAGAATATTGTTTGGTGATACATCGCCCAAGACCACACCACGGCGGTGTGCTTCTGTCACGGCTGCGATGGTTTCGCGGGCGATCCAGATAAAATGTTGTTGGAATCGCTCAGCACTGGCAACGTCTGCGACAAATGGCACCAAAGTGACTTCTTTTTTACCGCGATAATTGCGTAGTGGCGTGCCGTCAATGTATTCCTCTACTAAGAATGAATGTTCCCACTCAGTAAACCAGTCTATGGCGGTTGGAAAGTAGCGGCTGCTGCTGAGGGTTTTGATCACGTTAAATTCGTTCTGCAGTACTTGGTCGGCGTAAATCGCGCCCTGATCTGCTACGCTTGAGAAGTGCACATAAGGTCTTGCTTCTTTGACGACAACCGTCTGTGAAGTTTTCAGATCTTTTGCTTTGTATACACCGCCACTATTAGAAAAAGACAGGGCTTCAAGTACTTCATATCTATCATTGAGGGGCGCGATGCTTTCATCCGTGCTGTTTGTCAGATCAAAGGGTTCCTGTACCCACTCTGGCAATGTATAAAAGGCTTCACGTTCATCTTTGATAAGCGTGCCATCTGGCTTTTTGATACAGGCAATCTGGCTGCCATCCGCTTTTTGTTGTGGCAATAATTTAAAGCCACCATAACGGTAATACACGACTTTACTATCTTTATAACGCTTATCTGACAGGATATAAGGGCCATTAAATGCTTTTGTTACTTCATAAATGGCTTGGATCAGTTGTTTAAATAAGGACACACTGCGTGGGTAAATGGTGATGAGTTTTCCAGAGCTGCCTCTTCCGGTGGCTTTGGAGGCCATTTGGTTGGCGATGTCCTGGCGGCAAATAACTTTAAATGATGTGTCGAACTCTATACATTGTTGCAGGGTTGCCCGAATGATAGACAGCGCATCTTCGGTGGAAGCTGAAACGTGAATTTTAAAGCCCTGCTCAGGCAGTTGGTGATAGCTGGGTGTTGCTGAGAGCCAAATACTATGATGCTTGGTTGACCAAGATTCAGGGACTATTGACGAGACTGCCTGCGCAATGGTTTCGTCTGGCTTCATGATTGAGGGTTGAGTAAAGTACTCATTATCACCCAACATATAAGAGTTATTATACATACCGACACCTGTTGTTATTTAAAGTTTTTTTGAATAGCAAGGAGCTGAGCAAACAGGTGGTGTGTACTCTTGGTCAAGCATTCCATTATTAACCTGACCCAGAGGCATCTGAAAAGAAATTATCTCCTTTCAGACTCAGTCACTGTTTTTCTCTCAGCCCAGCCATAAAGCACTTAAAGTGCTTTTTCCAGTCTGCTTCCACAGTGATTGGAAATGGTGCTCCACTCCTGGATCTCTGCGTTATCGTTACCTGATGTGATGCTTTGTAGTTTTAATACGTTGTTCATTTTTATCTCCGATATAAAGTTATAATTGTCAGGCTTATTTAAGTGCTGAGCCGCCACAGTGGTTAGAAATAGTGCTCCACTCTTGGATTTCTGCACTGTCTTTGCCTGCTGCTACTGCTTGTAGTTTTAATACGTTGTTCATTTTCTATCTCCGATATAAAGTTGTAATTGTCAGGCTTATTTAAGCGCTGATCCGCCACAGTGGTTAGAAATAGTGCTCCACTCTTGGATTTCTGCACTGTCTTTACCTGCTGCTACTGCTTGTAGTTTCAATACGTTGTTCATTTTTTATCTCCGATACAAAGTTATAGTTGTCAGGCTTATTTAAGCGCTGAGCCGCCACAGTGGTTAGAAATAGTGCTCCAATCCTGGATTTCACCGTTATTGTTACCAGACTGAACTGCTTGAAGTTTTAATACGTTGTTCATAATTATTCTCCAGTTATTTTTGATTAAAGTGATTTTTGCAGACTGTCACCACCGCAGTGGTTAGAAATAGTGCTCCAATCCTGGATTTCACCGTTATTGTTACCAGACTGAACTGCTTGAAGTTTTAATACGTTGTTCATGATTATTTTCCTGTTGTTTTTATTTAAAGTGATTTTTGCAGGCTGTCACCACCACAGTGGTTAGAAATAGTGCTCCATTCCTGGATTTCACCATTGTTGTTACCAGACTGAACTGCTTGAAGTTTTAATACGTTGTTCATGATTACTGTCCCGTTTTTAATTAAAGTGATTTTTGCAGGCTGTCACCACCACAGTGGTTAGAAATAGTGCTCCATTCCTGGATTTCACCGTTATTGTTACCAGACTGAACTGCTTGAAGTTTTAATACGTTGTTCATGATTATTCTCCCGTTATTCTTAATTAAAGTGATTTTTGCAGGCTGTCACCACCGCAGTGGTTAGAAATAGTGCTCCACTCCTGGATTTCACCGTTATTGTTACCAGACTGAACTGCTTGAAGTTTTAATACGTTGTTCATAATGACTCTCCGATTTATTAAATTGCTCGATTTACCCTAGTTTCACAAAAATGACTTGATAAGTTTGTTGTTTTATCAAAACTCAAGCCGTCACTAATTTTTTCAGCTGTTTTAATGTCGCTTGATATATTCATCTTTATCTCCAAGGGTGGTTTTGTAACAAACTAGGTTTTATCTTCTTGGCGTTAGCCAGTGATTAAATAATAGCGTTGATTGATGTTTTTATAAGCTGGCTTTTATTACAGGTTTTACTTTTTATTGGGATTATTTCTGACTCAGGTATTATTTTTATTGTCTAGCTGTAGAATATGACAGGTAGCCTTATTCTGAGCCTGGTCAATGGCCGGTGATCTGTGTTTGCTAGTCTATGCAGAGTGGGCCTGATGTAGGCGCAATCAGAAAGAGGGCTTTCATTACTGACAATACGCAGAATTAAGCGCTACAATGTCGCCACATAAATGGAGCGGGTTGCCCACGCAATGGAAAGGCACTCCTATGCTCTTCGTGGAAGACAACAAATTTAGAAGAGAATAATGTTATGGCATTGACTACAGTTATACTCGCCGCGGGCAAGGGAACTCGTATGCGTTCTAACTTACCTAAAGTATTACACCCTGTTGCAGGTCGCCCGATGGTGCAACACGTCATTGATAATGCAATGGCTTTGGGTGCGAGTACGACTAACCTTGTATATGGTCATGGAGCTCAGCAGCTACAACAGGCACTAAAGCACAATGCAGTAAATTGGGTGCATCAGGCTGAGCAATTGGGTACGGGTCACGCTGTTGCCGTTGCGAAAGACCATATTGCAGATGATGATATGGTGCTTGTTTTGTATGGCGATGTACCACTGACTCGCTTGTCTACTCTGCAGCGCCTGTTAGATGCTACGCCTGAGAAAGGTCTGGCGGTATTGACGGTCAATCTCGACAATCCCGCGGGTTACGGTCGTATGATCCGTGAAAATGGCAAGCTGGTTGGTATTGTTGAACAAAAAGATGCGACTGAAGCCCAGCTGGCAATCCAAGAGATCAATACTGGTATTATGGCGGCGAATGGTGGGCTATTGAAAAAATGGCTGGGTCAGCTCTCCAATAATAATGCTCAGGGCGAATACTATCTAACTGATATCGTCGCGATGGCTCATCAGGATGGCGTGGAGATTAGCTCAGCACAGCCGGATGATGCCATGGAAGTGGAAGGGGCAAACAACCGTGTGCAGCTTGCCGGGTTGGAGCGCGCTTATCAGGCGTGGCAGGCAGAAACCTTGATGCTCAACGGTGCTAGCCTTGCAGATCCGATGCGTATTGATGTCCGTGGTGAAGTAACAACCGGTCAGGACGTACAAATTGATGTGAACGTGGTATTCGAAGGTCAGGTTGAGCTGGGTGACGATGTGGTAATAGGTCCAAACTGCGTGCTGAAAAACTGTAAGATTGGCAGTGGCGTTGTCATCAAAGCCAACACCTTGATAGAAGAAGCCGTCGTAGGTGATGCGTGTACCTTAGGTCCATTTGCCAGATTACGTCCAGGTGCCGTCATGGAAACGGATTCGCATATTGGCAACTTTGTCGAAATGAAAAAGTCTCGTCTGGGTAAAGGGTCAAAAGCCAACCACCTGACTTATCTGGGTGATGCTGAGATCGGTGAAAAAGTGAATATTGGCGCCGGTACCATTACGTGCAACTACGATGGCGTGAATAAATCGAAAACCATCATTGGCGACGGCGCGTTTATTGGTTCCAATTCTTCACTGGTTGCACCGGTAGAGATTGGCAAGACTGCGACTGTTGGTGCGGGGTCAGTGATCACGACAAAAGTGGGTGATGAGACACTTGCAGTGGCCAGAAGCAAACAGCGCAACATTGATAGCTGGCAAAGACCAGTAAAAAAGAGTTAATAAAAACGGGAGCTTAGGCTCCCGTTTCTTATTTAGGGTCGTTGTTTTGCTAAGACATCGCACTGTGAGTTCCTTTCTGATGACCAAAGTGATACATTACTGAGGGTTAATTAAAATTTAACAATAAAAACTCAAACAATCGGGTGTTAGGTAATTATGGAAAATCTCTTTAGAAAAGAAGTATTAGAGAGTAAAAGACACCGACTAGAAGGAGCTGTAAGTTTAGTTCAACCACCCGTGTTCAAGACACTGACTTTACTTATCCTGATCGTCGTAATTGTAAGTATCATTTTTCTTGCCAGCGGTAGCTATGCGCGCAAAGAGCGCGTATCCGGAGTGATTGAACCTAATACAGGGGTGTTAAAACTGGTTGCGCCTCAGACAGGGATCATTGCTGAAGTGCTGGTTTCTGAGGGAGACTATGTCGAAGCCGATCAGCCATTGTTACGGGTGGCATCTGCTAAGCACAGCACTCAGTCACTAGAGCTCAACCAGGCACTACTCAATCAGTATAGTTTTCAGTTGCGCAATCTACAGCAGCAGATCAGTCAACAAAAGCGCCAGCATGTGCTGGAACTCACTGAACTGAGACAACAGAGAGCCACGGCAGAAGCACGTCTGAAAGAGCTGGACAGTCAGGCCAGCACCTTTGAAAAGCGATTACAGCTGAATCAGCAGATGGTCGGTCAGATCAGTACGCTAAAAGGCACGGGCTATATTTCTGAGCTAGAGCTGCAAAGACAAAAAGACACCTTGCTGTCGTTGCAGCAACAGTCGTCCAGTATCCAGTCAGAACGGCTGACGTTGGCTGCGCAAATTCAGCAGTACGACACCGATCTGGAAAAACTTCCGCTGCAACACGATGAACGCTTAAGCCAGCTGGAATCGCAGCAGGCCGATTTGCAAATCCAATTATCGTCCGTTGAACAGCAACGCCTCGGTGAGTTGCGTGCGCCCAAAGCGGGTGTGGTTACTGGCCTGTTGGGTAAAGTGGGCAAGAGCGTTAATGCCGGACAAAACCTGCTCAGCATTTTGCCGCAGGGCAGCCAGATGCAGGCCATCATTTATGTGCCAACGTCGTCTTTTGGCTTTATTAACCTGGGTCAGGAAGCCAAACTGCGATATCACGCTTTTCCGTATGAGAAGTTTGGTATCTATAACGGCACTATCCAGCAAGTCAGTAACAGTGTGATCCTGCCAGAAGAAACCAGTACGCCCGGGGTGATACAGCAACCGGCTTATCGGGTGGTCGTTTCTCTTGAAGAACAGCAGATCACGGCCTACGGCAAGGCAACACCGCTGCGGGCGGGGATGATGCTCGATGCAGACATCATCGTTGAAGAACGCTCCCTATTGCGTTGGTTATTTGATCCCGTGTTTAGTATTAAAGGACAGCTGTAGGCTGCAACTACAAGAATAAAAAGGCTTTTTATGCACGTTGAAGACGAATCACCGGTACAGCAGTTAGAGTTCTGGTCAAGGAAGTCACTGCCTATTATTTTACAATCTGAGGCGGCTGAATGCGGCCTCGCCAGCCTGGCCATGGTCGCGGCGTATCACGGTTACCACAGCGATCTGACCACATTAAGACAAAAGTTCAGCATATCTATCGAAGGGGCGACTCTGCTGGATATTATGCACTTTGCAGAAAAGCTGGAGATGAGTTCGCGGCCTTTGCGCATCGAGCTGGAAGATCTGGATGCACTGCAAACGCCGTGTATTTTGCACTGGGATATGAATCACTTTGTGGTCCTGAAAAAGGCCAATGAAAAGCGTATCGTGATCCATGACCCCGCGTCGGGTGAAAAAACCTTCACCATGGCGGAGGCGTCAAAACACTTTACGGGCGTTGCCCTTGAGCTGACACCCACCAAAAGTTTTGAAAAGAAAGAGAAGAAACCCAGTCTGCACTTTTCGGATTTCTGGAGTCGTATCACAGGGCTGAAACGCTCGCTGACCCTGATCTTCTTACTGTCCATCATCCTTCAGGTCTTTACCCTTGCGGCGCCTTATTACATTCAGCTGGTGATCGATGATGTGATCCTGACGGGGGATACCAACCTTTTGACGGTGCTCGCCACCGGTTTCTTTTTGGTGCTGGTATTTGAAATAGCCACTAATGCGTTGCGAGGCTTCACTTTGCTGCACTTTGGTAACCAGATGAACATTCAGCTGGGGGCTAACCTGTTCCACCATCTGGTTCGACTGCCGATTTCCTATTTCGAAAAACGCCATATGGGTGACGTGGTTTCCCGCTTTGGCTCATTGCAGCAGGTAAAACAAATCCTCACTACCGGGGTGATCGAAGCCATCATTGATGGTTTGATGGCGATTATTACGCTGGCCATGATCTTCTTTTACAGCCCAACGCTGTCGGCGGTGGTACTAACGGCTGTGGTGGCGTATGCCATGGTACGTATTGCCATGTACAAACCGTTTCGTAATATCAGCGAACAGGAAATCATGGCGCGGGCAGAAGAAAACTCCAACTTCATGGAAACCGTGCGGGGCATTCAGACCATCAAACTGTTTGGCTCAGAGGTGAAGCGCGAGGGCCAGTGGCAAAATCGCTATGCCAATGCCATTAACCAGAGTATTCGTCTGGGGAATTTCCAGATCGGCTACGATGCCATTAACCGGGCTTTGTTTGGTATCGAAAACATACTGGTGGTGTTTTTGGCAGCGCACCTGGTTCTGGATGGCGGGTTCAGTACCGGTATGCTGTTCGCATTTATGTCGTATAAACGCCAGTTTATGGACAAAACGGCCAACCTGATTGAAAAGTTGATTGAGTTTAAAATGGTGGGTCTGCACTTTGATCGTATTGCGGATATCGCACTGACCGACAAAGAAATTCTGCAGCCGGATCAAGTTAAGCAGCACCAGGTTGAGGGCCACATTGAGCTACGTAACATCTGTTTCGCTTATTCCGATGCCACACCCAATGTCCTGAATAACCTGAATCTGACCATATCTGCCGGTGAATCAGTGGCAATCACAGGTCCTTCTGGCTGTGGTAAATCAACCTTACTGAAAATTATGCTGGGTCTGAACCAACCAAAAAGCGGTGAAGTGCTCATCGACGGCGTCCCGATGGAGCAGATCGGTGCGCGCCAGTATCGTCAGCAAATCGCGGCGGTGATGCAGGACGATGAGCTGTTGTCGGGCTCAGTTGCCGACAATATCGCATTTTTCGATACGCCAATTGATATGGAACGCGTTGTGTATTGTGCGCAATTAGCCGCGATCCACGATGATATCAGCCAGATGCCGATGAACTACGATAGCTTGATTGGCGACATGGGGTCGAGCCTTTCTGGCGGTCAGAAGCAACGTATCATTCTGGCCCGTGCCTTGTACAAACAGCCTAAGATTTTGTTTATGGATGAGGCAACCAGTCACCTGGACACCAACCTGGAGTCCGACATCAATGAAGCGGTGTCACGTTTGGATATCACCCGGGTGATTATTGCGCACCGTAAAGAAACCATTGCCTCTGCTGACCGGGAAGTTCGGCTAAAAAAGGCCGATTTGTCCGATGCCCAGGAGCAGGAGGAAGAGTCTGTTTGTGAGTAACTGCCAGTCTGATTGTTTTTATTTTGTAAAAAATTTGATTGGCGGTGGTTGAGCAGGCGAAGAATTTGGGTTAACGTCGGAAAGATAACAAAGGTACAGATGACAATACGTGCATCGTTGATGCGCGTATTGCGTCAATGACACGATAACAATAACGAATGACGAATAGATTAAGGATGAACATGCCGGAGCAATTTTCATTGTCGACGCAGCAGCGCGACACTATCCACACCATTCTGTCCATTATGGCTGACAAAGTCAGTGCACACATCCGTGATACGGAGTTGCCTCATGGCCTGCTCAGCGGCCTAGCAGGTCAGCTACTGTTTTTGTATAAAGCGTATGAATATGACGCGAGCCTGGTCGATGAAGCGCTGTTTGCTCAAAAGTTAGAGGAACTGCAAGAAGGCCTGGACCAGCAAAGTTTTGAATTAAGTAACGGTCTGGCGGGGCAAGCGTGGTTGCTTGAGTACCTGAACCAGTCTGATCAAGAAAATTACGACCCTGAGCTACTCGAGGAAATTGACGAACTATTCCGTCAGTCTCTGGATCATCAGCCCTGGCGTGGCGAAATTGAAATGGTGCTGGGGCTTTCCGGATTTGCGCCGTACGCGGCTCGTCGCAGCAGACAGTCTGACCAGAGCGCGCTGTATGAAGTGATTGTCAACGGATTAGAAAGCACCGCAACCCATTTTGACAATGGCCATATTGCCTGGTCTCAGCCTGAAGAGTCGGTCTACCGTTTTAATAAAGATGAGCCCAAAGAGCCGGAGTACAACCTCGGCCTTGCGCATGGCGTGCCCGGTATTATTGCAGCGTTATTGCCGGCGGTTCATATTCCATCCCTGAAGGAGCGCGTGACCAAGCTGCTGCTTGGGGGCTGTGACTGGTTGCTGGAACAGCAAAGCCCGGACAGCGACTCACATTCATGTTTTGGTTCATGTGCAGGCAACGACCATCAGTCTCGTCTGGGATGGTGTTATGGCGACCTCACCATTGCGATGACATTGGCACGTGTTGGTCAGGCACTGGACCGCCCAAGCTATATTGAGCGGGCACTGGAAATTGGCCTGCATGCCGCTGGGCGCGATGAAAAATCCGGTCACATCACCGATGCCGGCGTATGTCATGGCTATTATGGTATGGCACTGATCTATCAAATCCTGAACCAGTTAATGCCGCATCCTCGTTTTGTACAGGCAATGCAGTATTGGGTTGATTACTCGTTAGCGCAGTATGCAGAACGCGGGGTTGAGTCTCTCTATTCCTTTAACGGCATAGACAAAGAGTACCATGAAGACTTTGGCTTCCTGATGGGTTATGCCGGTATTGGTGCAGCTCTGACTTCTCTGTTTGATGATGATACTGGCTGGGTTGATTGTTTGTTAATGGCATAGGGAGTAAGTGATGTCTAAACAGCTAAAAAATGAAGATTTTTTTGTAATTCGTACGCCCCGTCTGGGGCTAGAGCAATTGGCTCAGTTTGGCGAAGAAAATGCTGACACCAATGTGTTGCTGGCCGCCTGGCTAGCTACGCCGGGCGTTGAAGAAGCCATTTACCTTGCGAGCCCGTCATTACTTGAGCGGATCGATCAGTGGCGCACTAAGCCAGACTCTAAGCAGGGCAAAAAAGTCGCACATGCCCTGATTAAATATATGGTACGTATGTGCTCGCGGCCAACGCCATTTGGCCTGTTTTCCGGGATCCATCAGGGTAGCATTACAGATCGCACTGAACTGAGCGTTGCGGATCTTGCCGAAGACAACCGCAAAACTCGCCTCGATATGTTCTATCTGAACGCACTGAAAGAGCACTTTATCAAACATGCTTCCCGCTCAGATACACTGACCTACAAACCGAATACCTCGCATTACTTCATCGCCGAGCAGTGTCGATATATCGAGACATATTTATCAGAAGAGACGATGCAGTATCGTCTGAGTGCGGTAGAAAGTGACGAGTATTTCCGTTTTGTGCTGGAAGCGGCCCGTGATGGTAAGAGCTTCAATGCCCTGGTGGCGCAATTCCGTGAGCAGTATGCTGAAGCTGAACTCGAAGAAGTGGAAGCTTATATTCAGGACCTGATTGACGAAGGCGTGCTGCTGGCAGACATTCCGCTGCCACTGACCGGTGAGTCACCGGATCGCGCTTTACTGAAGTCGATCACTGCCATCAAAGAACTGGATACGGCTGATAAACTGGCGACGGCACTGACGCAGATAGACACTCTGGATAGCCAAAAAACCGGTGAAATTAAGCCATATAAACAATTGCTGGAGCACCTGCAAAGCCTGCCGGTGAAGGTGCAGGAAAATAAGCTGTTCCAGAGCGACATTTACCGTCAGTTTAATGATTGTCAGTTGTCAGGGCAGGAAGTTTTGCGTTTGCAAAAGCAGCTTGAGCTGATCGCTGGCCTGAGCGTGTCTGAGCAGGGTAGTTCACTGAGTCAGTTTATGACTAAGTTTAATACACGTTTTGAGGGGCAATTTGTACCGCTCGATAAAATTCTGGATGATGAATCCGGCATTGGCATTTCAACAGAAACCGGGTACGAGGCACCTCTGGTTGCGGGTCTTAACCTTGCACGCAGCGGTGGCAGTCAACAGACGGCGCCTGAAATCAGCGTACTGGACGGCATTGTTGAGGATGCACTGAGTCAGCCTGAAAACCGCACCAAAGACTGTGTCGTGTTGCGTGGTAAAGAGCTGAAGCAAAAAATTACCAATAAAGAAGCGGTTACTAAGTTCCCATTCTCTTTCGCGACTATGGTGAGCCTGTATCAGGATGATCGCGGCAACCCGGTTTATAAATTCAATGGCTGTTACGGCCCGTCTGCTGCCAACCTGCTGGGTCGTTTTTGTCACCTGGATGAAGGACTTAAAGACAATGTGGTGGCGCATTTGGCGTCTGAACAGGCACACAGCGATGACGTGATTTTTGCTGAAGTCGTTCACATGCCAGAGGGACGTCCGGGGAATGTGATTGCACGCCCACATCTGCGTCAGTACGAAATTGTCTTCCTGGCCGACAGCGCGCTGGATGACGAGTATCAGATCCCATTGAGCGACCTGTATGTCTGGGTTGAAGGACAAAAAGTGAAGTTGTGGAGTAAACGACTGAACAAGCAAGTGGTGCCGCGTTTGTCCAGTGCTCATAACTACTCTGCACGCAGCCTGAGTGCCTATAAGTTCTTATGTATGTTGCAGCATCAGGATGGCAGACCACCACAATTTAAGCTGCCAGCCAGCCTGGAGCGAGCTACCTTTGTGCCGCGCCTGATGCTGGATAACCTGATCCTGAGTGAAAAAATCTGGCGCATTGACCGAACAGAACTTGAAGCCATCAGTAAAAAAGGTCAGTTTGATCGCGCTAAACTGGAGACGTTACTCGAGACTTATCAGCTTGACCCGCAAGTCAGCTTTGCAATGGCTGATAATGTCCTCCAGCTGGACTTGCGTAACCCGGATATGTTTGCAATCTTACTTGCAGAAACCAAAGGTCATCGCCGGGTCGAGCTCAAAGAAGTGCTCAGCAATCATTACCCGTCGCGGGTGGTGGATGCACAGGGCAATCATTATAGCAACGAAGTGATTATTCCATTTATCAATGAGCATGCGAATGTGCATCGCCATTTCAGTGATGACCCTTTGGGGAACATCACGGCTGCGCCATTGAAGCGTCGCTTTAGTGCTGGTTCAGAATGGCTGAGTCTGAAGATTTATTCAGGTAACTCACTGGTCGAGCAATTGCTGACCGAAGAGCTGTTGCCGCTGATTGAGCAAAATGGCGAGTTGTACGACAAGTGGTTCTTCATTCGTTATGGTGATCCTGACTGGCACCTGCGCCTGCGTTTCCATGGCGATCCCGGGTTGTTATGTGGTCAGCTGCTACCAAAATTGAATGCGTTACTCGACCCGAAAGTGGAAAGTGGTGAGCTGCACAAAGTCGAACTGATGACCTATGAGCGTGAAGTTGAACGCTATGGTGGTCCTGAGTCGATGGCCCTGGTTGAATCACTGTTTATGTACGACAGTGCGCTCATTGCAAAAACCTGTGCGCTGGTGGACGAATACGGTGAAGACGTGCGCTGGCGTATGGCTCTGGCCCAGACCCATAAATTACTGGACCTGTTTGAATACGATGCCGCCACTCGCTTTACGCTGGTCAGTCAGTTACGTGATGGCTTTGGCAGAGAGTTCAATGAAACCAGTGTCTTGCGTAAGCAGTTGGGCAATCGTTACCGTGACTATGAAGCGCAACTGGACAAGGACTTTGCACTGTTGACCAAACAAACGGATGCGCAAGCCGACGAAGCACAACAGGCGCTGTTTGAGATCCTGTCACAATGGTACATGGCGGCAGAGCCTGTAGTTGGGGTTCTGAACCGGATGCTCGACGAAGGCAAACTCAACTGTACCAAAGATACGCTGATGGGATCTTTGTTGCACATGCACAATAACCGTATGTTCAAAGCCTATGGCCGCGAGCAGGAGCTGGTTATTCACGATATGCTCCGTCGTAAGTACTTCTCGGCAGATAAAAAAGCCGACTAAGTGACCGAGTAAGAAAAGCGCACCTGTGGTGCGCTTTTTGTGTTTCTGGGGTCCATTGGCTACCCTTGAGTAAAAACAAAATGAAGGATGGCATTATGACCCGAACAGTATCTCTTTGGCTTAGTTTTATGGTGTTGCTCGTGTGGCATGTGCAGGTGCAGGCAGACGATAAAAAATCAGCGCCGCTTGCTGAAGCACTTGCCGTATTTCAACCTTTTTTGGGGACCTGGCAGGCGGATTTTGCAGTCCCCGCTGGCAAACCGCCCATGCGGGATATCAGTCGCTGGGAGCGGGCGCTCAATGGCACCGCAGTGCGTACTTTACACTCTATCAATGCGGGTATGTATGGTGGCGAGTCGCTGATTTTCTGGGATAAGAGCAAAAACGCGCTGGTTTTTTATTATTTCACTACCGCCGGATTTTACACCCAAGGCACCATAGAGGTGCTGAGCCCCACCGAATTTGTCGCTTTTGAGGACGTAACCGGCAATAAAGACGGCATCACTCAGGTGAAATCTATCAGCCGCTTTAAGGACGATCGCTTTGAGGTGTCAACTCAGTATCTAAAGCAAGGAAAATGGACAGAGCCGGAGCAGCGTACCTATGTGCGCAGTAATGAAACGGTGCAGTTTAAATAGCCGCTGCAGCCAACCATAATAACAACAATAAAGAGTTAAACGTGTTCACCTCGTTCAGTATGTCAGGGCTGACCGTGTTTCAGCTGATTTTTGCCTGGCAGATGTGCTTTGCCGCGATACTCGTCTGGCAAAATCCACACAGTCGCTGCCTGGTGCTATTTTTTGTCTTCCAGGCCTTACTCAGTCTTGCCAATGTATTTGAAAGTGCCGGCGTTACACTGGCTGGATACGTCATTACACCCGCTTTTACCGTGGCCATGGGGCCGGTCTGGTATTTGAGTGTCAGCAATTTGGTTGGCGCATCAACAGGCGGCGTAAAGTCTGCTCGACATTTGCTGTTACCCCTGTTGTCGCTGAGCCTGACCCACTATGTTCAGCCGCTCATCGCGCTGGGCAGTATCATGCTGTTGTGCTACCTGATTGCGTCTTTAAAGCTGCTGCGTGATTATCGCGATACGGTGTGTCAGGTACACGCCGACGCATCTACGATAGACCTGACCTGGCTAACCAGATTGCTCGGCGTGTATGCTGTGCTGAGTATTGTGGATTTTGTACGCATGAATGTGCAACCCATGACGCCAATGCCCTGGAAAGCCTACTGGTATTTTGTCCATGAAGTGGGTTTCTTTGGTATTTTGTCTGTGTTGCTGATTGGCATCATAAAGCAGCCGCTGTTATTCAATCGCCTGGCACAGTACCAAGCGCTCAGTCAGTACGAAGCGGCCACGCAGGACAAACAGCTGGCGCAGTCGATATTTGCGTCGGTGGATGCACAGGTTCGCGAGCTGGGGTTGTTTTGTCAGCCGCGATTGAGTATTCAGCATATTGCTGATCAGCTGTCACTGGGAGTAAAGCAGGTTTCCTGGGCCATCAACTTGGTATCTGGGAATAACTTCTCTAACTATATCAATGAAATAAGGCTTGAGCAGATTGAGAAGCAATTGGTTGATCCGGCTTATGCCCAGACTTCGGTACTCGATATTGCGATGAACAATGGCTTTAATGCCAAGTCGACCTTTAATCAGGCCTTTAAGGCCCGCACTGGGATGACGCCGACACGTTATCGCATGGGTTCCACGCTCAGTCAGCAGTTAAATTAACTATCTACCGCGTTGTGCCGTTCAGAATCCGGAATCTGGACGAATAAAAGTAATTTTTTCAATACATTGTTTCTCAACTTAGGAGGAGAACCAAATGTATAAAGCCATTCTTGGACTACTCGGACTCATCATTTTGAGCTGTCAGCAGTCACATGCAACCCCGTTGCGTGGTACACCCGGGCATCATAACGATGCATATCAAATTCCAGTGTTGCCTAATCAGGTAAGCGATCCGGTTGGTTATTACCACCGCAAAACGCAGCTTTTTACCCTGGTTGAAAGCGAAGACTGGCCTGCGGTCGTCAAATTGGCCACCGAGCTGACCAGAGACTATCAAAACGATGGCGTTACCTGGTACCTGCTGAGCCTGGGGTATCGGCAGCAACAGCAATGGCAGGCAGCCATTGCCCCACTTAAGCGGGCATTACAGTTGGGCGTGCGGTTACAGCGCTTGCCGAAATGGCATGATAACCCCAACGACATGATGGTGACACTGGCTGAGCTGTATGGCGAGCTAAATGACAAGCGCAATGCCATGTTGTGGCTGGAGCGGGCACTGCAAGCACGCTGGGACGATAAACCCGCACTGACGGGTCGCAGTCTGTTTAGCCGTAAGCCAAATCCGCATTTTGTGGCGTTTGCACAGGATGATGACTTTCGTCAGTTAGTGGGCGCAGAGCCCGAATCTGAGGCGCACAGAGATGCACGCTGGCGCTATGATTTGCATTATCTGGCTGAGGAGATCAGACGTTTACATGTGTCGGCCTTTCACCGTATGAGTGAGCAGGCTTTTGAGCGCAAGGTAGCACAAATAGACAAGCGCATTCCTGCCCTGAACGATCAGCAGGTTGTGTTTGAGCTGATGCAGCTGCTCGGCATGCTGGAAAATGGCCACAATTTTATTGTTCCGGCCTGGGGTAAGGCGGGTAACACTCAACAGTTACCCGTGCAGTTTTATCTGTTTGAGGAGGGGTTGTTTATTGTGGCGGCCGACTCCGACTATCGGCATCTCATCGGTAAGCAGGTTTTATCAATAGGAAACACTCCGGCTTTACAGGCGTTGGAAAAAACGGGTGTGGTCAATCCTCGCGATAATAATATGCAGCAAGCGTGGCTTGGACCTTACTATTTGAGTCTTGCCAGTGTATTGCAGGGACTGGGGATCATTGAACATAGCCATGAAGTCGTTGTGACTATCCGGGGTGATGATCTGCAAACACAGCAGCTAACGCTGACGCCGCGTGCTATGCAGTTTAATGGTTTTCCTAAATTGCCGCGCCAGCACCCACAGTCAGAGCCTTACTGGTCCAAATTGCTGCCTGAACACAAGGCACTTTATGTGAACTTTAATGCTGTACGTGAGCGCAAGGATGTGTCGCTGGATGCTTTTAATCAGCAGTTGCGTGAAACCCTGCTGGCCGGGCAGGCGAAGCACTTTATTTTGGATCTGCGTGATAACAGTGGCGGGAATGGCTTCTTGCTGCCCAGTACCATAGCCACCGCGGTTTTGTTTGAGGCCTTGGTACCAGACGGTAAGCTGATGATCCTGACAGGGCGAAATACTTTTTCGGCTGGCCATGATCTACTGATGGGGATCAGCAAACTGACCAGCGCCATAGTGGTTGGCGAGCCTTCGGGCACCCGGCCCAACGCCATCGGTGAGGCGGGTTGGTTCACCTTGCCCTACAGTGGCCAGATTGGGGTGATTTCATCTCAGTTTCACCAACAAGGAGCGGCAGAAGACAGCCGGGTGTGGCTGGCGCCGGACCTGCCGGTGGCCCTGACGGCAAAGGACTACTTTGCCGGTACAGATGCGGTGCTGGATGCGGCGCTGACCTTACTGTCCAGCGGATCACGCTGAGCTTGTTCTGTCTGCTGCACATAAGCATGTGCCAGCTTAAGTGCAGCTTCGCCGAAGATCCAAAAGGGTTTGGTTTTACTGTTGATGTTCACTGCGACACTGAGCTGGTATTTTGGCACGACAATCAGCATGCTCTGAGAACCCCGAGATACGCCGCCATGGTGATAGTAAGTAAACACGGACTTGTCGTTATGCTGGTACTCATGGCGACGCCATCCCAGTGCATAGTTTTGCGGGTTGACCTCGCCATGATTGAGCCGCTGTGGTGTCCAGACTTGCTCGCGCACATCAGTATGCAAATAACGGGTATCCAGATAACCGCTACCGAGCCGTACCAGATCACTGGGTGTGCTGACAAGGCCACCTCCTGCCAGACGATGGCTGAGGTTAACCGTGCGCCAGGGAATGTAATGGGCGTCCTGCCCCCGACGATTGAAATAAAAAGTGACCAGCTTGTCGGCCTGTGACTCTGCGCCACTTTGGCTCATGCCCAGCGGCGTGAGTACGTGCTGCTGGAGCAAGTCGAGATAGGGGCGCTGAGCATGCTGCGCCAGGACCGCACTCAGCAGCACAGTACCATAGCTGGAGTAATAAAATGCATCGCCCGGCTTGGTGCGCAGCGGCCCTTCATCAAACTGTGCAACGGCATCCAGCACCCGATCAAACTGGGTATTCAGGCTGAGGGAATGGTACAGCCCGATTAAATCCTGATTGCCTTTATAATGAGGCAAACCGGCGCTGTGTGATGCCAGCTGGCGCGGGGTAATATCCTGCCATGCAGGATTGGGCAGTGGTGTCATGCTGTCTTTCAGCGGTGTATCCAGGTTGAAGTTTTGCGCCTGCATCAGTTTTGCCATCAGCGTGGCGGTTACGGCTTTAGAAGTGCTGCCAATGCGAAACTGATGTTCCGGTGTGAGCGCAGTTTTTGTTGCGATGTCGGCATAGCCGAGCGTGCCCTGCCATACGATTTTGCCGTGATGTGCAATGGCCGCGGAAATGCCGGGCGCCTTGCTGGTGGCTCTGGTGGTATGGAGAATGTCACTGGCCTGAGCGTTGAATGCACTGAGTAGTGGTGAATGACGCGACTGGTGTGGCAAAGGACCCCCTGGGAGCGGATCTGCGCTGGCCAGTACCGGCACTTTTTCCAGGTTGAAGGCATAAAACTGATAGACGGGCCAGCCCAAATAGGCCAGCGTGATTATGAGCAGTAATGTCAGCAGACTGAACAGGCGTTTCATTGGCGATCCTTAATTCTCTATAAACTGACTTAACTATCTGAGAGTTAAGCTTTTAAATCTTGTCTAAAGTGAAAAATACTAGCCGATTCTGAAAAGGTGACTAAATCAGTGGCTAAACAGGTGGGTCCGGTCAGGCCATGTGGGCAACAAAACGACCTGTTTTGCAGCAGGTTAATCTTGTCTGAGGCTGGTATGGCGTAATATTCCTGCGTATGCCTGGATGCAGTTTATCGGTATCGTGCTGTTTGTTGCAGGTTTACTGGCCCTGTTACTTGAGCGCCGCTACGCCCGGGCTCACTAGCCTGGTCGTCCTATACTGTTCTGGCGGGAAAATACGTGCGTGGCGCGATATACTCAGCGTATCTGCAGCGGGAGTGAGTTATGGCAAAGCGCTTATTTTTTGGCATTGGGATGAATGAACACAGCCAGGCACATATTGATGCCTGGTTACGCACTGAGGTGCGTGCCCGTAAAGCACCGACTAAAATGGAGAATTGGCACCTGACACTGGCTTTTCTTGGTCAGGTAGAAGCGTCACAGGAAGCAGACATGGTGGCGTTTGCCCGCCAGCTTAAAGTGCCCGCCTTTACGCTGAACTTTGCACATACCGGTTACTGGTCGGGTAATGGGATTTTCTTTTTACGTCCGGAGCCCGAACCTCCGGAGTTAAGTGCACTTGCAGAGCCATTACGTGACATGGGGGCCGCACAGGGTTTGCATTGTGACCGATTACCTTTTGCCCCTCATATTACTCTGCTGAGAGGGCACAAAGGCGAACCTGAGGTACGCTCATCCATTACGCCGTTTACCCTTTCGGTGACGCAGTTTCACCTCTATCACTCTTACCGATGCGACAGCCGTGGGCTCATTTATGAACCCGTGCAATCTTTTGACCTGGTCTGAACACCACTCAGGTGTTGCTTGCGGTAATCACCGGGCGTCAGGGTGTAAACTTGTTTAAAGGCGCGGTTAAACGGACCAATAGAGTTAAACCCGGCATCATAAGCGATGCTCAGAATAGCGGTGCGCGCATGCGCCAGGTCGCACAATTGTTCGGCGGCATACGCCAGTCGATACTGATTGATGAAATGTGAGAAGTTTTTGAAACCGAGCTGCTGGTTGATCAGGGCGCGCAGCTGATGAGCCGGTATATCAAGGTGCTCGGCCAGCTTGCCAATGGTGAGCTCGGGCTCACGATAAATGCCCTGTGCCAGCAGGGATTGCAAAGCCTCATAAGTGGTTAGCCAGTGGGCAGGCACCGGCAGTGTTTGTTGGGTGGCCTGACTGGGGTTGCCGTTGTCTCTTACGGCAGGCCGGGACAATCCGGTGAGCAGTAACAACAGACAAAAAACAAACACCGCATTGGCCAGCAGGTAAATGGGATCCCGCCGAATAAGACTGGCACTGAGCTCAAACCCGACCAGCACCAGGCAGTGTAGCAGGGCAAACGTGGCCAGGATCAGCCGCAGACGACGTCGGCTATGTACCAGATCATCATTAAAATTTGCCAGACAATAGTATAAGGCGGCACACATAGCTAAGGCTGAAAATACATGCATGAATGTATGCCAGTGTGTATTACTTCCGTAGATCACAAACACACAGCTACTGACTACAACAGCACACCCCAGTAGCCAGCGGCCCCAGTGAAGCGTCAGCCAGTGCGGCACACGCAGCCTGATCAGATACCAGGCACAGGCGCACAACACCAGCGGCAGCAGTTCTGTACCTGCAAGAAACAGGTTGCGTAATGGGTTAAAGCGCCACTCAGGCAAAGGCTGAGTGAGTAGCAGAAAAAACGTCAGGCTGGTGGCCAGGGCAACCGCCAGCAGGCGCTCAAAGTGAGTCAGGCGGGGCCAGTTAAACAGCACCAGGGCAAGGAGTAACCCGAGGGCACTAAAGCGAAACAACAGATCTGCCAGGGTGATTAGCGCCACAATTTACTCCAAAACCGCCTCAGCAGCCGTGCTATCAGGTTGTCACTTTTTGACGCTTGCATAAACAGTGCAGAGGTGGCCTGATTGCGGGCTTTACTGACGTGTTTGCGGGCGCATTCGTTTGCCGCCTGCTGCCAGTCTTCGCGTTTTAGGGCTGTCTGGAGTTTTGGCCAGTGACTACTCAGATTGGTGATGCCCAGGTTATAAGCCAGATCCAGCAATGCGAGCCGAGCACTGGAAGGCAGCTTGTTATACGGCCGGGTATAGCCATTGGCGGGGCAGATCAGGCGCGCAAGCTCCTGCTCAAAATTGCTGATCTGTTGCTGCAGCAAACGCATACTTTCGCTGTGTGGCAGGTGCAAGGAGCAGTGCTCGGCATACCAGCGGGCAGTTTTACCCGCAGGCAGGCGTGTCAGGGTGTTGTATTCCTGCTGCTTTTGCGCTCGGCTGGCCGGCTTATTAGTACGCTTGTCTCTCAAGCTCAGGCGGGTAAACGCCTCTTTACTGCTGACATGAAAACCGACGCCTATGGTTGGATTGCCTCGGGTATCGAGATAAAGATGGTCGATCACCCCTTCAAAGTGGCATATGTGCCTGACAGCCGGCGAGGGCGAAACAGCGTGAGAGAAAATACGTTTTAGCACACAGTTAATGCTCCGGATCAGGTGGGTCGTTGTGTTGCGTGAGCGTTTGCCTGCCCGAGGTGCAGTCAGACACCGGCGACACATGCGAATCCACCGTAGAAATATAACATTGCTTCAGCAGCGAACAATAACAAGTATAGACCTCAACCCGCTCAGCCATACTGTCTATCTTATCCCACAGACGGTTATTAAAATTGCTTTTTTGCATGGTGAATAGGGGTAAGGAGGCACCATCGGCGAGCAGTGAGTGCTCAGCACGACTGGTAATGTACCAGCCAAACTTGGCCAGCACATTGACCTCGTTGTCGTCTTGCTGCGCATTCTCAAGGGCTTCGCGATAGGCGCTGATATTGCAGCAGGCATCGAACAGCGCGATGATCGAGTCGTAAACCTGGCCACGGTAGTGGTATTCCACCCACTCAATCAGAGCGGGACCGGTACCTGAATTGAGGATGCCAATGGTGATCCGGGGACGCTCGGACTCCAAGTCGAAGTTACTGTAATTGAACTGCAGCCAGGGCCAGGTTTCGGCCTCAAGTTGGCGTTCTGCCGCGGCAACTTGTTCCTGAGCGGCTTTTGCCTGCATATATGTGGCATAGAAAGATGCCGCCGAGATCAGCATCGCGCACAAAGCCAGCACTGTGTTCATTTTAGAGCGTGACAGCTTCAGCTGTAGAGGTCGAAACAACCGCTTTGGTTTGACGTGAGGGGCAGGCTCTGGCCTGTCAATTTCATGTCCGGGCGGGTGCTCGTGACTGTCATCGATGTCGGGTAATGTGGTGTCCTGTTGTGTCATACGGCAAGTCCTGTTGGTATTGTTTTATGGGGCCGTGAGATGAATGGCGAGGGTTTCACCCAGCCTGAGCTGATTGTTGTCGCGCTGGTTCCAGCGTTTTAAATCTTTGACTGAGACGCCAAACTGTCGGGCAATACGCCACAAGCTGTCTCCGCGTTTTACCACGTAGTCGAGCTTTTCTGAGCGCGATGGCAACAACAATGTCTGACCAATTCGGATCAGGTTACTGCTCAGCTGATTGAACTGGCGCAGCTCGCTGACCGTGATGCCATGTTGCCGGGCGATCCGGCTGAGGCTATCACCTCGGCGCACAGTCACTTGCTGCCAGCGTGTATCTGGCAGTGCCTGAAACTGCGCTGCTGCCTGCAGCCACTCCTGCTCTCTGTCCCGGGGAACCAGCAGATGGCCCGGGCCGCTCAGTAACACCGGAAAACGGCGAAAACCCGGGTTCAGAACCGCCAGCTCAGCCCAGTCATTTGTATTGGGCAAGATCACGGCCTGGTCCATTGTCAGCTGGATAAAAGCGGGTTGGTTGTCTATGGCCGGAAAGTGCATACGCTGTTGCTTTAGTAACGCCGCGGCGGCCAGCAATTTGGGGACATAGTGTCGGGTTTGCCTTGGCAGCTTCAGTGCGAAAAAATCGGTTGATTTACCCGCTTTGCGATTATTCGCAATGGCTGTGGCAACACGGCCTTCGCCGGTATTATAAGCCGCAATGGCGTGATACCAGTCACCGTCGAAGCGTTGATGCAAATAGGTTAAAAAATCGAGCGCAGCGCCGGTGGATTGGATCAAGTCCTGGCGTCCGTCAAACCAGGGGTTGATAGTGACACCATAGTGTTTGGCTATTAAAGGCGTCAGTTGCCACAAGCCCGATGCGTGTTTTTCGGAGTAAGCCTGCGCGTTGAAGTCACTTTCAATCAGCGGCATCAGTGCCAGCTCTATGGGCAGACCACGACGTTCCACTTCGCTCACCAGATAATACAAGTAAGGCTCGGCCCTGTTGCTGATGGTGTGCATATAATTTGGATGTTGCAGGTACCAGTTCACACGTTTCAGCACTCTGGGGTGTGTTGAGCTGGCAAAACTCAGCTGCATGCGAATACGTTGCCAGACATCATCACTGGTATGCGGGGTTGGCAGTGCAGGCAAAGGTTGGTCTGCGACATAGGTGTGCTGGGGTGGAGTACTTCGGGTGGTTACACCCGCATCGTCTGATGTGCTGTCCTGGGGCGTGGTATTACACCCAGTGAGCAATAACAGCATCATCAGCAAAGGCAACTTTCTGGCTGGCATCTGGTTTTCGGCTTATTCTTATTTGTTTTGATTGTATATAAGTTGGGGAATTTTGCCACTCTTGTCGGACAGGGTTGATCGTTTGCTCCAATCTGTACGTAAATTGAGCTAAACTTGCAATGTTAAGCAGGGCACTGCGCTGTGCTTACTTGAGTACCGTCAGGGGGCTTTTATGTTACGTTCCGAACTGAAAAACGAGCTTGATCAGGACCATATGGATGCAGTTATCCTGAGCTATGCGGATTCAAACCATTATCTCGCCGGTGGGCTCGACCCATTAGGTAATTATCATTTACTGACCGACCGCCAGGGTAAAACCCTGACCTACAATTCATTGCGCGAAGCCGAGCTGGTATTGGCTGAGCTGGGTGCCACACAAGCCACCTTTGATATGGAAACAGCCTACGATGAGATGATAGGCAATGTCAGCGACGGACACTGCCGGTTTGTGATGCCGTTGAATAAAGCATCTCTTTAAGTGCGTGCCTTGCCGATAGTGCAAGGCACACAGAGCACCCGCAGTTAATGAAATGTCTCGTGACTAAAACGCAAATGCTTGGCATCTTCCATCAGTTGCCGAAAATCCGTCTGAGCCAGCTGCAGTAAATGGCGGTGGTCGCCCGACTCGATATAGACATGCGGCTGGTTGAGGAGCAAATCATCAAAGACTGTGTCCAGGTGATAAGCGTTGGCGATGGGTGGCACAGCCCCGGGGCTGCAATCAGAAAACAATCGATATACCTGACGCTCTTTCATCAGATGAAAGCGCCGTTTAAGTGCGTCGTTCAGGCTGCTCAGGCTGATTTTGTAATTTGCGGGCAGCACTGCCATCAGGCGCTTGCTTTCGTGGTCTTCCAGCATCACTGCTTTTGCCAGTTGTGGCAATGGGATCTGGCTGAGATAAGCGGAAGCGAATGAGGACTGACTTTCGACGTGCTCGATAACGCGGTACGGAATGAGGTGTGTGTCTAAGTAGGCACTGATACGATGAGTCATGGGACCTCCTCGTGTTTACTTACTGTGATCGTTAAGTATAGACGAGCAGGTCCGAATAGGCAGGAAATATCGGCTTATAACTTCTCGGGTACGCTGAGGTGCAGATCACCTTTGGCATAATCCAGCGTGAGTACAAAATGCTTGAGGGCGTCGTAACCGATCACGCCTCTGACTTTTCGGCCTCTAATCTTGCTGGAGGTATGCTGGTACTGAGTGAGCGTTTTAATACGATGTCCTTCGTCGGGATAAGCAATGGCGACATTGGCCAGGGTAAACGGTCCCAGCCGCATTTCTGCAAGCTGTGTTTCGCGCATGACGGCAAACTCATTAACCCCGGCAGACGTAACGTGTTTTGCATCCGGTGTTACCAGGTCCAGCCCCTCTGCCAGACGACGAGAGATCAGGATACCGCCCGTGTACCCAGTATCCAGCAGCAGCCAGATTGGTTTTCCTGCGATCTCGACCTCCACAATTGGCATGCCTGTGCCTAAATGTGCGTATGTTTTAATATTCTCGTGCTTACCGACATTGATGGCGTCACGCGTGAGCATACGAACACGTTGGTTAGGGTAGTCGAGCTGTACCACTGACTGGCTGAAGAAGCCTGCACCCAGTAATAAGGCATTGGTGTGATGGCCAAGCGTGGCCGCCGCGAGCCCATTCATGCTGGACTTAATGCCGAACACTTCTGTTTCTATATTGGCATAGAGCTTTTGGCGTTGTTGCCCATGCATGCCCTCAATATCAACGTGCCCGCGATGTGCAAATTCCAAATTATTGTGATTAATAAAGTGCTGATTAATGCCATTGATGTGTGCGCCTGTGTCCAAAATTGCCATGCCCTCAATACCCGCCACTTTTGCGGGTACCTTGGCGTGGCCATTTTCGATATTGAGCGACAACCAGGCCGTTGCGCCCGCACCAGCTGTGAAGCTGATCAAAGCTGACAAACTCAGCAATACAAGTTTCATCATAGATTAAACACTCCGTGTAAGCAGGCACCATTGCCTGTCGACGGAACTTTAACATAAGTTTAACCTGTTGTATTAACTGTTTTTATCATAGGTTGCCGCTCAATATGATAGACAGCTTCGGCTTTATCGATTCAGATAACTGCTCCCGGCTTTGCAAGGAGCTGCTTCTGTCTGTTTCATAAATAGCACGATGATACTGATAGCGGGCGTTATTGAGGGTATCCAGCTCCACGGTGAGCGATAATCCGCCGCCAATCTGAGTCTGCATAAAGGCACTGAGCTCAGTGTTGGCCCGCTCAGTCAGTATTTCGTCATGATAATACTCGCGAAAACGGGTAGGCAGAAACGCTTCGAAACCCCAGGATAAGCGGGCCTGATCACGTCGAAACCCTATGGTTAACTCGTGCGGTGTTAATTCCGTGATGGGACGGGGACCGCTCAGCGGATCTGCATAGCGCGCATCCCGCCAGGCATAACTCAGCTCAACTCGGCTGTCACTGAGCAAAAAGCGGGTATTAATACTCCACTCGGTATCCAGGCCAAAATAACGGGCCCTTCCTGCGTTGACGATGGCGCCATTGCCATTACTTTGCACCTGATATTCGTGGATATCTTGCTGCCACTGATAAAACGGGCTTAGCGTAAACTCAAACCAGTCGGCCCGGGCATATTGCCAGGTGAGCATCAGCTCAGTGTACTGCATGGGCTTTAACTGTGTGCTGCCATTTTGTGTGCGCGCAAAGCCGCTGCTTTGAGAGCTTTGAAACAGCCCAAAGTCCAGCTGTTCAACCTGGTGCAGGGCGCTGAAAGTCAGTTGTGAGTCAGCACTCAGGTCATAGCCCAGTTTGAGCTGCGGCTTTAACAGCCGATGCTGCTGTGATTGCGCGCCGTTGTGGCCGGATTTCAGGGTGGCCTGCTCCAGCGCAAGCTTACCCGACAGCTGCCACTGTGGCGCCACTTGCCAGCTGGCGGCCACAAAAGGCTCAAACCGTGTTTCAGTGACCTTGCTGTTTTCGGCCTCGTCTGCATGCCTGGTGTCGGCACTGACTGAGTTGTAGCTCCCTTCTATGCCGATACTCGGCTGCAAATCATGTGATGGATCACTATACGCCAGCCTGAGCACCTGTTCGCGGGCGTGTTCGCGTTGCTCAAAGGTAGTTTGTGCCGCCGATTGGCCTAGCCACTCTTGTATAGACAAGTCGGACTGCTCCCGTCTGGCAAGGCCTGTCAGTTGCATTTGCCAGTCTGTGGCAGTTTGTCTTTGCCAGTCAAAGCCCAGTTCATACTCGTCTACCTGTTCTATGTCTTTGGTGCCATTGACCGGCGCAGGCAGAGCAGGAGTCCAGCGATAACGAGTCAGCCAGTCGGTTTGCTGTGCCGATGCATTGAGTTGCAGGGTGCCATTGTGCAGCGGGGTTCTGCTGATCAGCGCCAGCTGCACGCCTTGCTCACGCTCAGCAAAATGCTCTCGTTCGGAATTGGCAACCTGATCTGATTGTACATCGGTGTATTGCATCAGTTCGCCTGATGAGTAGGCATGGTTGTTTACCCACTTTACGCTGGCGCTATGATGCCAGTCAGCATGGCGAGTTTGCATACTCACCATCGCTTCACTCAGTTCATGGTCGCTGTGTTGAGAGTGCAGCTCGGCACGCCAGTCTAATGAGGTGCCCTGATCTTTGAGCCGGATGTTGACGATCTGCGTGTACTCACTGAGCTGGCTGAACGGATGCTGGCCGGTATATAACTCCAGCCCGGCTATCTGGCTCATCGGCAGTTGGCGCAGCAGGGTTTCAATTGAGTCGGATTTGGATAACGGGACTACGCCATCGATCAGCACATTGCTGCTGGCACCACTGAGGCCGCGCTCATTACTGCCTTCGGTGAGCACAAAGGTGGGTAGCTGATTTAGCAGATCCAGTGCATGCTGGGCGCTGAACTGGGCAAGGGCCGCTTCGTTAAACACGCTATCGGCCTGATCCTGCGCGTATACCGGCGCGACGACAGCGCAAAACAGCGATGAGGCCAGTAAGGCAGGTTTAAATCGATTCATACAACACTCCTTGAAAAGTTGTCCTATGATACGAGTTTCAAATCAAGATAAACAAAAGCTTAGGGGTAAGATGTGGCTGACTGGGACGAATGAACCTGGGTTGTTTACTGGTCCCGATGGAGGTGGGACGAACAGACTGGCGCGAATTTAGACACTTTGCGCCAGCTGGGTTTTCACTTCCTGCTTGTAGCCCTTGCTCAGGGCAATCTGAGCGCCGCTTTTCAGCTGAATCGTGGCACTGCCAGAAGGTTTATTCTGGATCCTGTCAATGGCGTACAGGTTGACCACATGAGAGCGATGAGTACGGATAAACTGAGGTGGCAGCTGAGCCATCAGCTCTTTTAAGGTGCCGCGCTTAAGGTATTGCCGGGTACTGGTATGGATCTCCATATAATTGCTGGCGGCAGTAACATGGGTAATGTCATCAAAAGGGACCGGGGCTTTGTCTTTCCCCTGATCTGCCCACAGCACCGGATGCTCGTGATTTGGCTCGGCAATGACGCGTAACTGGGTATGCCATAAAATGGTGATCACAAACAGCACCAGCAGGTGTGCCGGCGCAAAATAATACAAGGTATAAGCAATAGGGTCGTCCAGTGCCACCAGGTCGAACACCGCCTGCAGCAGCATGGTACAGCAATAGGCACCACTCATGAGCGTGAGGTAATGGGTCACGTTCACCTTAGGCGCAGGTTCAAGCCGGGAAAGGGCACGAAAAACCGCAGGAGACAGTAAATACCACAGGCCCCATTCCTGCCCCGCCCACCAAAGTGGATTATTGAGGCGCTCCTCTTCGGGCACCGACCAGTCATGCAAAAGGTCTATAAGGGTCAGAAAGGCAATCACCAGCGTCCACCCGCACAACGACAGCAGCCATTCTTGTCTGATCCGAGCCGACACCACACTTCCCCATATTTGATACACCGGCGTATTTTAGCATTCTGCTAACGGATGTGAAGCCAAACAATTCTGCTATCACTCAAGCGTCATAAACATACACCCCGATATCCCGCCTCCACCTCTTTCCTTCGCAATTTCGCCTCTCTCCTTCGCTGTCCAGCTTCTCCTTCCGTCATCCAGCTTCTCCCTCCGTCATCCAGCTTCTCCCTCCGTCATCCCGGCCCCCGAGCCGGGAACCATAAAAGCGCCGTCAGGTGCCAAAAACAGCCACGAAGCCGAAGGCGAGTAGATCCCGCATCAAGTGCGGGATGACGAGTGGAGGATGCCAGTTTATGCCTGTTCTCCCTTCGTCATCCAGCTCCTTCCTCCGTCATCCCGGCTCTATCCTCTGTCATCTCGGCCCTATCCTCCGTCATCCCGGCCCCCGAGCCGGGAACCATAAAAGCGCCGTCAGGTGCCAAAAAACAGCCACGAAGCCGAAGGCGAGTAGATCCCGCATCAAGTGCAGGATGACGAGTGGAGGATGCCAGTTTATGCCTGTTCTCCCTTCGTCACCCAGCTCCTTCTTCCGTCATCCCGGCCCCCGAGCCGGGAACCATAAAAGCGCCGTCAGGTGCCAAAAAACAGCCACGAAGCCGAAGGCGAGTAGATCCCGCAT
>NZ_JBSWYM010000025.1:0-50075 GCF_056161105.1 Pseudoalteromonas sp. AWH4_217 | reverse complement strand
CACCCGATTCAGCTTCTTTGATCATGGCAACAATTTGTGATTCGGTGAACTTGCTTTTTCTCATCGTAAAACTTCCTTCTTCTGTTAATGGGAATTCTACTCAAGAACTGTTGCAGTTTATGGGGGAGTTACAGCTTGAGACATGCTTAGTTGAGGATACCAGGCAACGCCGGAATTATTGGTTGAACCGTCTCCTATTCAGCAAACGCAAAAAAATAATAATCGTCTCTTGATGTTATTTTTCATGAGTGAATGTGGCATTTTGGCTCAGCTAATTCTACATCTCTTTTTCGAAAATCTTGAGCAACATCTCCATTCGACGTTCTAAGATGATAAAACTTTCGTCATATTTGAAAATAAGGGATATCTGATGCACTTTAAAGACCGATACTAACCAGTATCGGTCATTATTGTTTTTTGAAGTAAACCAGCTATATATCTTACAAATAAGCACGCTCAAAAAGATAAATCCAAGCAAAAGCTACGGCGTCATTTTTTTGCTGTGACCAATACTTTTTTAACGGCTTGAGCATGCTGAATAAATAGTTGAATTGATTTGGTTGTTTCGCTTTTGCCATTCAATAGAATATGAAGCGGGTTTTATAGCTACTAAAACTAGGATTGTATGTTTCACGAAGTATTTCATTCTCTGCCCCTCCTTACTGCTTTACATACTTAACATACAGCCAGTTACATTTGGTAGTCTATTAAAAATGCTTCATCTCAGATAACTGGGTTTGGCTAGATGAATTTGTGATTGTGTTGATTGAATTTTTTCCTTTACTTTTGCTGCACCTTTACAGGCTAGAATATTTGCTTCAGTTAACTTTTCTATGGCTGCTAGGAACATATCTTTTGTCTTTTGTGCCTTTGCAAAACGCAGCTTTTTATTCAGTTGTCGAATTCTTCTAGACGTTATATTACAAGCTCTTCTAAATTCCTTCTGCTGCTTTTTTAATATTAAAAGATGGCGTCGGAGTTGGCGCTGATTTCTGGGTCCATTGATACTACTTTTCAGTTTTTGAAATAGGTATTTCTCGATAAGGTCAACAAACAATGTGATGAATTCCTGTGCGTCATTAAAATAGCTCGGATATGCTTGTTTCAAATCTGTTATGGATTTTACTGAAACAAGTACAACATCTTTATTTAAGTCATTCTTGTAGCTTTGTTCTAACTTTGAATACTTTTGATTTACTTCTGGTAGTTCTGAGCTTTGAAACGGAATGATACTGACCTCATGTTCATTCATATCTGTCATCACTAAATAATAATCATAACTACCCTCTCCGCCATCAATTTCTTCAAATATCCTTTTGGTTGCGCTAGAGTATGCCAGCAGTTTGTGCGGCAATTGCAAGAAATCCCATAACGTTATGAGTCTTATACACAAGCTTTCTGTTCCGATATTAGTGTGTAATTTAACCTGATCATTATCAATAGCCATAAGGTCACCAAAATACCGGAAAAACTTAAGGCTTACTGTGTCTCCCTGTGAGCTTTTTAAGGATTGCTTTAAATATGCCCCCAATGTTTCTACCGCAGTAGCCCAGTAGTGCTGCCGCTTAGTCCTTAATTGTACTTCAATAAATAGTCCATCATGACCAGGAGATTCCCCAAAACTGTTATATTTATAAACTTGATGTATGCCTCGGTAGCCTGTATCTTTGGGAAATTGAATATAGTCATCAGTCCTTACCAACTCAAGATCGCCAAGTTGTGCAATTAGCTTTTCGCTTACATGGTAAACATTATTCAACGAGTTTAGTATTACTCTGCATCCTCCGATATCTTGCATATTTGCAAGGCTCATTGATGGCTGTAACAAGAGTTTATTAGTGATGGATGGCGTTCTTTTTAGTCTCTGCGCTACAACAGCTTCATCATCAACAACTTTTGAGACGGTCTTTAACTGATCAGCTATTTGTTTTAATGGATATGCATGGGATGCTCTCCAATTTGTTAGAACGGCCAGATCTTCTTCTGTGTACGTGTTTTTTCTTAAAGCCTTGCCAGCGTTCTGAATTCTCTTTTTACTATACTTAGGCTCTTCATTTGGTCTTGTTGCTGCTTCGCTGTTCAATATCTTAGTCCTTGAAAGATCTATAACGGATTTTAGCTGAGTAAAAATTAGCGATTACAAAGATGATAGAAACATCTTCTGTTTATGTAAAACGTTTTACACCTAAAACCTAGCTCCATCATTTTTACACTCGCTCCCACAGTAACCGACGAGCGAAGAAAAACTATGGAGCAATTGCCCCTACCCAAACCGCCTAAATTTTGCGTATTCCGGTTGAAACCGAACAGCCAGGTGCTTGTCAGCAAGGCCAACAACGCGTCAAAGGTCTGTGACCTTGAAGGCGCGCACCGGGAATTTGAACTCGAACTAACCAATGTCCGTGAGGATGACGCATTAGCCCTGGATGCGTTCCTGGCCGAATTCCGTGGTCAGCTGGGCAAGTTTGTCATGCAAGACTTCAAATCTAGAAAAAGCCCTGCTGTTGACCGAACTTGTTACAACTCAAACCTGTCGCTTGTATCGCTAACATTAGGCCTAAAAACAAGCCATTACCCTACTTCCTGACGTGACTGCCCTGCTTCAACAAAATAACAATTATGCAAAATGTTAAATTATACTGTATACAATATAATTTAACTGGTGTAAGTTACACAAAGCTTTCGTAACGTTCAAAAATCCACTGTATCTTTATGGTTTGAAGTTAGGTGGCTGATATAAATGCACTTTTATGCAGTTCCAGGAAAATAACAGAGTACCAAAAAAGGTACTTGCAACAACGCTACAAGTTAACTTCGGGGATAAGAAAACAGGTTCTTAACATCCATATGTTAACAAATAAAAACAACAGGAGAACACTATGCCTTTTTCTAAACGTGTGTTGGCAAAAACACCGACCAGAAAAACACTCTGCCAGGCTACGGCTATTTTGCTGACTACGCTGTCCCCCGTCACGGTATTTGCAGGCGAGCCTGTCAAGGTAAATCAAACTGCACTTGATAGTAGGATACAATCCGTATTTGCGAATTCCACCAGCCATAAACATGGAGGACAGATCTGTGGTACCGACCATAATTCACAGGACTGGTCTGCTATCCAAAAAGAGAATCTCAGACAACGGTCTTTGAGTTCCAGTTTCGCAACGCATATTATGTCTGAGCTTGCGAGTCAGGACGATCTTGCAGCAGAAAATGGCAATGGTGTTCCCGGGCGTTACTATATTCCTGTGGTAGTGCATATTTATGGCGACAGATACAACTGTGAAACAGGCACCTACTGCTTAACTGAGCAAAAAGTCATAGACGGACTGAACAAGTCTAACCAGGATTTCCTGGGTTTAATCACTGATGATGGACCCATTGCGCCCGAGTTTCAGGCAATCAGGCAAAATCTTAACATTGAATTTGTATTGGCAAAAAAAGATCCAAACGGCCAACCAACAAATGGTATTGTCCGCCACCCAGAAAAGGCAGGATATGGTAAAGGCAGTGGCGTTGACGATCAAATTTCAGCCGATGCCTGGGACAACTTTAAGTATATGAATATCTATATTCAGCAAGACTTATATGATGACGGGTCTACCAATAATTCCGGCGTTGCCTGGTATCCGCAATTGAGTATGTCTCAAAATGGCTTGTCACGGGTTGTTTATAATGGTGATTATGTTGGCGCTAACACCAATGAAAACTTCCGCTCTGTTTTGACCCATGAGTTTGGTCACTGGCTAAACCTGCCCCATACCTTTGATGGTGATGTCTGTACAATTCATTCTGAGGCTTTTTGTAATGCGACTGGCGACGGCTCGTGCGATACGCCGCAAATGAGTAGCAGCATATTACAGAACAACGTAAAAAACTGCCTGGGCCAGCCCACAAACACAGAAAACTTTATGCATTACTCTGATAACTATGCCATGTTCACCAGTGATCAGGTAAACAGAATGACCGCTGCCCTTCATGGGCCTGCAAGGGCAACGCTTTGGTCTAATGCAAACCTAATCGCCACTGGCCTTGATGAGTATACCAGCAATGCTGGTCATCCATGGGATGGCACGTCCGGCGCGGTTACGCCGCCAAAGGGCGATGTTATTCAGTCGTTTACAGATCTATCAGGTCAAAAAGGCGAAGTGGAAAACTACGAGATCTCGGTGCCGGCTGGTACGCAGGCTGTCGCATTTTATCTGGATGGTTACGATGAAGATCCTGATATGTATGTCTCTAAAGGTAAAGCACCGGTTAAAAATGGCGATAACTGGGACGCTGATTTTATCTCATTCAGAAGTGCAGGCTCTCCGGAGCTGGTGACGATTTCTGCTCCATCCAGTACAGTGCCCTATCACACTGCAATTGACGCTTTTAGTGCCTATTCAAATGCGACGCTCAGTGTCATTTCTGGCACTGACAATACGCTGTGCAATGGCTGTGAGCGCGTATTCTTAGCCGAGATTAATAACCTGGAGTCTGCTAAAGGTGCCGATCCAAAAACCTATCAGTTTGAAATCCCATCTGATGCTGTACGCACGGTTGCGGTAATGCCTGGCGGGTATCAGGGTGACCCAGATGCTTATGTTAGTATGAACTCAGTGCCAACGGCTGATAAACATGACTGCGGGCCATTCAGTGCGCCAAGACACAGCGAGTACTGCGAATTTGCAGCTGGCGGCGGTCAGTTAAATATCATGATTGACCCTTTCCTAGAGTATAGCGGCGCTTCGTTAGTTGTTTATTATGAACGAGCTGGTGACTCTGACTTACCCATCGCACAAGCGAATGGCCCTTATAGTACCACTATTGGAGAGTCTATTCAGTTTAGCAGTGCGGGCTCAAACGATGCTAACGGAAGTATTGTCAGTTACTACTGGGAATTTGGTGATGGTAACACCTCCACCGCTGCAAGCCCTGTGCATACCTACCAAAACGCAGAGGTATATACCGTGAAACTGACCGTAACAGATAATGACGGTAACACGGCAACAGATACTGCAACTGCTGAGGTGAAATCAGAACTTGTGGCCCCTACTGCACTAGCCAATGGCCCCTACTCTGCCATGTCAGGACAAGCCGTCGCCTTCAGCAGTGCAGGTTCTGAAGATCCGGATGGCAATATTGTTACTTACCAGTGGGAGTTTGGCGACGGCAACTCAAGCAATGAGCCGAACCCCAGCCATACCTACACTCAGGCTGGCGACTATACGGCAACTTTAACAGTGACAGATAACGTTGGACTGAGTAACAGCGCGCAAGCCGCCGTAAGCATTTCCGGCATTGAATACTGTTCAGCCAGTGGCAACACCCGATATGAATGGATCGCAAATGTACAAAATGGATCGTTCAGTAACCCTTCTCAGGCAGAAGGATATGGTGATTTTTCTAATCAGACTATTAAGCTTACAGAGGGAGCTAACCTGTTTACCTTCACGCCAGGTGGAAGTTACACCGAGCATTGGGTTGCCTGGATAGATTTTAATAACAATGGTCAGTTCGAAGAATCTGAGCAGGTTATGTCAGACGTGTCTGGTAAAGGCGAAGTGACAGGCTCAATTAATGTTCCTGCAAGTATGGTGGGTTCTAAAGCGAGATTACGTATTGCTATGAAGTACAACGGCGCTGCTGCCAGTGCCTGTGGCTCGGTAGGTGATGGAGAAGTTGAGGACTATACCGTTGAGATCATGCCCAAAGATATCAGTGGTTCGGTACCTGATGCATGTGCGACTCAGCAGCCAGTAAGCGGCGGTCGACTGGTAGCGGGCGAAGCGACCTGTCTGGGCGGAGACGGTACTTTATGGTTATCTATTGGAGATATTACCTCTACACAAAGCCTGGCTATTACAACAGCGCATGGCAGTGGAAGTCTGAACATCTTGTACAAAAATGGTGGCTGGCCAAGTGATAACGATAAGGACGCACAATCTAATTCTGGTGGCACAACGGAATGCATTCAAATCGCAGCTGGAAGCGAGTATTGGTCTTACCTAAAGATCTCTGGTAATGCAGAAAACACCAGCATAATTGTCGACTTTGACGCACAGCAATGTCGTAAACAGTAGTCGATAACAAGCTTAAGCCAAAAAGCAGCACCTGAAAAGTGCGCTGCTTTTTGGCTATTACTCTTTCCTAAGGTGTTTTTGCAGGAACATATCTGTGTTCACAAAGTTAAAAGAAAACTGCCCGCCCATAACTCAAGATAGTCAGAATTTACAAAACCTACTGGAACTTCTTAATGCAGATCATGTGTTTATTAAAGGGCCAAATAAGTGTGAATTACTCATAATTTATCACTAGCTGTTTACATTCATTTACATGAAAAATATATCATAACAACTCCAATAATCGTGAATTAAATATTACAAAACAACTAGCTGTGTGAAATCTGCTCAACTCTTATAACTCAAATTACATGTAATATAAGTAAACGGAATTTAAATTAAAAGTAACCTCGTGTTTACATTCAAGTGCCTTCTGTACGCATTGCTGAACGGAAGGAACAACAACTAAATCTAGGGAAAAACTATTATGACAACTAATAATTTAAAAATTGGTGCCGTTGCGCTGGCTATTTCAGGCATGTTCGCTGCAACTCAAGCTGTGGCAAATAACGCTGAAGCGTTCAATAGCGTTGCAAGTATGGCGCAGTTGAGCAAGAAAATTGAAGGCCAAAACACTGCAGGCACGCAGTTTATTATTAAATATAAGGACAATAGCAATCAGCTTATGTCCATCTCTGAGGCCGAGATGTCTCCGGCGATGATGAATTCACGAGCACAAACTTTTGTTAAGAGCTTCAAGAGTAAAAAGAAAGCCTCGTTACAAACTAAATATGTCCGTCAAATGGCATTGAGCAATCACCACGTTATGCGCGTTGACCAAACGCTTTCTGCGGCTGATGCGCATAGTCTGATGCAGGAAATGGTCGCGACTGGCAATATTGAATACATTGAAATCGACCAGATGTTGCAACCTTTCGCTACACCTAATGATCCACAGTACTCAAGCCAATGGCACTATTTTGAGTCTGCCGGAGGTATCAATGCACCTGCGGCGTGGGATAAGGCAACAGGTAATGGTGTGGTAGTGGCTGTGCTGGACACTGGTTACCGCCCTCACTCAGATCTGAACGCAAACATCCTGCAAGGTTACGACATGATCTCTAACTTGTCGGTAGCAAACGACGGCGGTGGTCGTGACAGCGATGCACGTGACCCGGGTGATGCAGTATCTGCTAACGAGTGTGGCTATACACATAGCGCACGTAGCTCCAGCTGGCACGGTACACATGTAGCAGGCACAGTCGCGGCGGTTTCAAACAACGGTCAGGGTGTGGCTGGTGTCGCATATGACGCCAAAGTTGTTCCTGTACGTGTACTTGGTAAATGTGGTGGTCTGACTTCGGATATCGCAGACGGTATCATTTGGGCATCAGGTGGTTCAGTATCAGGCGTACCATCTAACGCAAACCCGGCTGATGTAATTAACATGAGCTTAGGTGGCAGCGGCGCATGTAGCTCAACAACTCAGAGCGCTATTAACACGGCACGTGCTAACGGCACGACCATCGTAATTGCAGCGGGTAACGACAACTCAAATTCTGCCAATTTCAATCCGGGTAACTGCTCCGGCATCATCAATGTTGCTTCTGTAGGTCGTAACGGTGGCCGCGCATATTACTCAAACTACGGTTCAAACATCGACGTTGCTGCACCTGGTGGTGCGCAAAGCTTTGCCAATGACCCGGAAGGTATTTTGTCTACTTATAACTCTGGTAGTAACGGACCTTCAAGTGATAGCTATGCATACTCACAAGGTACGTCAATGGCGGCACCTCATGTTGCAGGTGTAGCGGCCCTTATCAAGCAAGCTAAACCCTCAGCAAGCCCGGACGAAGTTGAAAGTATCCTGAAGAGTACTGCTCGTAGCTTCCCCGCCACTTGTAGCAGTTGTGGTAGCGGTATCATTGATGCTTCGGCTGCGGTGGATGCAGCATTAAATGGTACCGGTGGCAATGAATTGCAGGATGGTGTAACCAAATCTAGCCTGAGTGGTGGTTCGGGCAGTGAAACCTTTTACACATTTAATGTTGGTAACGGGGTAAGCAAAGTGACGTTTACAATGAGCGGCGGCTCAGGCGATGCTGACCTGTATGTACGTGCAAACGCACAGCCTACTCGCACGACTTATGACTGTCGTCCTTATAAAAATGGCAATAACGAGGTGTGTACGGTTAATAACCCATCGGCGGGCACTTTCCACATCATGTTACGAGGCTACTCGTCGTATAGTGGCGTAAGTCTTAAGGCCCAAACAAACTAAGGTTTTGCTGTAAGCCAGGCGCCCATTCTCCTGGTTTACACTTAGTTTGGCTATAGCCGATTTAGTTATAGACAAACTACCAATTGGGCATTGTGCCACCTTTTGCGCAATGCCCTTTCATTTTCCCATGTATGCCGGCGCAGCAACCATACTTCTTAGCATTCGCCATTACTGTACACATACACAGTCTCAGAAATCGCTTTATTTTGGCGATGAACTCATCAAAAAATTAATCCTCACTGAAATTAAAACGGGCTTGTCCGGTCTTCTTGGTACATCCATTTGCATAGGACCATTATGTCACACTCAACAAATTATAAGGTGATTGCTTTTACCGTTGCCCTAAGCCTGATGTTACTCGGTAGCTCGTTTATTCTTGGGGGGAATATTGGTTACGTAGAAAAAGCCCTGGGTTTTTACTCGCTCAACGATTTATATTCAATGCAGAGTCTTAGTCAGGTATTTGGGCTATTTTTCTTAATTACGGGCATAAGCGTTGGCGCAGCGCTTTTTATAACTCAGTTACGCAGACCACAATTTGCTTTTCTCGTTGTATTGAGTGGTATTATGTTACTAACCCTGTTCGATGCTGGTCGCTGGATTGCAGCACACGGTGGGTTTCCGGTTATTGGTTCAGGTCAGGGTATTATTAAGTATTTTGCTCTGTTACCTTTGGCGTTTTATTTATGTTTCACTAAGCGGATCTCAGCACGCCAGCATGCAATATTAAATTATATTCCCGTAGCTATCGTACTTTTCTGGATTGGTGGAATGAAGTTTCTAGAATTGGAAGCCAAGGCCATAGTGCCTTTGGTCGAAACCTCCCCGTTTATGGCATGGCTTTATCAGGTGTTCACAATCCAGCAAGCGTCAGATTTAATCGGTGTTTATGACCTGGGATTTGCAATACTACTTGGCGCCGGCATTTGGCTTGGCCGACGTAATCTGGTTTTGATTGGTATAGCCGGTACAGGTGCTGTATTTATTATGACACAGACATTTTTGTTCACAGCCGATGGTGGGTTTTCACCGACTACCCTGATAGACGGGTTGGGGTTATTCATAATCAAAGATCTCTGGTTCATTTGTAATCTCGCCATCATCTTCGCGTACGCCCGTGAATTGCATGCTTCGAAAGCAGAAATTTAAGGCTTTGATATTTTAAGTGCTCGCTGCGGATAACGCGCGAGCTCGGTTTTCCGTTGCAATCTTGCTAAGCTTAGTTCAGAATAAAACACTGTTTATATAATCAGTGTTATACACATACAATGACGCCATTAGTTGATACGCTTAAGCAGCTCAGGTACTTAGTCGCACATCTTGAGGACAATACACTCGAGACAGAATACCCAGATATTGCCAACTTTCTAACCAGTGAGGTCTTTGATCCACATTGTTGTAAAAACGATCTGGCGTTTCTTTATCAATTTTTGTATGTATATGGGCGCAAGTCAGAAGCCACATTTAATCGATTTCGTAATGAAATAGAGCGCTTTTATCTGTGGTCCTGGACAATAAAAAAAGCTTCTGTATTTGATCTGAAACGTGAAGACATTGAGGCATATGTTGAGTTCGTCGTTGAGACCAGTGACGACTGGGTTGCCCAATCAGTGCAATGGCGTTTTAAGGATAGCAATGGTTTAAGGGTTGTGAATTCAAATTGGCGACCCTTTATATATAAGGCTAATGGGGTGAGTCAGCAAACACTCGCATCAATGTTCACCGCATTAAATGTGTTTTATAAGTTTGCCATTTTGGAAGAAAAATCATTTGCTAACTTTGTTCCCGTGGTGAAAAAGAACTGCCCTTATCTCGTAGTGCAGTCACAAATTAAGATGCCAGACACACTGAGTGACCTGCAGTGGGAATATGTGTTTGGTGTTACAAAAGACCGGTGTGAAAAGGACCCTAAGCTTGAAAGAAACCTGTTCACATTAGCTTGTTTAAAAGGCTTATATTTACGGATATCCGAATTGTCTGACCGCCCGCAATGGGCACCTGTAATGAGTCATTTCTGGCAAGATCAAGATGGTTTTTGGTTTTTGCGTATAATGGGCAAAGGAAACAAGCTTCGAGATGTCACATTAAGCGAAGAATTCATTGAGTATTTAAAGCGTTATCGTTTAAGCAGAGGGCTGACTTCCTTACCTCGCGTCGATGAACCCCACCCAATTATTCACAAGCTTCGCGGTAGCGGAGGTATGAATGTAAGACAAATTCGCAGAATCGTGCAGGAAAGTTTTGATCTGGCAATTAAAAAGCTCAACGAGGATGGGTTTCAGGAGGAAGCTGAAAACTTACAAGCAGCTACATCACATTGGCTTCGCCACACTGGTGCCACGCACGATGCGCAGCACCGCCCTCTTAAACATTTATCCGAAGATCTGGGTCATTCAAAAATAGCGACGACCGATCAGATATATATCCAGACTAATATTAAGGAAAGAGCCAAGTCTGGGATAAAACGTAAATTGTAGATCTCTTTTTTATTCTAAATACAACGAAAGCCTAATGATTTATTTGAGCATCATTGGGTATCGTTGTTACTTCATAAATGGAAGCTCTGTAAACCCTGATTCGTCTTCACACCACTATAGTTAAAATTCTCCGATCTCTTTAATTTAGAAGTGAAAAAGAACACATCATACTATATAGCGCGATGCTACTCCCGCGACATTATTCCCGTTTATCTAAAAAAACAGTCAAATGGAATGTTGATTTTTAAATTATGTTAAATCGAGGTTTGATAAGAAAATCAGTGAATGGGTGTAAGTAAAATCGAAAAGTAGCGACACAAATACGTATCGCTACCATCTATTGTATTAGAGATTCTTTGCAATGTACTCTATCGGATGCATTGGTTTTTTATTCTCGTAACGCTTCACCTGACAACGACAAGAAAAACCCGTAGCCAGTACAGTTTCTTCTGCTATATTACTCGTGTGTTTTTGCCACGACATTTCATATAACGATCTTGAGTTGTGCTGATGATCGGTTTCATGGCCATAAGTGCCAGCCATTCCGCAACACCCTGTTGCTGGTGTCTCCAAGTTCACACCAAGATGCCCAAAGATATCTTTCCAAACAGTTTTGCTTTCAGGTATAGCACTGGTTTCTGTGCAATGACTAAGTAACTTGACAACGGAGTTGCCGTTTACGTTTGACAACTTCCCAACTGAAATCCAGTCCTGAGTTGACAGCCACTCATGCGCAAGGTGAACTGTAAATGCTAATTTGTCTTCATTCAGGATCTTGAGATATTCGTCTCTGTAACATAGGACCAAAGAGGCATCTAACCCAACGAGTGGCCGGCCATAACTGGCAATACGTGACAAAAACTCAGTGGCAGACTTAGCTGTTGATTTAAATTCTTTTAAAAACCCTTTTACATGTTGAGCTTTACCGTTTGGAACAAATGGTAAGAGCACTGGCTTTTTACCTAGTTTAGTAATTACGTGCATAAATGCTTCTACTAACTCAGCTTCGTAGAAACTGGTAAACGGATCCTGAACGATAAAAACAATATCGGACATTTGCTCTTTTGACAGAGTGGAAAACTTTTTCTCGTCGTACTTATACTCACTGTTGGTGCGTTTGTCTAAAGTTGGGACGCTTAACGTTGGCGTATCTACATAACCCACAATATTTTTCAATGCTGATTTGACAGGAGCAAAATTCACAACAAAGTTAGTAAGTCTTGGCAGCTTAGCCATCAGAGGCGTTGTTTGTTCCACATTTGCAACAAGGTGATCCTTTAATGGACGGTTGTATCTACTGTAATATAGATTTAGGAAGCGAGCCCGAAAACTTGGCACATCAACTTTAATCGGACATGCAGTGGTACACGCCTTACAAGCAAGACATTCATCCATAGATTCTTTGACTTCATGTGAAAAGTCATAGATGCCCTGTTGTTTCTTTCGGTTGTTTCTAAAGCGCTCCCACCAAGTGGTATCGTTTTCTTTTTCTATCAGGGTTTTCTCTGAAGATAGTAAATCGACCCCCTGCTCTTCCTGAAGACGAAACCACTCTCGTATCAGAGAAGCTCTGCCTTTAGGTGAGTGACGGCGATCTTTGGTCACTTTATATGACGGGCACATTGGAGAGGCTTCATCATAATTAAAGCAAAGCCCATTGCCATTGCAGTTCATTGCGTTTTCGAAGCTTTCTTTGACTTCAATATTGATAGCTCTATCAAACCACGCACGTTTCTGGCCATCAACACTAACCAGGCTGTCATTGCACTCTAATGGTGTGCAGATTTTCCCCGGGTTCAGGCGATTATTCTTATCGAACACTGATTTTATTTTTCTGAGTTCAGTAAAGAGTGCGTCACCAAAAAAAGCCGGACCATATTCGCTTCGATATCCTTTACCATGCTCGCCCCACATGAGCCCACGATACTTAGCGGTCAATGCAACGACTTGATCTGATATTTCACGCAACAATTTTTCTTGTTCAGGATCGCACATGTCTAAAGCGGGTCGAACATGTAGTACGCCGGCATCCACATGGCCAAACATGCCATAGTGCAAACCTTTACTGTCCAACAGTGCCCTGAACTCTAAAATAAAATCTGCAAGATTTTCTGGTGGTACAGCGGTATCTTCTGCAAAAGCAAGTGGCTTCTGTTTTCCTTTGGTGTTACCCAGCAAGCCCACTGCTTTTTTACGCATAGCGTATATTTTTAGTATATCGGCTTTATCATTAGTAAGTTGATAGCCAACAACACCCGCTTCTCGGTTGGTGATAAGTTGGTCAAGTTGACTGCATAATGAAGAAACTTTTCCTTCGATCTCTTCAGGGGTCTCGCCATTAAACTCAACCATGTTGAGGCCCTGAACCTCAACTCCTGGAACATCCGAGATTAAGTCCGATACTGAATGCCAAATGATGTCTTGCTTGGCTAGATTCAGAACTTTACTGTCTACTGTTTCTACGGAAGTTGCATTTGCCGCAACTAAGAAAGGTGAGTTCCTCAAAGCAGATTCGAAAGAATCGTATTTAATATTGATGAGTGTTTTGTACGGCTGTATGCGGGTTACGTTCAGTTTCGCTTCGGTAACTATCCCTAACGACCCTTCAGATCCTGTGATCACACGGCTTAAATCAAATGTGGTCATCTCATCGTCAAAGACATTTTCGAGATCATAGCCCGTGAGGAATCTATTAAGTCTCGGAAATTTCTCAAGGACTAGTTCTCTATTTTCCCGGCAGCTAGTTAATACTGTCTTATATATTTCACCAACTCTATTAGTCTGCTCAGCTAGAAGTTCCGCTTTTTCAAGTTCAAGTTTATTGGTGTTGAGCTCAGTGCCATCCACAAGTATAGTTTTAAGTTCCAGTACGTGATCGCTGGTTTTACCGTAGACCAGAGAGCCCTGACCAGAAGCATCGGTATTTATCATGCCACCGATAGTCGCGCGATTACTGGTTGATAGATCTGGCGCAAAAAAGAATCCGTAAGGCTTCAGAAAATCATTCAATTGATCTTTTATGACGCCAGTTTGTACTCGTACCCAGCCTTCTTCTTCATTTATTTCAAGAATTTCTCGCATGTAACGAGAGAGATCGACCACTATCCCAGGTGTAAGAGATTGCCCGTTAGTACCTGTTCCTCCCCCTCTAGGCCCAAAGCTTAAAGACAAAAAAGGGTCCAGAGATGCTACTTGCATTGCAACTTGTACATCTTTGGTATTTTTAGGGTAGATAACGGCTTGTGGTATTTCTTGATAGATACTGTTATCAGTAGCAGTGACTATACGGGTCGCATAACTTGTATCTGTATCCCCGCTAAAGCCTTGGCCGCAAATTTTACTGATGTAATCATTTAATAATGTGTTGGCAGAATTCTGCTGGGTAATTTCGGCAATCATGACGGTAATAATTTATTGCTTTGGCACTATTGTATCATGTTGAGTCTCTTTAAAAATCTGGAATTTTTTGTTTTGTTACACTTTGAAAAGGATCAAAGCAGATATATGGAGTAAATTTAATACCAATATCGAATTTGAGGTCACACTATGAATAAAATTATGATGAACTTAGTTGCAGGGGTTTGTGCTTTGCTAGCGATAGTGTTTATTGTGGTACCAGGCCCGTCGATTTTCTTTCTGCTTGGTGCGTTGCTTTGCTTATCCTTCAATTACCCGTGGGCACGAGTATGGCTGAAAAAGAGTCAAATATGGTTTAAGAGTGCCTGTGTTCAACTAGACAAACGTTTTAGATAATTCTTTTAAAAAAGGCCTGCATAACGCAGGCCTTAATCAATCTTTATCTAAGCTTTGTTTTGCTCAGCAAGGTATAGCCAGGTTTCGAGAACAGTATCAGGGTTAAGCGATACTGAATCTATCCCCTGATCAACCAACCAGGCTGCAAAGTCTTCATGGTCAGAAGGTCCCTGTCCACAAATACCTACATACTTGCCTTTTGCTTTAGCTGTTTGAATTGCCATAGAAAGCAGCTTTTTGATGGCCGGGTTACGCTCATCGAATAAGTGAGCAATAAGACCTGAGTCGCGGTCGAGACCAAGTGTTAGCTGAGTCAGGTCATTTGAACCAATTGAAAAGCCGTCGAAATACTCAAGGAACTCTTCTGCTAACAATGCGTTAGAAGGCAACTCGCACATCATGATAACCTTCAGGCCATTTTCGCCGCGCTTAAGACCGTGTTCTTCAAGCAGCTGTATAACTTTTGCAGCTTCTTCAAGTGTACGAACGAATGGGATCATGATTTCAACATTATCGAGACCCATTTCGTTACGAACGCGTTTGATTGCTTCACACTCAAGTGCGAAACATTCGCGGAAATCTTCTGAAATATAACGAGATGCGCCGCGGAAACCGATCATTGGGTTTTCTTCTTCCGGCTCATACTGTTGACCGCCAACAAGGTTTGCGTATTCGTTAGACTTAAAGTCTGACATACGAACAATCACGCGCTCTGGCGCAAATGCTGCGCCAAGGGTAGAGATCCCTTCGACAAGTTTAGCAATGTAGAATTCAACAGGAGACTCGTAACCAGCAATAATTTCTTTGATTTCAGCTTGTAAATCAGCTGGCTGACTGTCGAAATTGATCAACGCTTTAGGGTGTACACCAATCATTCGGTTAATGATGAACTCTAGACGAGCAAGACCAATACCTGCATGTGGCAACTTAGCAAAGTCAAAAGCACGGTCTGGGTTACCCACATTCATCATTATCTTCATCGGAATGTCAGGCATTGAATCGATACGTGATGAGATGACTTCAAAGTCTAGTTTGCCTTGGTATATATATCCCGTGTCGCCTTCTGCACACGAAACCGTTACTTCATCACCATGTTTAATGGTGTCGGTCGCATTACCACAACCAACTACTGCCGGAATTCCCAACTCTCGAGCGATGATTGCAGCGTGACAGGTACGACCGCCGCGATTCGTTACGATTGCGGCTGCGCGTTTCATGATAGGTTCCCAATCCGGGTCTGTCATGTCAGTAACCAGGATATCGCCCTGCTCGACTTTATCCATTTCGTCAATCGAGTTAAGTACGCGTACGACACCACTACCGATTTTGTGGCCAATTGCACGACCTTCACAAACGATGCTTGATTTTTCTTTAAGCTGATAACGCTCCATTACGTTAGCATCTTCATTAGAGCGTACCGTTTCTGGGCGAGCCTGTACGATATAAAGCTTGCCATCGTTACCATCCTTTGCCCATTCAATATCCATTGGACGGCCGTAATGCTTTTCGATGATAACAGCTTGCTTTGCTAATTCCTGTACTTCGCTGTCTGTGATGGAGAACTTGTTTGACAGCTCAGGGTCCATATCAACAATCTCTACTTGCTTACCGTGAGACTCATCGTTCGAATAGACCATTTGAATTGCTTTGGAGCCAATGTTACGTCTTACAACTGCCGGCAAGCCCTTGGCTAGTGTTGGCTTGTGGACGTAAAACTCGTCTGGGTTTACTGCGCCTTGTACGACCATTTCACCAAGACCATAGCTCGAGGTGACGAAAACTACGTCCTCAAAACCTGATTCTGTATCAATCGTAAACATAACACCTGAGGATGCTTTGTCTGAACGTACCATACGCTGAATACCAGCTGATAACGCGACGCCGCGATGGTCGTAGCCCTGGTGAACACGATAAGAAATTGCGCGGTCGTTGAACAAAGAGGCAAAAACGTGCTTGATAGCGACCATTACTGCGTCGATACCTTTAACGTTAAGGAAAGTCTCTTGTTGTCCTGCAAATGAAGCGTCTGGCATATCTTCGGCTGTTGCTGAGGAACGAACAGCAAAGGAGACATCGTTGCTTTCATCGCCGTGTAGTGAGGCGTATGCGTTGCGAATGGCTTGGTCTAATTCTGGCTGGAAAGGAGTATCAATAACCCATTGGCGGATTTGTGCGCCGACTTTGGCAAGTTCGTTGACGTCGTCAACATCGAGGGAATCGAGAATAGTGTGAATTTTCTCATTCAGGCCTGATTGCTCGAGGAATTCATTAAAGGCGTCTGCCGTTGTTGCGAATCCACCGGGTACTTGTACACCTGCATTGGCAAGGTTAGATATCATTTCACCCAGAGAGGCATTTTTACCACCAACCCTAGGTACGTCTTGCATACCTAATTCTTGATACCAGAGAACGTAGTCTTGCACGGAACTGTCTCCAAAAACAAATTGTATTTAATGTGAGAGAAAAATTGACCTTCCTATAGGTCGAAGGCATTCTACAACTTAATGCATAGCGGCGTAAACCGCGACACGAAAAAATACTAAAAAAGTAATTGAAAGGTTAAAATGAGAACTGCATTTTATATATCTGATGGAACAGCGATTACATCAGAGGTATTCGGGCATGCGACGCTGTCGATGTTTCCCGTAGACTTTAATCATAAGACGATCCCTTTTGTGGAGACTGTCGAAAAAGCGGAAAAAATCAAAGAGCTAATTAATGCCACAGCCCAATCAACCGGCGAAAAGCCGCTGGTGTTTTTCACTTTTGTAAACCCCGAATTGTCCGATATTATTCTTGCATCAGACGGGGTTTGTTATGATTTCTTGTCTTACTCCAGCGAAATTGTAAAAAGAGAGCTGAAAGTCGCTCCGGTACCAAAAGTTCATCGCACACACAGCATTCATGAAGCCACATATGACTTCAGGATTGATGCTGTCAATTACGCACTGGCCAACGATGATGGCGCAAATGTAAAAGATTACGAAAAAGCCGATATTATTTTGGTTGGCGTGAGTCGCAGCGGCAAAACACCGACGAGTTTGTACTTGGCCCTGCAGTACGGTATCAAAGCTGCAAATTATCCAATGACAGAAGATGACCTTGAAAAAGGCGCTTTACCTAAGTGTTTGATGCCTTACAAACAGAAGATATTTGGTCTAACGATCGACCCAGAACGTTTGTCGGCCATAAGACAGGAGCGTATGGCTAATTCAAGATATGCATCAATACGTCAATGTCGGATTGAGGTCAGAGAGGTAGAAATGTTATTTAAGAAGAATAAAATACCTTACCTGAACTCTACTAAATTCTCAGTCGAGGAGATATCAGCCAAGATTATGTCTGAAACTAATCTGGAAAGGCGTAAATACTAATAAAAGGGCCTTCAAGGCCCTTTTACCTATGTTCTATACTCTGTTTCTTGCATCCTTTAGCAGGTCTGCAACCAGAAATCCGAGTTCCAGGACCTGATCTGCGTTTAAACGTGGATCACATTGTGTGCGGTAACGTTGCGCCAGGTCTTCATCAGACAGACCATATGCACCGCCGATACATTCCGTGACGTGTTGACCTGTCATTTCTAAGTGCACACCACCAGGGTATGAGCCTTCAGCTTTATGCACTGCGAAAAACTGACTTATTTCGCGCAAAATGTTATTGAAGCTACGCGTTTTATAGCCTGTACTAGCCTTTTCAGTATTACCGTGCATCGGGTCGGAACTCCACACGACCTTACGGCCTTCCTCCTGAACCTTTCTGACTAAAGCCGGTAGCTTTTCTGGTAAAACATCAGCCCCCATTCTGGTGATCAGCGTAAGGCGGCCGGGTATGTTTTCTGGATTCAAAGCGTCGATCAACTCGATAAGCTCGTCAGGTTTCATACCTGGACCAACTTTCACACCAATCGGGTTCTTAATTCCTCTGAAAAATTCGATATGTGCGTGGTCAAGTTGCCTTGTACGTTCACCAATCCAAACAAAGTGTGCTGAGCAATCATACCAGTCACCACTTAAGTGGTCTCTGCGAGTCAGGGCTTGTTCATAACCAAGCAGCAGCGCTTCGTGTGAAGTATATAAGTGAGTTTCTTTAAGACTTGGGGCAACGGTAGAGTCGATACCGCAAACCTCCATAAACTCGAGTGCTTCCTGGATTCGATTGGCCAGTTGCTGAAACTTCTCTTTCATCGGATTTGCTGCAACAAAGCTCATATTCCAACGGCTGACTTGATGAAGGTCTGCAAGCCCGCCTTGCGCGAACGCACGCAGCAAGTTGAGCGTTGATGCACTGTGATGGTAGGCCGTCAGTAATCTTTTCGGATCTGGTATGCGAGCTTCTTCCGTAAATTCAAAGCTATTTACTATGTCACCTCGGTACGAAGGCAAAGCTACACCATTGATTGTTTCAAAATCAGAAGATCTGGGTTTTGCATATTGCCCAGCCATTCTTGCGATTTTAACAACCGGACACTTGCCTCCATAGGTCAGCACTACTGCCATTTGCAACAACGTCTTAAATGTATCTCTTATACTGGTCGCGCTGAAGTCAGCGAACGACTCGGCGCAATCCCCACCCTGAAGTAAAAAAGCCTTTCCTTCGCACACATCTGCTAGGCTTTTATACAGACTTCGGGTTTCTTCTGCGAATACCAAAGGCGGTGCAGCATTAATCTGTTTTTCTACTGAATCAAGCTCTAATTTATCCGGATATTCAGGTTGTTGAACAATCGGATGTTCTCTCCAGCTATCTGGGCTCCAAGGTTTCATATTTTCCTCATTCCTCATTAGTTACCTCAAAGGCAAGGTACCTTATAGACGCTACAGCTTCAAGGATATTTCGAAGAAATTAATAGTTCAAACAAAATAAAGAACACATCATACATTTATAGATTTTTATAATACTCAGCATCTCAGTCATATAAACGTAAATCTCCAGAAAATAAAGCTATACCACTCGGTCTGTTTAATGTGTTTTCGGGTAATTCTTCATATCAAGTAATTATGTTAAATTAACTCACTATCAATAAGTTTGCGTATGTTTTCTAAGATAACTTATGATTACAATGTCCTGCTACATAGCAATCATAAGATGATGACCCTTGTATCCAGGCAGAATATCGTGTCATGGTTATTTCAAGGGGTTATTGCCACAATCTGTATCATGTCTAGAACTAGTCAAAGTTCAACGGCGGCGCTCATTTAGCAGTTACCTAACCCAGCCTTAATACCATGACACACTACAATTTCGAATAAGATACTTACGATAAACACTTTTGACCCAAAAGCATGTCCTTACTTTACGCACAGATTGCGAGCCCTGCCATGCGAGGTTTCTAATGTGTAAATATGCTTTACCGCGACATGTTTTAACCGAAGTATCATGCAGTTAGGAAAGCCAACGATCGTTTATTACTAAACAAACCGGCTAGCCATTCACTGAAGTATTAAAATTTACAACTGCAGAATTTAAGTGGCAGTTAAAGCTACACCGCTTAAAGGGTCATAAAGTGATTCGTTGGATAAGTCTGCGCACTATATTGTGAGTATATTGTGAGCGCTCATTGTTGTAATATCAGAGAAACATGCACAGGCTCTTTGGTGCGACAACGGCGCAGACTTATAGCTCATCACGAGTTCAAGTTCGGGGTTAGCCTGGTACCCGTCTATCAAAATATTCTTATCAGCTTAAAAAATTAGATGAGAAAGTATCAAGGCGGTTAGAGCTAACAACTACTATCAATCACCGATTTCAGTTGGCCTGATTGATGATAATTTTAGTACCAGAGTTCAAAAGCTAAGATAGATAATCGAGATGTGTTTCCTATAGACAATTAAATTTGATCTATTTGGTACATCATTGATGCATTTCTTTCTGGAAGACTAAGATTTGCGGCTAGGTCACACATAAACAAGTTTTCTAAGAAAACTCTTTTCCGCCGAAGTTGACCTTTGCAAATTTGAATGTTCTGAGCATTTCAGGCTATCAATTCTTGAGAACTGATAAGCGCCCTTATATTGAAATGAAACAATAGATTACTAAGAAGGAATATGTGCCTGAGATTGCTATTATTCATTGATTGCAGAAATTACTGATGTAGAAAGAGTCATTTTTCGGAAAAGGATGTGCCTGTATTTTTTGACTACAACAAATGTTCATTCAGACCCACAAAAAGCTTTAGCCCCTGCTCTTGAAGTTACGAGTAATTCTCTATATTTCAACATGAGTTTAGCTGCTACAAAATTAACTACGTCTCCAGATCAAGTTGTAAAAAAGAGACAAGTAGTCTAGAATTATAGGAACACATCATACTTATATTGTATTTAATTTTTACCGCAGCAAAACTCAGCTTATAACAAATTTTATCAAGAAAATGGAAAGTAAGTGTATAATCACTTCTGTTTTTAAATAGTTTTGATTGGTCATCTCATGAAAAGTAAACTGTCTATAAGGTCACATTTTGATTATCTTTTTGAACAAATATCTTTGTTCTGTGAGGAGATACAAGCTGCAGATATTACACAAGCTGTATATTTTAAGCTTCCTGCTGTAGAAAAAAAGGACGAGACTTCGGCTCCTGAAAGTATTCCTGTAGAAAAATTGAAGGGAGATGTAGCTCTTTCACATTGTATTACATCATTTAAAGACCTTTTTCTTGATAAGAAAGAAAGTGGCAAAGTACTTACACGCCATCCAGGATTGCTTTTAGTTAACGACCCAAAAAGTGAAATTCGAAATCGCCTAGTCGAAATTAACTTAGCTAAAGATGCCTTTAAAGAACTAGTTCTAGAAATTGCAAATAACGACGCAAGATTTGAAGCAGTGCATAGTGCGGTGCCAGGGTTAGTAACTTTGGCAGCTTATAGAAAGATACACTTTGAACACACAGTGCCATATTCAGTCCGTTTTACCTGGATGACCAAACACTCAACAAAAACATTGTCTAAAAAGGCCGCTTTGGACATACTCCAACGATCGTCTCAATATACTAATCCAAGAGCAATCGACCAAAATAATTGGCAATCAATTGTAGAACAAGAACGACTTAGGGTTTCAAGTTTATCTTCTTCAGCAAAGTTACGGATTAGGCGCCCTACCAGAGTTAGCCCAGAGGTGAATGTTCGTTTTAGTGCAAAGAATCGATATCATGTAAGCGGTGCACTTCCATTCGTTCTTTTAAATCCACAAAAAGAAACAAAGATTGGTGAGTTAAAAAATTACATTCGAGAAGATACTGATCCACGAAAGAAAGAATACAATTATTTGATAGAAAGAATTTATCTAGAAAAAATTAGCGAGGATCACAAGTAGAAGCTGAACTAACACATCACACATTACCTACAAAGTTGAAAGTACAGGCACTGAGTGTATATCCATTCCTTTTTAGCTATTTCCGTTCGAACGGTTAGTTTGATGAACTACTAATATACTTAAGTGCAAAAATTTACTGTTCATATATTTGTATATTATTTAAGGATCATTAATTTTTTAACTAATTATGGTTATGTGTCTGTTCTTGATATTATTATCTTCGTTACTCGTCTTACGTATTCCCTTTCATTATAACTTTGATGTCAAATTAAAAATTCGATAGTAAGCACTCACATTGTTCACTAATCTTTTAGTGAGCAATGACTTTGTCGCTAAAGTGATATGTAACATAAACACAATATACCCAGCGCTAGGTTGAAAACATGAAATTTTATTTTCTTTAATAAAGCGGCCAAGTTCAAATCAGGTATATCTAACAACGGAAATCCATATTCGACATTTTTCAAAATATACTGAAGTAAGTCATCCTTTATGATCTATATCCAAACACTGTCACTAGATCTATTTTGACAACTAATAAGAGCACTCGTAAGCTGGCTAACCATTATACTCCTCGCCCAAAATATGGGAATATCCACAGCTAGAACACATCATAGATAGTCAGTGAAAGTATCACATTAAAATTACACATTACTTTGTAGTTCACCCAGCTATCAATGTACGTCTGAATATGGAGAGTGCTTTGAAAAGTCGCAAATCAACGAATATTTCACCACCCCTAAGAACACATCATTAATAAGCGATAGATCTTACAAAGCATCGCTGCCTTACTACTCGTCGCTCCTAAAACAACCATCAATACTTGAGCCATACCAGATTTTCAAGTTAGGTGTCTACTCCACGGGGAACACATCATTAATAAGCGATAGATCTTACAAAGCATCGCTGCCTTACTAATCGGCGCTCCTAAAACAGCCATCAATACTTGAGCCGTACCAGATTTTTAAGTTAGGTGTCTACTCCACGGGGAACACATCATTAATAAGCGATAGGTCACACAAAGCATCACTACCTTACTTCCCTATTCTCCTAAAACAGCCATCAATACCTGAGCCGAACCAGATTTTTAAGTTGAGTACCTACTCACGGAGAACACATCATAAATTAGGTGATTCGTCACATAAATCATCGCAGCCTTATCAAACATTCAACTAAAGCAGCAACCAGTATCTTATCCTTAAGACCGGATACGTGGAACACCGAATGCAAACTAACTAGTGTCGGTTGATGCACATGACCGCCCAGTCTATCCAGGTTTGACGCTAAGTACTATTCCATAAAGAACACATCATAAACTGAACGATGAATACATAAATCATCGCAGCCTTGTGTCCCAATCACCTAACACAGCAAATTAATAGGCGATAGATCATACAAAGCATCGCTACCTTACTACTCAGCCCTCCTAAAACAGCCATCAATACCTGAGCCGCCCCAGATTTATAAGTTGAGTACCATTCATAAAGAACACTTCATTAATAAACGATAGATCACACAAAGCATCGCAGCCTTGTACCCCAGTCACCTAACACAGCAATCGGTATCTTATCCTCGATCCTCGCCATATTTAGAAACTAAGCCTTCCCTAAAGAACACATCATTAAAAAGCGATAGGTCACACAAAGCATCACTACCTTACTTCTCTATTCTCCTAAAACAGCCATCAATACCTGAGCCGAACCAGATTTTTAAGTTGAGTACCTACTCACGGAGAACACATCATAAAATAGGTGATAGGTTACATAAATCATCGTAGCCTTGTGCTCCAGTCACCTAACACAGCAATCGCTATCTTACCCTCGATCCCCTCCATGTCAGAACACATCATTAATAAGCAATAGGTCACACAAAGCATCACTACCATACTTCTCTATTCTCCTAAAACAGCCATCAATACTTGAGCCGTACCAGATTTTCAAGTTGAGTACCTACTCACGGGGAACACATCATAAATTAAGTGATAAGTAACATAAATCATCGTAGCCTTGTACCCCAATCACCTAACACAGCAATCGGTATCTTACCCTCGATCCCCTCCATATCAGAACACCGAATACAAACAAGCTTAGTTTTGATCCATATGGGTACTTGTCCTCGGCATATTTAGAAACTAAGCCTTCCTTAAAGAACACATCATTAATAAGCGATAGGTCACACAAAGCATCGCTACCTTACTACTCGACCTTCCTAAAACAGCCATCAATATCTGAGCCGAACCAGATTTTTAAGTTGAGTACCTACTCACGGAGAACACATCATAAATTAGGTGATAAGTTACATAAATCATCGCAGCCTTGTACCCCGGTCACCTAACACAGCAATCGGTATCTTACCCTCGATCCCCTCCATATCAGAACACCGAATGCAAACAAGCTTAGTTTTGATCCATATGGGCACTTGTCCTCGCCATATGGATCAAAACTAAGCCTTCCCTAAAGAACACATCATTAATAAGCGATTGGTCACATAAATCATCGCAGCCTTGTACCCCAGTCACCTAACACAGCAATCGGTATCTTACCCTCGATCCCCTCCATATCAGATCACCAAATGCAAACAAGCTTAGTTTTGATCCATATGGGCACTTGTCCTCGCCATATTTAGAAACTGAGCCTTCCCTTAAGAACACATCATTAATAAGCGATAGGTCACACAAAGCATCGCTACCTTACTTCTCTAATCTCCTAAAACAGCCATCAATATCTGAGCCGAACCAGATTTTGAAGTTGAGTACCATTCATAAAGAACACATCATAAATATAATGATTAGCCCGAAATCATCGCAGCCTTATCAAACATTCAACTAAAGCAGCAACCAGTATCTTATCCCTAAGACCAGATACGTCGGAACACCAAATGCAAACTGACTAGTTTGCGGTTGATCCACATGACCGCCCAGTCCATCGAGGTTTGACACTAAGTACTGCCCTATAAAGAACACATCATAAATATAATGATTAACCCCAAATCATCGCAGCCTTGCCAGCCATTTAGCTAAAGCAGTACCCAGTATCTTATCCTTAAGGCCGGATACGTGGAACACCGAATGCAAACTGACAAGTTTGAGGTTGATCCACATGATCGGCCAGTCCATCCAGGTTTGACACTAAGTACTACCTCGTAAAGAACACATCATTAATTAAGGTGTAGAAATCATTCTTTTAAGATTGCCCTATCCTGAACCCCTTTACCCTGCTATCAATATATGCCTGAACAAAGAGGTTACTTCAAAGGTCGGATATAAGCGAACGTTTTACCATCAAAAAAACACAAGATATGTAAATACGAAATATGATTCTATGTGTTGTTAAATCTGGTTTTTCAATCAACACTATGCAATTAAGGAAGACACATTATCCATCTTATAAATATCAAAACTCTGCTGACATGTCGAAAATTCAATATCACTTAGTATTTAACATAATAATAGTTAGCTCTTCGTATGAAAGAACCAAACTCAATCATTTCCAATCAAGTTACTTTTTCACGATTTCTTCCAAGGTATCTTCGTCGATCACTTCCGCGTTTTCGACAATTCGCTTACCACCCTGGATTTCAATTCGCTTATTATGTTTATTTAAAGCTAATATTTCATCACAGAACTGTGCTGAAGGATGCATTTCGTATACATAGTCTACGATTTTGCCACTTTTATCATCTTTTACATTAGAAATATGATACTCAGAGATAGCCCCTTTTTCGATCAGGTCTTTCATAGTCGTCGTCATATCTCGTCGTAATGCTTTCAATTTATTGTCGGTTATTTCATCATCTGGGTAGATTGAGCCATACTTTTCCATGATAGATAGTAGACGGAAATGATAAGTTTTTCCCGGGGCGGCATATCTCCATAAGTGGTATAAGCGCAACATCATCCAGCGAGAAAGGCCACGTTTAAGTTCTTGCGCGCTATTAAAGTAGTATCCTTTATACTCTAAATTGTCGATCATATTATGAACAAAAGCATTCAGACAGGCCACACACTTAACGTTACCACCTTGCCCTTTTTTACCACTGAAGTGAAGTGACGATAAAAAGTTCATATTAGACTCATAAAATGAGTCATCTATATCTGTACTTTTTGTGTCTGTTGCACGGTATTTGAACGACAGCTTTGAACCTTGCAAAGCCTCTAAAGATTCTTTAATTTGCGGATAAGGCATTGATTGACCAACAGCTTTTAGCTCCTGGGCCAGTTCATTCATAGAGAAGATCACAGCATATTGAATACCGGACTTAAAATTGATTTTTACAATCTTACCTTTTGAAGCCAGACGAATAAGAGCACGCTCAACTTTTTCCTCTCGGTCCGACGGCCACACAAGAAATTCTGCTTCTTCACCATCTTTTTTACTACTTACAACAGCCGGAGTGATTTTTAGTTCACCATCGTAAACAATACCGTCGACTTTTTCCGAAATTCTTCTGGAAATAATGGTTTTCTTTGGCGCTTCTTCAAGAGGTAACTTTTTATAGCCAGAGCGCACAAAGCGGCCCCAAAGGTCGTAATGATTAAAAGTGTTAGAATAAGCTCGCAAACCATGACTAGCACTTTCTAATGATACTCGAACATCTTTGTTGTCAGTAAACAACGCTAAACTTTCGTTATCGGTTGCACTTTCAACACCATGGATCTGACCTCTAAGGGAATCAGGTAAATTATCAACGGAGATGTTTACCTTACGGCTCATTTTATTACTTCCAGAATTTTGCGACGGTTAATGACAACACATTCACGATCAAAAGTTAATTGTTTAAGTTAGTAAAAAACTGATCTGCACTAAAAAATCAGTCTTGGATCACTTTTTTACTAAGACTCGGCCCCCAGGGATCCAGTTTATACCAACTCATACACCAAACCACTTCAAAAACGCCCGTAAAGGCTTCAAACAGGCCTGTAAATCAGGCTTTCTCAGATCTGTTGTGGATAAAAACGGATCAAGCTGGTAAGGATCCGATCTATTCTAAGTACAGATCAGATCTATACCTATTAAAACCAGTGTAAACGATAAATAAAGTGTATAACTTACTGAATTAACTTAGTAAAATATGGATCCATTACGCACGGATAGTGGACAAGTATGTGTATAAGTTGTGCATATTGGAAATATTAAAAACCCTGTTAGTAAAACACCGATCTAGGAGTACGAAAAGATCTGATCTTAACCAAGTATTTTCTTGATCCAGAAGTTTGACGATATTTTCTTAAAAAACAGTTAGATAAATGTAGATATCTGTCTCTTAGCCTTTAATACCTATAGATCTAACCATTCCTAAACTTATTTATTTATACTTTAGGTAAAGTATAAATATAGATGTCTTTGTTTTTTTATGTTTACTGCAAAAGTAATGGACATTATAATAATTCCCATCATTTGAAGGAAATAACGTATGTCTATCAATAGCAATGCGCTCTCAACGTACAGGCTGCTTAAAGCAACCGCAGAAGTCGCTGAAAAATCCTTAGAAGGTAGAATTCAGCATTATCGCGCACATCTTAAAAGTGAAGATAAAGAACTTCGCACATATACACAAAAGGCAGCAGCAGACTTACTTGGCGTAAACAATAGAACACTTAAGCGACGTCATGATCAAGGTGATTTTGATCACTTGGCTATCCAAAAAGGTGCAAACGGCCATTACGCCTATACATTGGCCAACATCTTCTCAATGGCCGAGATATTAGGTATTGAAGCTGACCACAGAAAACCAAATGACAAGCTACAGGTTATCGTTATAAACAGCCTCAAAGGTGGATGTGGTAAAACAACCAGTCTGGTAAATATCGCAGCAGCCCTTGCTACCACGAACATTAAAAGATATCGCATTGGGATCATCGATCTGGATCCGCAAGGATCATCTTCCAGCTTCTTCCCTTCTCAGGATCCGGAGCCAATCACTGTCGGCGATCTTATGCGCGACTGTATCGAGTTAGATGAAGGTGAAACCTGGCAACAACTGGTATCAGATGCATTCAGAGAAACACATATTCCTAATATTCGCGTATTACCGTCAGGTATGGACGATTTTTACTTTGAACATGAAACTGCTACTGAACTGAAAGAATCATCCAGTTATGCACAAACACGTCATTACCATAAGTTAAAAGAAAAGGTCATAGAGCCAGTCTCAGAACAGTTCGACATTATCTTGATAGACACAGCACCTTCGCTTAACTTCATGTTCTACAATGCACTGATGGCCTCTACGGCCATGCTTATCCCTGTACATCCGGAAGCCGTCGATTTCGATGCCAATAACAAGTACTTAAAAAGACTGGGAGAGATCTACCATACAGTCGCAGCGCTTGGACATGAAGGCTGGGATTTCATGCAGTTTTTGGTCACAAATTACGTCAAAGGAAACCATTCTCAACGTGATATCGTGAAAGACGTCCGTAGTGCGTTTGGTCGTCAAGTGATGAGCTACCCTATAAATCACAGCTCTGCGATCACCGCAAGCTCTTCATCGTTTAATACTATTTTTGATCAAAAAACCTCTGATTCACTTGCAAGCAGAGAGTCTTTGATCAAATCACAGGAAAATATAAAAGATGTCGTGGATGAGCTAGAAATGTTAGTTCGGTCAAATTGGCCATCAACTCAGTCATCACTCGATCAGTAAGCAGGTAAACAATTTCATGGCTAGAAAACGTAAGAACGATACACGCATCGATCCATTTGCAACACCCGTTGAGGGCAGTAGTTTAGATGATCTATTGGATCAGGCAAAAGTGGGTGATGTGATCACCATGCCGGCTCCCAGCGATCCTAACAGAATGATCACTCTGATCTGTAAGGTAATTAAGCACAACGAGATCGCACAGATCACAAAAGTATATGGCGATAACAGGCGTGACCAGACACTGCTTAACGAGCGTTCTGTGGCTGACATTCTACCAGCTATTGAGGCCGACAAGCGCAATCTACACCCTGCGTTATGTTGGGAGAAAGGCGCTGTGCATGAAGTGTTGTCAGGCTCCAGACGCAGGAAAGCCTGCCTGCTCGGAGGCGCTGATTATGTCATTTTAACTTCTGCTGACTTCACAGATGAAGATGCCAAAGTACTTTCAGTGTCATCGGATCAATATATAGCGCCGAGTTTGTGGGAACAGGGTAAAGCCTTCTCCCAAACCAAGCAGGCACTTATCCAACAGGGTAAGAAAGGATCTTACCGTGAAATTGCAGCTATAGAGGGCTTATCACATACCGCTATTGCAGATTCGTTAAAAGCATATGAGCAAATCCCGCTCGAAGTTGTGAGTCTATATCCAACGGCGAACCATTTGGGTCGTGAAGCTGCTAAAAAGTTGATCATTGCTATTCAGGAACATAGTGAGGGGTTTAAGCAAAAAGTGGCAGAGTATACGCCCGAGAAACTAACTTCGGAGGCCGTCAGTGACGAAAAACGAGCGGTATTACTCACAAATTATCTGACCACTTTTGCAAAGACAGAGTCCCGAAACATCGCATTGCTTGAAAACGACTATGTCAAAGTTCAAAGAAACATAAAGAGCGGTGCTGTCACAGTTAAGATAGATGATCGCGTTATGACCGAGAAACGGCTGGAGCAATTAGAAAAATTGCTTGCAAGTTTCAATTAAACAATAACGGCCGGGTTTATCGGCCGTTATTCGTACTGTATCCGCACTGTTGTCATCCAACCAGTCAAATTTTCCGGATTTATCGCCATTTGCCCCTTTAGCTCAAATACGTAATTTCATATACTGCTCTTTTACGTCTTTTTTATTGTAAACGAATGTCTTCGCAGTTATCTAAAGAGCAACTTCTAGCACTATTTGAGGAAATTAAACAAGAACAGTCGACCCAGTTTCCGCTGTCCGAACGATTTCTCAAACAGTATTTCAATGCTGCCTTGTTAAGTAAGGCCAAGCAATATTTGCATGATGAACAGATTAGCTTTCTGGAGCACTCTGAGGACTTCACAAAGATAGACGCTCAGGTGATGGGTAACTTCGGCAATACCTTCACTCAACACATCAAAATAGAACAGATTAAAGGGGCGCCTTCTGTCGAAGCCCAGTGCACGTGTTCAAACAACCCTAAATGTCGCCACATCGCGGCTGTCCTGTTGAAGCTGAAAATAGACCACTCGGGTGGTTTTGGTGAGTCCTATCTGGTCAACGATTGGTTCAATGAGCTCGCACAATTGCAACAGGCCAATGATCTGGATGTCACCAATGTTTTGTTATTCGTGCTCGAGTCCCGTGGTAATGAACTGCTGGTCAACCCAAAAACCACCCCGCAAAAGCCCGATGGTGTTTATCCTCTTGGCCGCGCACTGACCGAACACCAGCTCAACAGTCAGGTACCGCCAAAGGATATCCTGGAAAGCGACTTCAGGTTGTTTTCCTGGATCCGCTCGCAAAATACGCCAGGTCACTTCGAGCTATCAGGAAGCTGGGGATTTTCAGCCTTACAACAGCTTGTGCAGAGCAAGCGCTGTTTTTACCAAAACAGCCGCAGACCGCTTGCTTTTGGTCATAAGCAACACCTGGAGTTTAGTTGGGAAAAAGAGCGTGATGAATATCGTTTGACCAGTCATTTAAGTGGGGTCGAGCAGTGGCAATTGATCAAAACGGATCCGCCTGTCTATCTCGATACTGAAAATATGTTACTAGGTCGGATCGAATCGGAACTAAGTGCTCAGGAAATTGCCCACTTGCACACAATGCCTTTGATCAACGCTAGTAAGATTGAGGCCGTGATTAAACGATTTCAGGATGTATTTGCCGACAATATAGTTCCGCCGCCTCATGGACATGAGCATCTTATCAACAAAGACAAGCTGGTTGCCAGATTGAGTATTGAGCCTGGTTCACCTCTGAAGCTGGCTTTGTCATTATTGGATAAAGAGGGTCGTTACTCCAAAGCTAAGCAGCTTAACCGATGCGAGAAAATGCTTAATGGACTTGGCTTCTCAGCTCAACAAAATCACTTTGTGCTTCCGCATGATGATGATGTTACCTATCACTGGTTTAATAGCGAAGTTCGCCCTTACCTACAAAGTAAACTCTGGCAGGTAGATGAATTACAAGGTGGTCGAGCGGTACAGGCGCCAAAGGTCACTTTGGTACTAAAACGAGACAAAAAACACCACGTCATTGGCCGGGTTATGTTTGATGATAAGCTGGTTACGCTGGACTGGGACAAAGTACCTTCCCATGAAGTCAATTCTCTGGCTAATGTTTATCAGTACATTGATATCGCAGAGCAGTTCTATGCCATACCTAAAGCCGTCTACGACGAGTTGATACTGCTAAAAACAAGGTTTAGCTATTACCTGTCCAGTTCACAGTTCAAATTTCCTCTGTCGTATGCCAGTAAGCTGTTTGAGCTAAACGCAGTTGAAAGTGTGTCTGATGACAGGCGCTTGTTAGATTATCTTGACGAACTGAGCAAGCCTGAACAACAGCATGCTTCTGGTGTGCCCGACTCTGCTGAGCATTTTACGCTCCGTGATTATCAGGTGCAGGGAGTAGACTGGTTACGTTTCCTGAATCGCCATCAACTTGGTGGCATTCTTGCTGACGATATGGGGCTGGGTAAGACGCTTCAGGTGATAGCTTATTTTATTTCTCAACACAACACGTTAGTGACCAAGCCTTCGTTGATTGTTTGTCCGACTAGTCTGGTTGGTAACTGGCAGAACGAATTCCGTCGTTTTGCGCCACACCTGCCGTTGCTGACGGTGCATGGCGCACAGCGTGACAAGCAGCTCAATCAGGTCGCTAATGCACGCTTTATAATCACCACTTACCCGTTACTAAAACGTGATTTAGCGCACTACTCTGAGCTGGAATTCGATTCTATTGTGCTTGATGAAGCACAGTACATTAAAAATGAAACCGCGCAGATTTCCAAATGTGTTAAGCAGCTATCTGCTGAATTTAAACTCTGTCTGAGTGGTACGCCGGTCGAAAATAACCTCCTTGAGTTAAAATCTTTGCTCGACTTTGTAATGCCTGACGTACTGGGTACCAAGCAACAGTTTAAGCACTACTTCCAGCAGCCTATCGAGAAAGAAAGCGATACTCGACGTGCCAAAGAGTTACAGTCTTTAATTGCGCCTTTCATTTTGCGCCGAACTAAGTCCGAAGTTGTGCGCGAGCTCCCAGCAAAAACTGAGTTGGTTAAAAAGCTTGAATTCAGCGGTGCACAAGCTGATATGTACCATCAGGTACAGGCTAAAATCGAATCTAATCTGGTTGATCTGTTTAAAGAACAGGGTGTGGAGCGCAGTAAGCTGGCATTTTTAGATGCCCTTCTCAAGTTGCGTCAGATCTGTTGCCATCCCAGCCTGGTTGATAAAACTCAGACGTTCAACAGCGCAAAGTTTGACTGGTTATCAGGTCACTTACCTATTTTCTTAGAAGAAGGTCGCAAGGTGATTATTTTCAGCCAGTTCACCAGTGTACTGGACATGATTGCCAGCCATTGTGACGGCTTGAATATTCCTTTCACTATGCTGACAGGTCAAACACGTCAACGCGATAAAGTAATTGCTCGCTTCACTGAGGGTGAGGTCGATGTCTTCCTGATCAGTCTTAAAGCGGGCGGAACGGGTCTGAATTTGACTCAGGCTGATACCGTGATCCATTTTGATCCCTGGTGGAACCCTGCCGTCGAAAATCAGGCGACGGACAGAGCTTACCGGATTGGTCAGGATAAGCCTGTGTTTGTTTATAAGCTGATCATCGCTAATTCAATTGAGCAGAAAGTCTATCAGATGCAAAAAGACAAGCAGGCTCTGGTAGACGCTTTGTTTGCTGATGCAGGCGTGAATTTGACTCAGTTTAATGAAGCGCAAATGCTCGAAATGATAAAAAGCTAATTTTTTTCTGAACTTTTTAGAACAAGGGAGGGTCTATCATTATGCTTGTTGTTAACGCCAAGTTTGTAGTAAGCATATTGTTGATTTCCCCCTATTAAATACAAGTTTTGTATCGAGCCGGTTAATTATTAACCGGCTTTTTTTTATGCGTTTTTAAGCTGTTCCATATTTGATCCACATTGTTCGACTTTAATAGCCATATTGGCGAATTAGGACGCGATGGACTCAAGGGGCGAGCTATGTTGTGCTACGAAAACGCAATTTCACAGTTAAACTTTATTGAACCTCAGTCACAGTGTGATTATGATCTACTAAACGAGGTTGCCAGTTCAGATGATCTGGCCAGCATTCTGACCATGTTGCTGTTTGATGAAACTTTGTCGGATAAGCTAAAGGGTCAGGTTAAAAAGCAGCTTTCACAACTAAAGGCTAAATCGAGAGGCTAAATGACATCTAAGCACCATATTCTTATCGTTGAGGATGATTACGATATTGCAGAGCAGGTAATGCTGTTTTTTAAAGCTTCTGGATTCGAAATTACCCATATTGCAGATGGTGCTTTGGTGGTTGACTGGGTGAGAGAAAATAACCCTGAAGCCATTTTGATGGACATCATGCTACCTAACCAGGATGGTGTTGAGTGTATGCGCCAGATCCGAGAGTTCTCAATGGTACCGATTGTGATGCTAACGGCAAAGGTATCTGAAGCTGACCGGTTAAAAGGGTTGGAATTTGGTGCCGATGATTACGTCTGTAAGCCATTCAGTGCTGCGGAACTGGTGATGCGTATCAAAGCGATTCTGCGTCGCTGCCAGGCAGCCCCTAGCGCGTCTCAGGAAGCCGCCATCGTGGTGGATGTGGATCAGTTAATCGTTTCTATCAAAGGCAACACCTTGTCTTTGACTAAAGTTGAGTTTGACGTATTTGCCATGTTGTATCAGGCGCCTAACCGGGTTTTCTCTCGTCAGCAGATTCTCGATCATATTCAGCCCGACAACTTTGATATTTCCGACCGCGTTATAGACAGTCATATCAAGAACATCCGTAAAAAGATCAAGCAAATCGAGTGCTCGCCCAAAATTGTTGAATCGGTATATGGTGCTGGCTATCGTTTCAATGAGCAGCAACTTGATGCTTAAATGACGGCGCTGATGCGCCGCTAGCTTCCTACAACAAATTTTAAGAAAATCACAATATAATAGGCATTTAGGCTGTGTAGTTGATATTATCTAAACATAGTTACATCAAGAGAATGCCTATGTTTTTGTCCAGTTTAGCCACCCTTTCTCCTGCTCAAATTTTGACATTACTCAGTGCCGGCGCCGTGTTATCTTCATGTGTTTTTGCTCCCCTGTATAGTTTGTTTCGGCAAAAGAACCAAACTGCCAGACAACAGTTGATGGTGCAAAATGAGCAGTTACAGAGTCAGCTTGCACAATTAACTGATGAGCTGAAACAGGCACAGAGCCAACATTGGCAACTACATGGTGATTGTCAGCAGTTGCAGGCTCGGCTGGATGAAAAGCAACGTCAAAGTAGTGAGTTACAGAATCGCTGGCAAAAAGCAGAAGATATGGCCCAGGATACTCAAGCGTACGCTCACCGCCTTGAGTTGGAGCTGACCGATGTGAAAACCACCCTTGCACAAAAGCAGCAGTCTTTTGATGCGCAACTGGCTCAACTTGAACAGTCAAAGGCCGTTTTAAAGCAAGAGTTTGAAAATCTGGCGACACAAATTTTTGAGGACAAAAGTGAAAAGTTCGCTCGTCACAGTCAGGATAAAATTTCTCAGCTGTTACAACCCGTTCAGGGCGAATTAAAGGGCTTTCGGGATAAAATGGAAGCCATTCACAGCGAAGAACTCAAACAAAGAGCCGCACTGCGCACCGAGTTATTGCATTTGCAGGCCAACAACCAGGCCATCACTGAGCAGGCGCATAAGCTGACAAACGCGTTGCAGGGCCAGAAGAAAACTCAGGGTAACTGGGGTGAACTGATGCTCGAAAATGTGCTCGACAGTGCGGGTTTACGTCCGGGTAATGATTATCAGCGCGAGGTGAGTTTTTCGACCGAAGAAGGTAAATACCGCCCCGATGTCATTGTGTATCTGCCTCAAGCGCGTCACCTGGTGGTGGATGCTAAAACCTCTTTGAACGCTTATACCCGCTATGTCAATGCTGAGCAAGATAGCGAGGCAAATCAGGCTATTGTCGCCCACGTTGAAGCAGTAAAAGCAAGGGTAAAAGAGCTGGGAGACAAATCTTACGAGCGATTACCTGGGCTGAACTCTCCCGAAGTGGTGATCATGTTTATTCCGGTGGAATCAGCATTTGTTGAGGCCATTAAGTATGCGCCCGATTTATATCAATACGCCCTCGAGAACAAAGTGTTGATTGCAACACCAACTACCCTGCTGACCAGCCTGAATATCGTGAAACAGTTGTGGCGTTTTGAAGAGCAAAGTAAACACAGTAAGGAGCTGGCGCTGCGTGCAGAAAAGTTCTACAGCAAGCTGAATGCATTTTTACATAGTTTGGAAGGCGTGGGAAAACAACTGGATAAGGCTCGGGAAGGGTACGATAAAGCGATGGCACAGCTCTACAGCGGCAAAGGGAACCTGATTAAACAAGCCTCTGAGTTTAAAGAACTTGGCGTCTCAGTATCTCGCGAGTTACCGAGTGAATTAACAGAAAAAGCGAAACTTGAACTAGAGTAAGGGACAACCTCTAACGCGAATGTTTCTGCAGGAAGCGTGTGAGTACTTGTTTCCTGCAGCAGGTAATACCTTGTGGAGTCGCAATACTCATTGTTGAGTTTGCGACTCTGTACTTTGCGATCTAACGATCTTTGTAAATTTCATTGGCCTTGAAAGCTTCTACTTCCAATGGAGAGTTATCATAGCCATATTCAGCCAGGTCAGAAAAGTGCTGTGTCACGATAGCCTGCAAGCTGGAGCGTTCAATCTGCAGAACATGGACAAGTTCATGTGCCAGTTTGGGTGTTGTGAGTTCAAAGCCGTGACGTACGTAGATAGAATAACCAAATACCTGAGCGTTATTGATAATGCCCTCTCCCACAAACCCAAGTGCTTCGCCTAACGTTTTCAAGGCAAAGTTGTCATGAGGAAAAGGGACTTCGTCAACATAGACTATCCTCACCTTTTCCGGAGATTGTATGCCTATCTCTTTTGCAATTGCTAAGTGCTTTTGATCTAAAGGTTCGCCAATCTGACGACCTTGTATATCAGTTTCTTCAGCCCAGCTAATATATTGGGGCAAAAGTACTGAGGATATCAATGTTTGGTGAAAGAAAATGATACCTAGGGTGGCGGTAAACACGATGGCTAAGAGTATTTTTATTATTTTCATTGTTGGTTACTCATTTATTATTATTAATTTTCCTTAATTCATAAGAATTGGGGGTAAGCAGGAAAGCAAGCTCATAATACACTAGTCAATAAAGATTATCATTTTTAACAGTGTAGTAGCCAAAATAGAGGCGTATTTAACAGGGGAAGTTATAAGCGTGTCGCAGATAATAAAAAAGGGCCATCAGGCCCCTTTCGTATTTGGTATGATCAGCTATTACACAAGGCGTACTTGCCTCTGCGTGGCATGTCTGTATACAGGTAAATATACATGTCGTTATTTTGTACATCTTGCCAAACACGACTGTTGGCTGCCGGGCACAGAGAATTACGAATATACTCTTTCACTTCGCTTTCAGACATTGCCAATTTAGTCGGGATCTGAATAAACACATTGAGCTCGCCGCTTTTAAAATCAATATTGTTAAACTTCCAGCTGCCCATCATGAACTGCTTAGAAAAGTAGCGTGTAATGCGTTTTTGGGCACTTGAATCAATTGCTGCGATCTGAATGTCTTCAGATGAGCTATCAACAAAGTAGGTCCATGCAGCTGAAAGTATGATAAAGCCACCTAACAACATAGACCAGATTGGTAAAGTGGTTTTTACTGTCGTATTTTGCTTTTTCTGACGATGTCTGGATTCAACAATTTTTACCCATTCATTGTGTTTCATAGTTCGCTGTGTCATAGACCATTCCTCCCGTGTATATTGCTTATTAAAACCAATCATTGTGGAAAGAAAATGGAGGAACCCCCTTGTCACACCTGATCGGATCAGTTGTGGGGCGATTTTTATTGAGGTCGGATCTGTGAAGCGATAGCGGGTTTAGCGATACGCAAAACGTTAATATACGGGTGGTTTGATATTATCAGACTTTAGTACCAAGCGAATGTTTTTTAATCTTACCTGTTTTAAAAAAGAACGATAAGTATGATTAAATAAAGCGCTAAAAAAATGCCTGACATAATGTCAGGCATTTTGAGTACTAAATCTGTGATACGGTCTGTGGCACTTTTACTTTAGGTGTGGCTGAGGCCGCATATAATGTAACCCGCACAGAAAGCCCCCCTAGTCTGCTATCTCTTAATTCAATGTCACCTGACATGGACTCCACCAGGCTTTTACATAAGGACAACCCCAGACCTGATCCTCCGGTTGCTCGACTGCGCGAGCTTTCTACTCGGTATAAACGCTCAAATAAGCGCGGCTTTTCATTGTCAGACACGCCCGGTGATGAATCCTCCAATTGAATGATCAGTCCCTCACAGTTTTGCCGGATTTTCAGACGTACCTGACCCGGTTTATCGGTGTACAGGCAGGCGTTTTTTGCCAGGTTATCTATTACCCTGTCCAGCTTAGGTTTGTCTATCAACACACTGGCATTAGTAGGAATTGAAACATCGGCACTAAAGTGCAGATCATTGCTTTGCACCATTCGCTTGATGTCGTAGCAATAACTGTCTGCGAGTGTACGGGTACAGTAGGGTTGATTATTGATCACCATTGCCTGGTTATCAGCCTGCGAGAGTTGATAAACGTCTGAGATTAGATGGTTTAGCTGGGATATTTTTTCATTGATCTTGCTGTATGCCAGAGTGTCGTCTTCCAGCAGATTATATTCCAGTGCCTCTATGTGTAGCTTAAGCACGCTCAGCGGCGTTCTCAGTTCGTGAGAAATATCGGCCAGCATTTGATCTTTTTGTTTAAGGTTTTGCTGGTAAAGGTTGGCTCTCAGGCGCGTCGTACGGTTTTTGCTGAATAAAATATAGGTGATCAAAATGCCCAATAACAGACAGGTCAGGGCAACAAACAGCCACATGCGCTGCATCAGTTGTGCATTGCGCAACTGACTTTCTGTAAGCTTACGATGATGCTCTGAGTCATCTAAGCGTTGCTGTTGCATAACGGTATCTATGGTGCGTTTGTGAGTCAGTGCCTGCTCTGAGTTGGCCTTTTCTATATTCTGGGCAAAAAAGGTATTTGCCTGGCTTAGGGCTTCATACGCCTCCTGATGGTTGCCTTGCTGAAAATCGTATTTGGCCTTGAGGTTATAGTAAACCTGAGACATATGAGTGTTCTCATTTTCTACATCCATAAAATGTGTCAGCCACTCGTAGTGGGGCTGGGCCAGTTCTGGTTTATGCTGATATAAATAGGCACGGGCCATAATGACGTGGGCATAGAAACGCTGTATCTGGTTATCACTTTGCGCGGCGTAATGCATAGATAACTTAGCATGCTCTTCAGCCTTGGCTCCTTTTTCCAGCTTGAGATAGGCCTGGCTGATTAGCTTATGGGCACGCGCCAGGCTGACATTGGCCGGAATTTGCTCAAGCAGCTCAATGGCCTCAGTGGTTTTTTCTACGGCCAGTAAGTAGTTTTTGCGTTTAAATGTGACCTGAGCCAGTCTCAGCGCCGTGCCTGCAATATTACTTAGCTCACCCGACTTCTTGTCTGCTACCAAGGCCTTAGTAAAAAAGAACTCGGCTTGCTCCAGGTCGTTAAAGCGCATTGCCATATCGCCCAGGTTATAAAAGTTGTTTGCCACCACCCCGTGAAGCTGACTGTCTTTTAGCGCATCTCTGGCTTTAAGCTGAAACTGCATCGCCATCGCCATTTCGTTCTTGTAGTCATACAAGGTTCCGAGATTAGAATAACTTTGACCTATCAAGTCCTTATTATTCATTGATTTAGCTGTTTCTAAAGCTTGCCTGTAGTTACTTTCTGCATCATCCAGCTTGCCCATACGTCGGTAATTAATCCCCAGCTCCTTATAAAGCTGAAACTGGCTGTCGACATCCAGCTGAAATTGCTTGGGTAATCTGTCTAACGCATCAATCGCTTGCTGATGATTGCCCTGCTTGCGATAGATTTGTGCTTCAACAAAGCGCGCCTTTAATTGCTTTTTTGCATCAGTGTGGATGTAAAATGGGGTCAAACTACTGAGTGCCTGCTCGTAATTGCCCGACAGCTCGAGCTTTTTTATCTCTTGCAGAGTTAAAGTAGAGCCGGTTGCCTGTGCATTAACTGTGACTATACTGAGTAACGCAAAAGCAGATTGAAGCAGTATTTTTTTCATAATTTCTTAGTAGTACATAAGACTTTTTTCAGAGTATGCAATAATTGTGGTGCAATTATGGATCTGTAAAGGGGGTTTACAGTACGCTGAGTTGGTAAAATCATGATTTATTGGCTATCTAGTTAGTAAAATTTTGTTTTATCCGTGTACGGACTTAGTAAAATTTTGATTTATAGACATCAGAGTTAGTAAAAATGTGGCCTGGGCCGTATTTATTATTGCAACTAGTCGAATTTTTCAGCTAGAAATCGGTGGCTTTTTTCGATTTTTGAGCCAAAACACGATGGTTTTACCCACTTTTTCTGTCCTTATCCCTGGCAGACACAGAAAGTCCCCCAGCTAATAAAATCTTGATCCAATAATTTGGGAGAGTATATACGGGCGGGTAAAATTCTGATCCGTGCTTGTCTGGTTGAAATGCACAGGGGCAAATCAAACGACAATAATCGTTAGGTCGTTGAGTTGTGCGGGCAGTGGTTATGGTGCTGGAATTAGAGATAGTAAAAATCTGATCTAAAAAGGGCCCGAAGGCCCTCGCTTGATTAAGGAACTATATGACAATTAAAACTGGTTCATGGTGTTGGCTTCACCGCCTGCTTTCAGTGCGTTTTCACCACTGAAATACTCTTTATGTGTATCGCCAATGTTTGAGCCAGCCAGGTCCTGATGTTTTACAGAAGCCTGCTCGCGGCGAATTTCTTCTCTCTGGACGTCACGTACATAGGCAAGCATACCCAGGTCACCAAAGTATCCTTCAGCCAAAATATCAGTGCTCAGTGCGGCAGTGTGGTATGTCGGCAAGGTGATCAGGTGGTGGAAAATACCCGCCTGAGCGGCACCGTCACGCTGGAAGGTACGTACCTTAGCATCGGCTTCTGCAGCCAGCTCCGATTGATCCAGTTCAGGAGACATCAGCGCTTTTGGATCTTGAGTTGGATCCGGGTACGCAGAAAGATCTTTGCCTTGTGCCTGCCACTCTGCGTAAACCTGTTCACGGAACTTCAGTGTCCAGTTAAACGACGGTGAGTTGTTGTAGACTAGTTTGGCATTGGGCACCTGCTCACGGACTCGGTTTACCAGTTCTGCTATTTGCTCTACATTGGGCTTTTCAGTTTCAATCCACAACAGATCGGCGCCTGATTGCAAGCTGGTAACACAATCGAGCACAACGCGGTCTTTTTCAGTGCCTTCTCTGAACTGATACAGGCCATTGTCGAGGCGAACTGGCTTGCACAGCTCACCATTTTGTTTAATGACCATGTCACCTTCGTTCAGATCTGCAGCGCCAGAGATAACTGTGGTGTCGAGGAACGCGTTGTACTGGCTGGCCAAATCGCCAGGTGTTTTAGAGACCGGGATTTTCTGCGTCAGGCTGGCACCCAGAGAATCTGTTCGGGCGACAATAATGCCATCTTCTACACCCAGCTCTAAGAATGCGTAACGTACTGCATTGATTTTCGCCAGAAAGTCCTCGTGAGGTACGGTGACTTTACCGGCCTGGTGGCCACATTGCTTGGCATCCGATACCTGATTTTCAATCTGGATGGCACACGCACCGGCTTCAATCATTTGTTTTGCCAGCAGGTAGGTGGCTTCCTCGTTACCAAAACCGGCATCGATGTCAGCAATGATTGGTACTACGTGAGTTTCGAAGCTGTCTATCTGTGCTGTAATTGCCTGGATATCACCGCCCTGCGCTTTGGCCTCATCCAGCGCCTTGTAAAGGTGATCGAGTTCACGCGCATCCGCCTGTTTTAAGAAGGTGTAGATCTCTTCAATCAGCTTAGGCACGGCGGTTTTTTCGTGCATGCTTTGATCTGGCAGTGGCCCAAATTCAGAGCGAAGCGCGGCAACCATCCAACCACTCAGATACACGTAAGAGCGCTTAGTGGTCTTGTTGTGGCGCTTGATGGCCATCATCATTTGCTGAGCCGTAAAGCCATGCCAGCAGCCTAGTGACTGCGTATACTGACTGCTGTCGGCATCATAAGCCGCCATATCTTCACGCATTACCTTTGCTGTGTATTTAGCGATATCCAGACCCGTTTTAAAGCGGTTTTGTAAGTGCATTCTGGTTGCAAATTCGGGGTTGATCCCCTGCCATGTATCGCCCTGAGACTGGCACAATGTAGTAAAACGATCAATTTGAGAGGTATAACTGCTCATAACAAAATTCCTTCGAACGGGTTTAAGCTAACTGGTTTATGTTTGTTTGCCAGGAGCGAGTGTGAGAGTGCTGCCTGGCGCTTAAATAAACACTAGACCGACCAGTTGAATTTTTTAAATTTATAGTTGTTATTGCCAGTATATTTATTGTGAATGGGTAAAAGGGTTTGTTTTTACTGAAATTGGCTTATTTTAAAGTGACCCGTTCAAACCCGATCAAGGATCACTCACATGAGTTCTCACATTTTACAGGCCGGATTGCGTATCGATACCCGCCTGTTTGACTTTGTCGATCAGGAGCTGCTGCCTGGCACCCAAATTAACGCAGATGACTTCTGGTCAGGTTTTTCGACTATTATTCACACTCTCACACCCAAAAACCGGGCGTTGCTTGCCAAGCGCGATCTATTACAAAAACAAATTGATGACTACCATTTAGCGAACCCGAGCTGGGATGCTGATAAGTATCGGACATTTTTGACCGAAATTGGCTATTTGGTGCCTGATGTTGCTGTGCAGCCTATCACCACCGAGCTGGTTGAGCCTGAAATTGCTCGTATTGCAGGTCCGCAATTGGTAGTGCCGGTCAGTAATGCGCGGTTTGCGCTAAACGCAGCCAATGCCCGCTGGGGTTCACTCTATGATGCGTTGTATGGCACAGATGTATTGCCCGAAGAGGACGGCGCGGAGCGCGCGAGTGGGTATAACCCGGTACGGGGCTTTAAAGTGATGGCCTATGCTCGCCAGCTACTGGACCGTATTTTGCCGCTGGCACATGGCTATCATATTGAAAGCACCAACTATGCGGTGGTACAAGGTGAACTGATCATCACGCTTAACGACTCAAGCCAGGTTAAACTGGCGGAACCCGCGCAGTTTGCCGGATATAACGGACAGCCACAGAGCCCGTCGGCGTTACTGTTTAAACACCATGATCTGCATTTTGAAATCCTGATCGATCCTCAGGATCCGATCGGCCAGGCAGATAAGGCCGGGATCAAAGACGTTATCCTGGAATCCGCGCTGACCACCATTATGGATTGTGAAGACTCAGTTGCAGCTGTGGATGCCGAAGATAAAGTACAGGTTTACCGCAACTGGCTGGGTCTGATGCAGGGGACACTCGAAGAACAGTTTGAAAAAGCGGGTAGGACAGTAACCCGTTCACTAAATGCCGACAAAACTTACCTGACACCTGATGGCCAGTCGCTGAGCCTCAAAGGCCGCGCTATGATGTTTGTGCGTAATGTTGGCCATTTGATGACCACCCCCGCCATTTTGGATGAGCATGGTGAAGAGGTGTTCGAGGGAATAGTCGATGCGGTGATCACCGCAACCGCCGCGCTGCACGATCTGCAAGGTGATGGTGCGCTTAAAAACTCCACTGCGCAGAGCGTGAATATCGTCAAACCCAAAATGCATGGCCCGGAAGAAGTGGCCTTTACCGGCGAGTTGTTTAGTGCAGTAGAGCAGTTGCTGAAATTACCTGAAAACACCCTAAAAATGGGCATTATGGATGAAGAGCGTCGTACATCTGTAAACTTACAGGCCTGTATCAATGCGGCACACTCCCGCGTGGTGTTCATCAATACCGGGTTCCTGGACAGAACCGGTGACGAGATCCACACGTCTATGCTGGCAGGCCCGGTATTACCCAAAGGCGAGATAAAAGCACAGCCCTGGATTGCGGCGTATGAGGATCGTAATGTAGACACTGGTCTGGCTTCGGGCTTTGCGGGTAAGGCACAGATAGGCAAAGGCATGTGGCCAATGCCGGATAAAATGGCGTTGATGATGGAGCAAAAGCTGGCGCATCCGAAGTCGGGTGCCAATACCGCCTGGGTGCCCTCTCCCACCGCGGCCACTTTGCATGCCATGCATTATCACGAAGTTGAAGTGGCGACATTGCAGCAGCAAATTGCCCAGCGGCAGATGGCAAGCCTTGACGACCTGTTGACACCGCCGCTACTGGGCACACGACAGCTTAGCGATGAAGAGATCCAAACCGAGCTTGACAATAATGCCCAGGGAATTCTGGGTTATGTGGTGCGATGGATAGATCAGGGTATTGGTTGCTCGAAAGTACCCGATATCAATCATGTTGGCCTGATGGAAGACAGAGCAACTTTGCGTATCTCCAGCCAGCACATTGCGAACTGGTTGCACCATGGCATATGCAGTGAGGAGCAGGTTAAGCGCACTTTTGTGCGTATGGCGAAAATCGTCGATGAGCAAAATCATCATGACGCGCAATACCAGCCTATGAGCGGCGAAAACATCGAAGACAACTTGGCCTTTGCGGCTGCTCTGGCGTTGGTGCTGCAAGGTAAAGTACAGCCAAATGGCTACACGGAACCTCTGCTGCATGCGTATCGACGTCAGTACAAGGGTCTTGTTCAGTAGGTTCTTTGATTAGTCTGAGCAACAGAGTGTAAAGGGGCTTTACGCTCTGTTGCTCTGCAAAATGTCGGCAGATGTAAAATTGCGTCAGACTTATGTTGTAACCCGTTGAATTCTATGAGTGCCCTGCATACTCTTACCCAAAGTGATAAGTACGGATAATATTGATTATGTTGTCAGGGAAATACCTGTTGCCGGGGATTAGTACCCTATTGTTGTCGGGGTGTATTTTTGTGCCGCAGACCGAAGTCAGCTTTGACGAATATTGCGGCGTTTATAAAGAATCGACCAGTATAGAAATGGCGCCCCGTGCTGCCAGCAACCTGATATTTCATGAGCTGGAATTGGCTGGCGGGCTTGCACTGGCATTGTCCAACGGGGTTGTAAATGCACAGCAACAGCAAGCCTACAAAGAAGCCTGCCTGGCAAATGGGATTGATATTGATGCCGAAGCAAGGCTGAGTCCCGACAGCGCTAAATCTCAGCTCCAAGCGTCACAATATTGCGACAATCAGACGTCTGACCTTTGTGAGATTGAACGGCGTCGGTAAACATCCCTCTTCTTTTGTACACTCTGTTTGTGAGTAATAGGATGTAATAGGAATTTCTTTTGTTGTGAACTACCTTTTATGAGCACTACCGCCTTGAAGAAACGGACGGGCAGTAGTCAAACCGTCACGAAGGAGCAAGTTCATGAACGAACCAATTAACAAAGACGTATTGAGCGGGCTGAAAGAAATCATTAAGCCCGAACTCAGAATTTCAAAGCAACAAGAGCAAGAGATAAAAGCGCGTAGCGTTGATTACAAGGCTGCTGATATCTCGTGTGTGAAAGCCATCGCGCAGGCGGCTATCAACGTTGAGCTATTTACCATTCCTCTGTATATGACTGGCCTATACTCCATTTATGGGATGCACCAGATTGGCGACAACTCCGGGTTATATCCGGGACGTTGGTGGCCTGGTTTGGCAGCAACAGCTGGTACGGTGCCAAAGGGGCGATTCGATGAATATGACGCCGTAGTGAAGCCGACACCGACGGATGTCTTAACAGTCAACGAGCAAGTATTCAATGGTGTATACAGTGTGTTTGTTGAAGAAATGCTGCACCTGCAACTGGCTTCTAATATGGCCAGCAAGATCGGACTTACACCGACTTTTACCAGTGAGGCACTGATCGATAAGAAATATGGCTGGCAGTGTTACAACAATCAGACCATGATCCCGCACATTCTGGATTTTAATGACTGCGACAGCGATCTGAATAAGCTGAGCCCTGAAGTCAGGGATTACTTTAAAGCCCACTTTAAGGGTGAAAGTTTGCAGGATCTCAGGGTGAATGCTACGGAACTTAACAAAGAGCAGGCGCTGCTGTTTTTATTGATTGAAGAAACCGAAGAAGACGCGCAAAAAATTATTGCACCCCAGTACCTCAAACCCGGTGCAGATGGTCGTCCCAAGTACTTTGAAAATGCCCCGTTCAACTGGTGGCAACCCAGCTACAATGAAACCAACCTGCCGCTGTTTGGCTCAATCGGCCATATGTACCTGTGTTACTGGAACTACCTGCAAATTCAGTATGACGATGGCACGTCTTTGCTCGATGCGCTGTTAGGGTCAACACCGGTGCAAAGAGACTACTTTAACGTCCGTCCCGGCGATGACGAGTACCAGGCACAATTTCCTGGCGTTGACGGGTCTTTGAATTCGCCAGAACTGGATGATACACGCCACGATGAGCTCAAAGTTAAACTTATCAACAACATCAATGCCATTACCGATCAGGGCGAAGGTCAGGGCGTGGTTGAAACAATCTGCCAGCAATGGAGCCATGAAGCCTGGGCACAAAAAGCCCTGAGCAGTTTGTTTGCGCAAAAGACTGAAGATACGCATACCGTGCAAGAGAAGTATCAGCCTGATGAGAACGCACTTAAAGCGGATTATCCGGGTACACCTATCTCAGGATCGGCGTGTGCACGGATCATGAATAAGCGCAAAGATCATTTCTTGATCTTCAAGCAAACACTGGAATTGATCGTTAAATACAGTGATCCCAGCTACTCAGAACAAGAGAGGTACCTAACCTGGAAAGACTGGCATGCCGAAGGTAAGCGTTGGAACAGGGAAATGCTGAACCCGGGTACCTGTGATAAAGCAAAAGAGCAGCACCCAGACTTACCTGGGGTTGATGAGATCGTTGCTGCACTGAACAATCTCAGCAGCACAGAAAAAAGCAAGGTGGAAACCCACCTGCTGTTCAGCCAGTCGGCAGTAGGAACCATTAAAGGTCTGACAACCGCGCTGGACCGCTACTGGTCAGGGAAAACCGATGAGTTCCCCGGGCCTGCAATGGGTGGCTCTGGTGACCGTGTCTCAATTTGCTGGGCCACGACTGGGATGGCACCTGATCTGGTGACTGGCATTGCACCGCAGGAAGAAGGCGTCTTGTATCATGCCTGCCAGGGTATGAGTTATAGATCGGAGGATGCAGGACTACCACCAGCCCAGGTGTTCCATAGCTGTAAAGGCTCAAACGATTGTAAAGCCCAGGGTGGCTGTGGTTTTGTTCACAGCACAACACCGGGTGGCAGCTGTGGTGCCAGTGGCGCTAAAGGCATTAAGAGTGCGCCGGCCGACAACAAATGTAATAACCTGGGTGGGTGCGCTGTGCCTATTTCGGCGTCGCAGTTATTCCCATCCCTGCCAGCCGATGACAGTGATGGCTATAAAATGCAGTTGTTTAGTTTTGATGAAGACAACAACTTCACACCGATTAGCTACATTACTCCTGATGGCGGTGATCCACAGCTGGACTGCGACTCATCTGATAAGACCACGCCAATGCCCTATAAAGAAGGGGACGCGGTGTACAAGATTGCCTGGCAGGCTTATTGTAATGCCAACGATCTGGTTAATAAGCAGACCGGTGAAATCCCTGCGCCACCAGAAGTGGATGACATTCGTCTGGCACTGCCGCCTTCAACATAAGGAAGCGCCATGTCGGATAATTATAATGGGGAGGCGCGGCGTGATACCGCAGCCTCTTTTTCTCATACCGGGAACTTAGGATTTGGGGTTGGCTTGCGCAGCCAGCATTACCCTGAGCTGATGAGCATTGACCATGATACGGCAAAAAAGCCGGTGGACTGGTTTGAGATCATCAGCGAAAACTACATAGACAACTTTGGCTATGGCCGCCACGTGCTGGAAACACTCAGAGCACACTACCCTATGGTGATGCATGGCGTATCAATGAACATTGGCAGCACAGATCCACTTGATTTTACCTATCTGAACAAGCTCAAAGCACTGAGCGATTTTGTGCAGCCTGCGTGGGTGTCGGATCATCTGTGCTGGACTGGCGTGGCCGGGGTAAATAGCCACGACCTTTTACCCATGCCGCTGACCGATGAAAGTCTCGACCATGTTATCCGTCGGGTTAAGCAAGTGCAGGAAGTGCTGGAGCGTCCGATTGTGCTGGAAAACCCGTCTACCTATCTGGAGTATTGCCATTCCAGCCTGAGTGAACCGGCTTTCTTTACCGAGCTGGTGAATGCCACTGGTTGTGGTATTTTGCTCGACGTCAATAATGTGTTTGTCAGTGCGTTTAATCATGGCTTTGATCCTGAGGCGTATATTCGTGCCCTGCCCCACCAGCAGATTGTGCAGATCCATTTGGCGGGCCCAAGCGATTGCGGCGACTGCCTGATTGATACCCACGACCAGCCTGTACCGCAGCAAGTCTGGGCGCTTTATGCATTGGCGCAACAGCTGACCGGCGGCGTGTCGACCTTACTGGAATGGGACGCCAATATTCCGCCATTTGACACCCTGGTGGCGGAGCTGAATAAGGCAAAGCAGGTACTTAATGGCGAGATGCCCGCGCAGGCCGTGCACCAGAGCGATATGGCGAAATTTTCAACGCCTGTGGTACGGGAAATGCATCAAAATACAGACCTGGCACACAGCTTAAAACCGGTAGCAAAATGACCTACTCAACCCCACAACTCAGCCAGTTGCAAAACTGGTTGTCTCACGTTTTAATTTCTCGTGGTGACTTGCCAGAAAAGTTGCTTACAGCGGGCCAGCGTGATGGCCTGACACTTGAACAGTGCGTTAAATCGACCCCACAGTTGCCAGCCGAGCGTCGGGTGGATATCTATGCCGCTGGCTACGTTATGCGACTGGTGGAATGCCTGAAAGGGGAATTTGCCCTGCTCTGCGCCTTTATGGGCGATGACGTCTTTGAGGTGTTTGCCAAGGCATATATCGTGACCTTACCGTCGCGGTCTTTCACTTTGCATACGCTGGGTAAATCGTTTGTCAGTTTTTTGGCTAATACCCGGCCACAGGGGGAGTTCGACGACAAACAGCGCGCTATGTTCGATGTGCCCGTGGAGCTGGCCCGGTTCGAGCGTGCCAAAGCGGAGGTCCTACTGGCCGAAGGACTGGAAAACACGCCCCCAGCCGAGCTGGTACTGAACGAATTTGAACTGCTGGGCGGCGGCGCGTCGCTCAATCTGATGGTGCCACCGTGCCTGCGATTGCTGGTCAGTGATTACGATCTGCTGCCCATGGTTGAACAGTTAGAAACTGCCCAGCCACATACCCTGCCTGGCAGAGAAACCCGTTATATCGCCCTGACCCGGCAAAACTATCGGCTGATCACCCAGCCGCTCACCCACTGGCAGGCGGATTTGCTCAGCCACTGTGGTCAGGCTATGTCGTTTGAACAGGCGCTGGTACACAGCGCCCGCCGTCAGGGCATGGAACCTGCTCTACTCAGAGCCCGGCTGGCCATGTGGCTACCGGCCGCTGTTGCCTGTGGTCTGCTGGTGGTCGAGCGCGCCAAACGCCCGACTACAAACACCGAAGATGCCTCGCACTACTTATAAGCGCAGCGCGAGGGGCGAATATCCAGAGGCTTTCGATTTTGTAATTGCTCGGAAAACTTGCTTGCCAGTTGATGGCGCCAATACGGTGCCATCATCTCTTTGTTGGGCGCTTTGGGACCAAGCGTCACGTACTCAATCGGGGCCAGATGATCGTCTCTGTGCAGCTCCAGATATAAGCGTGGCGCAGTGCCGTTGGCAAAGTCGGGAGCTGAGCTTTGGATCTCCTTTGCACCATAGTCCAAATGCGTGACTATCACTCTGTGTTCCTGCTCATCCTTATAATGGGCGTCTTTTAGCAGGTAGGGTAATGGGCCGAGTAGCCAGGCAAGTGTTTGTAATTTCTCGGGTGTAGGTTTCTTGCCAACAAATTTATCGACCTCTTTTTTAAGGTCCTTGAAGTATGTTCTCAGCTCTTTGGCACCCTCGCCCAGTATCTTAAAATTATCTTTGAGATACACAACCCGGTAAAACGCAGTGCTTTCCTGAGGAGACTGGCCGGTATTGGTAAATGACGGCATCCTTTCCTCTTGCTCTGTGTGGTTGCCCTGCTCTTCCAGTAATCGATAGTCAAAAAAGCGCTCTGTGTTAAAAGTAATGGCGCAGCCGCAGGCATCATCATTTAAATGGTTTTTACTGTAAAAGCGCCACATATTCAGGCTGTCGCTGTCCGGTAAAAAGCAGCCAATAAATACCGGATTGCCTTCTTCCGGCTCGTAACCTAATTCCTGCCAGAGTAACTTTCCCTCATTGGGGTCATTGACTGCATTGATATGCCCCAGTCTGAAAGGGCTTTTTTCCAGTAAAATGGCCTGGCCCACATCGAAAGACGTGTAATGAGTCATAGTACGATGTTTTTTGACTTGAAGGTGGGAGAGTATCCTCTCTCTCAAAGCGCTAATTGACTTTGATTGTTCAAAACGCTCTGCTCTATCGCAGAGCTCATAGGCTTCAAAGCTAAGTTGGGGGTCTTTGAATACTTGTTCGCACAGCGCTTTTGTCCGAACGTAGCTTTGTTTTACACCGTCACCTTGAAAATAACTGAAGGCCAGGTTGAGCTGGGCACGGTTATTTCCTTTCTCTGCGGCGAGGCGATAGTATTTATTAGCTTGTTTACTGTTCTGTTTTACTCCTCTGCCAAAGTCGTACATGTAACCTAAATTACACAGAGCTCTAGTATTGCCTTGTTCAGCAGCCAGCTGATAGTACTCAACGGCTTTCTTATCACTTTGCACTACGCCTTTGCCGAGCCTATACATCACACCCAGATTGCATTGGCCGTACGCATGCCCTTGCTCAGCAGCCAGCTGATAGTATTCAACGGCTTTCTTATCACTTTGCACTACGCCTCTTCCGTGCTCATACATCACACCCAGATTGCACTGGCCGTGCGCATGCCCTTGCTCAGCAGCCAGCTGATAGTACTCAACGGC